>CAZEWK010000088.1:0-4666 GCA_964515905.1 uncultured Rhodospirillaceae bacterium | reverse complement strand
TGATGGAGACACCCTTTGAGTGCGTAACTAGTAAGGGATTAAAAACCACGGATCGTGAGTATGAATTTGATACAATAGTCTACGCAACGGGCTTTGACGCTATTACTGGTAGCTTCGATCGGATTGATATTCGTGGTGTCGATGGTCGAAGTCTTAGAGAGAGTTGGCGTAACAAAATTGTTACCTTCCTCGGAGTGCAGGTGCCGGCCTTTCCTAATTTTTTTATGGTCCCAGGGCCACAGGTCCTTTTCGCTAATCATACTCGGTTGGCTGAATTTAACGTCGAGTGGGTGACGGCGCTCATTAAACATATCGATGAAAAAGACTTAACATGGGTAGAACCACGACCAGAAGCTGCGGAGGATTGGAGCAACCACGTGGAAGAGAGTGGCAAGGAACTGCTTATAAACGAAATTGATTCGTGGATGAGTGGAGTCAATTCCAACGTGGAGGGTAAACAGAGCCGTGTGTTCGTCCGTTATGACGGCATTTGGCCTGCTTATCGTAAACGCTGCTGGGACATAGCTGCCTCTGGATATCAGGAACTTCTATTCTCACCGCAGCCTGGCGAGTAGTGGCAGATTCGGGCTCAGGTTAAAGCATAAAAAGTTATTTATGGGCTCCTAATGGATTTATTGTTCCTCTTTAATCAAATCAGAGGCTCTTTCTCCCACCATGATGCTAGCGGCGTTAGTGTTTCCTGATGGCATTGTTGGAAAAATAGATTCATCAGCTACACGTAATCCCTCCAGTCCGTAGACTTTCAGGCTGTCATCAACTACTGCGTTGGGGCCAGGGCCCATACGGCATGTGCCCATCGGATGGTAGGCAGTTTCGCTAGTGTTTCGAATCCAATTTTCTATGGCTGTATCTCCGGACACCTTTTCCCCAGGTTCAAACTCTTCTCCCCTAAAGGCATCCATGGGGGGAGCTCCAACGATTTTTCTCATAATATTAACGCCATCGATCATGGTCCTGAGGTCGATTGGGTCGTGAAGAAAATTAAAGCGAATAGCTGGTTGTTCGTTTGGTTCTTTAGAGCGAATATGGATGGATCCCAAGCTTTCGGGTCGAAGTTGATAACAAACAAACGTCATTCCAGGGAATTTAAATAATTTTCTACGCTTTGGGTTTTCCACCGCGTAGGGAAAGAAGCTCAGCTGGATGTCGGGGGTCTCTAATTCCGGCCTCGTTTTCACAAAAGCGACAACCGGGGTGGAGGGCAGGCTGAGAAAACCTCCACCTGTTACAGCATATTTAATAGCCTGTCCCACAATCCCAATACCTCGGATTTTGTCATTATAGGTAACGCCTGGCATGGTTACTTTCCAATTTATACGGGAAGCGATGTGATCGCGAAAGTTTTCTCCCACAGCAGCTAACTCATGTTTAACTTCTAGACCGTATTTTTTAAGAATCTCTGGCTTACCTATCCCAGATAATTCTAGAATCTGCGGAGATGAAACGGCTCCCGCGGAAAGTATGACTTCTCTTTTGCATAGAACGGTAGTTTTTTTCCCATCCTTTTTATAGACTACCCCGATACAACGCTTCCCCTCCAGTACTAGATGCTGGGTCATGGCTTCCGTAATAATTTCAAGATTTGTCCTTCGAAGTGCGGGTTCAAGATAGCACCGATCTGTACTCATTCGCCGACCCATTTTTATAGTGGCCTGTGTTTTTCCTATCCCTTCTTGGTCTAGCCCATTGTAATCCGGATTGTGGGGATACCCAACGGACCGAGCTGCGGCAATTAGCGCATCGTAAATAGGATTTTGGTCTGGCACCTCCGAGACACCCAAGGGACCACTCCGACCCCGCACTGCCTCGTCGCCACCATCAAAGTTTTCCATTCGTCGAAAAACTTTTGAAACTTTATCCCAGGTCCAACTGCGGTTCCCAAGCTGTCCCCAGGTATCATAATCCAAAGTTTGGCCTCGCACATATACCAGTCCATTGATGGAGCTCGACCCCCCTAACATCTTCCCTCTGGGAACAGGAATTACACGATTGGCTGTGCCTTCTTCTGGCTGAGAGGTATACCGCCAATTTACTCCGGGCTTATCTATGAACAGCCCAAAACTGATTGGCATCCGAGAAAATGGATGAGCACGTTTACCGGCCTCGATCAAGAGAACAGAAGTCTTGGGGTTTTCCGACAGACGAAATGCCAATGCGGCCCCAGCAGATCCTGCTCCAATAATGATGTAGTCTGGTTGTCCCGTGTTGGCATTCATATCTTTGGTATTTCCTTTTTTATTTTTTAAATAATAAGTCACTGACAAGTTCGTTAAATTTAGTGTGTGTTTTTAATTAAATCAGCTGCTTTTTCACCAACCATGATGCAAGGCGCATTAGTATTGCCCGACGGCATAGTCGGGAAGATGGATGCGTCAGCAACCCGAAGTCCTTCTATGCCGAGGACTTTTAACTGATCGTCGACGACAGCGTTGGGTCCGGACCCCATGCGGCAAGTGCCCATAGGGTGGTAGCCAGTTTCGCACTCTTCCCGCAGAAACTGTTCTATTTCGTCATCGCTGGAAACCGATGTTCCTGGATAAAATTCTACGTCTCGGTAAGGGTCCATCGGTTTTCCATCAACGATCTCCCGCATCATTCTCACCGCATCAATATTGGTTTGCACATCGATAGGGTCACTCAGAAAGTTAAATCGAATAGCAGGGTGTTCATAGGGGTCATCAGAGCGGATGTGTACAGAACCAAGGCTCTCCGGTCTTAGCTGAAAGCAAGCGATGGTCATTCCCGGAAAGGAATGAAGTGTGCGCTTCTCGGCGCTTTCTACAGAGTACGGGATAAATTGCATTTGAATATCGGGAGTTGCCAACTCGGGTCTCGTTTTTAGCCAGGCTCCTAAAGACGACGACGGCAGACTTAAAAACCCTTTTCCCGTTGCAAAATATTTTAGCACTTGTCCTACAAGGCCTATTCCGTTTGCTTTAGTGTTGTATGAAACTTCTGGCACTTTAAGTTTCCACTTAACTCGGGGAAGCAGGTGGTCACGAAAGTTTTCTCCGACAGCTTCTAAACCATGTAACACCTTTATGCCGTGTTGCTGCAGAATTGAAGGACGACCAATGCCAGACAGTTCTAGAATCTGCGGGGACGCTATTCCACCAGCTGCCAAAATAACTTCTTTTCCGCAGTCAACAGAGATTAGTTCACTATTCTTTTTGTACACAACTCCGGTGCATCGTGTTCCGTCCAAAAGGACCTTATGTGTCATTGCTTTGGTGATAATATTCAGGTTGGGCCTATGCATAGCGGGTCGCAAATAGCAGTGGGCGGTATTCATCCGTCGACCTCGTAGTATAGTGGCCTGCAGTCTTGCCACTCCCTCCTGATTAGGCCCGTTGTAATCTGCATTTTTCGCATGACCAACCGATACTGCTGCGTCTAAGAGCGCATCATAGAGAGGGTTTTGTTCACCAACTTCTGATATTCCGAGGGGGCCTTCGGTCCCTCTAGTTTCGTGCCCGGGGTCTGTGTAGTTCTCCATTCTTTGAAAAAGAGGGGCGACATTGTCCCAACTCCAACCTCTATTTCCAAGTTGTGCCCAGGTATCATAATCAAGCGGTTGTCCGCGAACATATACCATTCCATTTATGGCACTAGAACCTCCCAGCATCTTTCCTCTTGGAACCGGAATTTGACGGTTCGCGGTACCCTTTTCAGGTTCCGAGAAATAACGCCAATTTACCCCCGGCTTATTAATCAGTAGACCAAAACTGATCGGAATACGGGAATAGGGATGGGTTGTGGATCCAGCTTCCAATAACAGCACAGAAATTTTAGAGTCTTCAGAGAGACGATACGCGAGTGCCGCTCCGGCAGAGCCGGCGCCAACTATAATGTAGTCATACTTAAGGTTTTCTGATGTCATGCCATTTACTATTTTGAGCCAAGGTTTTTGCCGGCAGTGCTTAGCTGCGCATGACCGCTTCCAGTTCGTTTTCGGCCCATTTTATACCTTCGTCGAACGTGTCCCCACCTGCAGTTACCCTCGATACTAGAACTGGGAAAATGGCCTGTGCCATTATCTGTGCAGCAATTGGTGGTGGAGCCGGATAGCCAGGCGCTATTCCAATTTCGTCGCCCCGGATCGGATAATTGTAAATGGCTCCTGGTGGTGGTCCGGCTTCCTCCCACACGTCGTTACCTTCCGCGTGGGAGATTAGGAGCGGGACATCGTAACCGCTGGAAGCCTGGCTCATCTGATAGGTAATTTCCCGATTCCCCACGTGGCGTAACATGTCTTTTGCCGCTGAGATATTTTCGGAAAAATCCCAAATTCCCCAGAATTGTGGAATAAAATTCCGAAATCGTCCATGT
This sequence comes from uncultured Rhodospirillaceae bacterium, assembly GCA_964515905.1. Taxonomy (GTDB): domain Bacteria; phylum Pseudomonadota; class Alphaproteobacteria; order UBA7887; family UBA7887. Next base: position 316 of record CAZEWK010000088.1, on the reverse strand, counting down.
GGACCTCGTGGTAAATCATGGCACCACATCTGTTCGGCAAATTGTGGAGCATCCCTTTTTGCTACATTCCACGGACTGGGGGGATTGAAGACAGAGGAACCTTGTCCCGAAATCATCCACCGGTTGTTACCGGCGTCGTCCCAGGCAAAAACGCTTTCTGGCATTGTGAGTACAAGGCGGGATACGTACTCCAGGACTATGCGTACCTCATCAGAATCGACCACGATATCCCCGTCTTTATTAACCAACTCGGCACCATGTGCCGCGAATACGGGGGCAACCCAGAAGCTTGCGTCACCCGTCGCCCCGAGAGGAC
>CAZEWK010000087.1:0-12882 GCA_964515905.1 uncultured Rhodospirillaceae bacterium | reverse complement strand
GGGCAGTGTACGGAAATCGGGTAATGCTCTGCGTGTGACCGGGCAGTTATTGGATGCAGCGGATGGTAGCCACTTATGGGCGGAGACCTATGATCGAAATCTATCCGACGTTAGCATCTTCGATGTTCAGGACGAACTTTCCCAAAGAGTGTCATCGACAATCGGGGATCTGCACGGAGTTCTGGGTCAAATTCGATTTGATCGGGTGAAGAAATCAGATTTACAGAACCTTACCTCCGAACAAAGTGTTGAGTTTGCGAATTCGTACTATCGGACTCAGGCACCAGAAGAACATTTGTTGGCTTTTGAAGTTCTTGATCGTGGATCAGAACGAGATCCGGATAATGGTCACGTTCTGGCCTTGCTTGCCCATATATGTCTCGATGGGTATTCGTTAGGGTACAGTGATATAGCGGATCCTATAGAGCGGGCATATGAAGCGGCACAAAAAGCTGTAAGGTTGGACCCAAACAGTGACCGCACGCATTTTGCACTTGCCCGATCCTATTTCGTAAGAGGTGAATTTGCCGCGTCATTGGCTTCTCACGAGCGAACACTACAAATCAACCCAAATTCCGTAACTCGGCTTACGGGTTATGCTGAGGTTTTAGCTGTATCGGGACAATGGGACGAGGGAATCGCAATTTTGGAGAAAGCATATGCCAGACCAGACTTTGCCAACATGATCGGTTACATATATTTGTTTTTTGATCGATACAAAAATAAAAATTATGATGAAGCTATTAAAATTATTCTGCGACTGGGCCTACCGCATTTATGGGTGACACATATGTGCCTTGCTGCGGCCCACGCTGAAAATGGCAACGAAAAAGAAGCCGACAGATCAGTTGCTCAACTTATTGCTCAGTGCTCTGACTTTGAAAAAGAAGTAAAGTCCAATATCAAGCGGGTTTTTTGTCTTGACGAAATTGTTGATGCATTAATGGATGGATTGCGAAAAGCAGGGTTGGATATTTAAGTTTTACCAAACGGAATCAAGAATGTTTTGTTATTTTAGTTTTTTTGTTAAGAGTTGATTGAAGGAATTTAATACCCCTAATGTATAGTGCCGAATTTTCTGTCACCGACTTTTAGATAAGTAATAGTTCCAATTGAGAGAGAGCTAGACATTGGTGTCGTCAAAATAACGGATCACAGGTTCACCGTCTAAAAATGGATTTAAAACGGCCATATTTCCCCGTTCTTTAAACTGAAGCAGATATTTCTCTTGGTGTTCTCTGGTTTCCCAACGTTGATAAAACATGAGTAGATCCGGATTATCTTGATTCTGCATGAGTTGAATACTTACGTTTCCATCTGTCCTTCGTGCAATAGGAGTAAATTGCTTGAAGGTTGACACCAGTTCATTGCCAAGGCCCTTTTTTGCCGTAAAGGTTATTGTGACAATTGTGGTCATGCACTCAATCCTTTTCCAGTAAAATAGGCATGGCCGAAACGGGGGTGGCCATGCCTATTCGTAACAAAGTAGGGGAAAGTGACAATCCTCCCCTACATGTGCGTAATTGCTTTAACTCCTCATGCCTTTCAGTACATCTTTTGGTGAGATTGGCATGTTGTGGGTGCGTACGCCAACGGCATTGAATACTGCGTTGGCTACAGCGGGGGCGATGACGGACGAAGCTGGCTCGCCAACGCCCGTTGGATGATGTCCGCTTTCAACCAACTCGACATCAATCGCAGGGACTTGCCGAAGGCGAATGGTTTTGTAGGTATCAAAGTTGAGCTGCTCATACGAACCATTCTTCATTGTCATCTGCTCTGACAGTACTTGACTGGCTCCCCACAAGGCGGATGCGCGGATCTGTGTTGCCACATTGTCTGGGTTAATGGCAAGGCCCATATCCATCGCAATGGTAAGTTTCTGAATCGAAATCTCACCGCTTGTGGGCTCGACAGAGACTTCCGCTACACCGGCAACCCAAGTCGGGCTTTCCCTCTCTTCCGCACCAGACACGGCAACACCCACACCCGAGTATTTGCCCAGTGGTTTGACTCCGTATCCCGCTTTTCCGGCAGCTACCTGAAGCACATTTGCAAGGCGTTTAGCACCTCCGACGGTGGCCGACTCATAAGGAAGCCAGGTATCCGGATGGAATGCAGGAAAGGCTGTCCATAATTGTTTTATGTAATAGTCATCGGGGGTGCCTGGCGGATATCCCGCATTTGGAATACCACGTTTTTCACCCTTCCCATCGAGTAACGACAGGCGAAACTCCACAGGATCCCGATTTAACCGATGGGCAATGTCATCGATACAGGACTCTACTACCCAGTAGTTGTAAGAATTCGATACTGAACGTAACGCCGATGCACGCATGGCAACTGTAGTACGTTCATTGTGCATCCCTCTGACGCGCTCGTTCGGAATGTTGTACCAATGATCACTGCCACCGATACTCCATTGATCGATTTGCTTCTCTGGATCATCAATGGCGTCCCCTTGCGCCCAATTTCCCACGCCATATCGAACACCTAGCCAACCAGCAACGACGTCATGGTCCAGCGAGGTAAGTTTGCCGTCTTTCAGACCTGCACGCACTTTATGATAGGAAGGTGTCCGGGGAAAACTGGTCGCCATTTGAGATTCCCTGGTCTGAATAAGTTTAACAGGGCGTCCAACAGCATGGCTCGCTAAGGCGGCGGCAACTACTTCATCGTAGTCCTGTTTACCACCGAATCCCCCACCCAAAATAAATGGGTGAACCACTACTTTTATCTCGCTAGCGTCAACACCAAGGGCCGCCGATAAAACACCGGTTAAGGTCATTCGGCCAAACGTCGTTGATTGCGTGCCCTGCCAGACGTGCCAGGTGTCACCAAACTTTCCGACCGTTGCGTTGTGGGGTTCCATCGCGGCGTGAACTACCATGTCGCTGGTAAACTCCCATTCTAGCACCTCGTCGGAATCTGAAAGAGCTCCATCAATATCCCCTTGCAGTACCCATGCAGCCCCAGCATTCGGGTCTTGCTGCATTTTTTTATGGTCTGCGGTTAGATCTTCCGAGCTAACGTTTCCATAGGGCCCTGGGTCCCACGTAACTTTAAGTGCATTCGCGGCTTTTACTGCTGCAGGAAACTTTTCGGCAATCGCCACTACCCATCCTGTGCAATTACCGGAAGAATCATCAATGGTAACCGCTTTAACGAAGCCAGGAATTTTTTGTGCATCCGTGTCATCGACACTCAGAACTTTAGAGGCATAACGACTACGCGGGATCACCAGTGATCCATAAGCCATGTTGGGTAAGAATACGTCCATTCCGTATTGAGCCTTACCGTTGGTTTTCCCGGGAATATCAAGTGCCGGAATGGATTTACCGATCAGTTTATAATCTTCTCTGGATTTCTTCGGAATGCCGAGGAAATCCTCGGGGTAACTAAACGTACGATCGATGGTAGTTTGAGAAAGAATTTCGCTGTACGTGACGGAACGACCAGATCTTTCCTCGATTACCTTACTTTTTGACGCGTAGCAGGCGTTGGGTGCCGCCCTTAATAACTTGGCGCCCGCTTCTACCAAGAGCATTCGACCCGCGGCTCCAGCACAAGACAAACGCTCAAACTCGGTCGTGACACTTCCACTATTTGCAGTGTGTGCTACACCGTATATGCCGAAATTTTCTACACTGCCCTCCGGATAGACGAGTGTGACGTCATTCCAGTCCACCTCTAGTTCTTCCGCAATAATCTGCGCTATCGCTGTACCAATATGTTGGCCCATTTCAGACTTAACTATATGCATGCTGGTCTTACCATCCGGTGTGATGGTAAACCAGATTGAGGGTGTAAATTGCTGCATGCCGGCTGCTTCTGCTTTACCAATTCCCTCAAAATCCGTACCGAAGGAAATGGTGAGTGCAGTGGCGGTTCCTGCGGCTGTGGAACGAATCAAGAAGTCACGTCTTGATAATACCGACCGTGACGAACTAGAGAGTGTTGATTTAGACATTTTCTCTCTCCTTCTTCGCTATCTTGGCGGCCTTCTGAACCGCTTCTACAATTTTGAAATAAGTAGCACAACGACAGAGATTGCCATCCATTGCATCTATATTTTCCTCGTCTGTTGGATCGGGATTTCGCGCAAGCAATGCCGAGGCTTCCATGATTTGCCCCGATTGGCAGTAACCGCACTGAGGAACCTGGTCCTCTATCCATGCTTGCTGTACCGGGTGTTGATCAGCATGATGCAATCCCTCAATTGTTGTGATTGCAGCATTTTCCACATCACCGACAGAAACAGAGCATGAGCGCATAGCTTGCCCGTCCACGTGCACGGTACAGGCTCCGCATTCTGCAATGCCGCAGCCAAATTTAGTTCCTGTTAATTGTAGGTCCTCTCGGATCACCCATAGCAGTGGTGTATCCGGTTCTGCATCTACGTAATGGCTTTGGCCATTGATCATTAAATGTGGCATGAACACTTCCTCCCTCAGGTATGCGCCAATTAAAATTTAGCTTATTAAATATAAAACTGTAACTGTAAGTTTTCGAACGGAGACAACGTAACTATCTTCACACAATCAAAGCTTATAGGAGCGCCTTTTTATTGCACTTGTAACCCAATTTCTGGCTTTTTTAAATTAAATAGGATGGAATCGGTAACATCTGGCTCATAAACGAGATTTCTGATGGCATTCTCAGCATGATCTGCAAATTTTGGCCAAATTTCGATAAGTCTTTCTCTGGCAAAATCAATCTCATTTTGCAGATCCAAATTAATGGAAGCAGCCAAACTAAGTGCATATGGGGCCCAAAAACGGGGCATGTCCATTTTGCTGGTTTCTGCTAAAGCCTCCTCATACCGTTCATTACGGTAGTGGTCTATAAAGTAGCAAAATCGCATAAACCCTGGTATGGGCGAAGATGTGACGCGCCTCATCGAATTAATCCCTTTAGTTACGAGATCCATTCCTCGTTTATGATCACCTGAGAGATAATAGAATCTACCCATCTGATTGGCACGCATTCCACTACTGGGGGCTATCTTTAAAACTTGCTCTGCAGCGGCGCGGAAACCTCTAGTGTCGTTTCTGTAAAAGTGTGCTGAGGCAAGCGAGGCATATGTGCGATCACTACCCGAATCAAGTTCTACGGCCCGTTGTGCGCTTCTTAAACAACGGTCCAAGGAGTTAGGTAATGGGTTATGACTAAACCAATGCTCTGCCATATAGAGATTTGCCGCCTGTGCCCATACATTGCCATTGCCCGGATCCTTCTCTCTGGCCCTCTCAATAATCTCCCGAGCACGGAAGTGCTCTTCTTCAGAACCAGTCCGAAAGTAAGCGTTCCCGTATGCGACACTCTGATCCGAATCTAAGCTATTGCGATCTTCTCGGAGCACTGTGCGCTGTTTGATATTTCCTAGGACGCCCCAGAGATCGCCAATTACGGATGCAAAACTCTTTGATAGCTCATCCTGTATTTCAAAAGTCCTTTTATGCGATAAATCCCGATCTACTTTCTCTGCCCACACGTGGCAACCATCTTTTGTATCAAGTAGTTGTGCAGATATTCGGAGCACATCCAGTTGTTGGTCTGCACTACCCTCCAGGACGAATCGAGTATTTAAGTCTTTACCTGCTTCTCGTGCATCGACAGGTGTTTCTTTATACTTAGATGTCGAATTTCCGGAAACGACACCCAGATCTTTGAATTTTGAAAGCTCAGTGATAATTCCTTCAGTTAGGCCGTCCACAAAGAAGTTTAGCCCTTGATTTGAAGATCTGTCCTTGAACGGCAGCACACCGACGGTCCAGGCCTTAGTATTAGTATGGAAACGCACTGAGTCAAACGAGGTATTTATTTTCGTTAATGTAGAGGTGGTTAGTCTACTGCTTGGAGCGGGCGTCTCCAGAATATTGGCACGAAATACGAACTCACTTATTGCACCCATAAATTCCGGGTCTGATAGCAGTGCTTCGGTCGATTCCCGCAGGAAATCATCGGCCAATGGAGTAGGAAGGTTAACGTGATCAATTAATCCTAGGGTACGTCCTTCCTTAAGAATACGGCTAACGTTAGGCCGAGTCGTTCCAAGATGACGTCCAATCTCGCTTATACTTATTTGTCTGTTTTGATCCTTGGCTGTTGCAATAATGTAAAGAATTTCAAGGTTTCTGGATGAACGAAGCCAGAAAGCAAGTTTATCTGGGAGTGTGCTTCGGATCCCGACTTTTCGCCTGTGTTCAGCAAGCTGTGTTTGGGCCGTAATAAACGCACGAGTAATATGGGCTATTTCCCCCGTTCCAGGGTTTCGCTCGGTCTTCATCATATAACCTACCGTCAGGTTTATTACGATCCTTTGAAAATCGGTCATTGAACCTGGTTAAATTTAACGTCAATCCCAATTATTATATTGCCAAAAGTCTTAAAAGTAATAAAAAATTAACGAAAAACGCACGTTCAGGTTTTAGGAATATTTTTTGTAAAAGGGGACCTAGCTCGTCTCGTGCTAGTTGAAAGATTGAAATCCGTCGCCTAAATTGCTGGGTTTTGCTATTATCGACAGGGTAGTTATCAACCATATCCAATTGGCGTAAACGGAGGAGATTACTCATGACGTTAGAAATCCGTCCCTTATGCGATGCTTTGGGAGCAGAGGTAGTTGGGCAAGACTTTGCGGTCCCCTTGACTAAAGATGAACTCAACGAGCTTAACGGTGCGTTTCTCACCTATCATCTTCTTTGTTTGCGAGGGAGTTGTCTCAACCCAGAAGAATTCTACCGTGTGGCAAGTTATTTTGGAACTCCGTTCGCAGAAACAACTCGGAAAAATTGGGTTGGTAAAGTTCCTGAAATATCACGACTTGAAAGTACCTATAAGACCGACAGTGATAAACCGTCCGACCCAAATCTAAATCGGCGTTCGGGTTGGCATACTGATCATTCGTTTAAGGAAGTGCCGCCCAAGGCAACTCTTCTACATGGGCATGAAATACCTTCCAAAGCAGGTCAAACACGTTTTTGTAATACAAAAAAAGCCTATGAGGATTTGCCTGGGGAGATGAAGCAGCAAATAATGGGACTAAAAGCTGTTCATAGTTACGATACTGAACGAGCGCCGGCTCGAGCGGTGCAACGTACTCCTGAAGAAATTGCGGAAACTCCAGACGTGACCCACCCACTGGTTCGCACCCACGACGACACTGGGGAAAAAGTATTGTATTTTAACTCGAATAGAACCGATCGAATAGTAGGAATGGAGCGCTCTGCGAGTAATTCGATGCTCGACAAAATTCACGAACATATGACCCAACAAAAATACCGTTACGATCACAATTGGAAGGTGGGGGATGTCATAGTCTGGGATAACCGTTGTTTAGTCCACTCTGTAAATGTGGATTATCCGGTCGGTGAACCACGTATCCACTTACGCACACTAATTAAAGGGGTTCGCCCCAATTAGAACGGGTTGGCGCTATTGTGCTTGCGGGATTGGGATAAGCAAAATATGTGTGGGATTTTAAAAATTGTCGTCAAATAAAACGACATACACGGCGCAGGTCCCTTCAAATTTCTGGCAATATATTAGGTCTTTTGGACCCGGGCTAATTGTTGCTTTGACTTGGCTTGGTGCAGGGGATTTAGTCGACTCTGCGGTGGCCGGTGGAAATTATGGCTACACCTTAATGTGGGCAATGGTGCTGGCATTATTTGTTCGATTTGTGTTTGTTTCGATCATAGCTAAATATCAACTATGTAATCAGCACGGGGAAAGTGTGATCGGTGGTTTAAAACGTGTACACCGATGGTTTCCTTATTTCATTGTGCTCACAGCCCTATTTTTTGTTCATTTTTATGGCTCGTACATGGTGAAAGGTGTTGGCGAAACTACTCAAAGGTTAACGGGTTTCGGGGCCGCTTGGCTGTGGTCGGTATTTTGGGTGGTGATCGCGGCTATTTTTATTTTTCGAGGAACGTATAGAAAATTAGAAGTCGTATTCTATGTTTTTCTAATAATGCTGACGGTATCACTTTTAGGCGTTGCTCTGTGGGTTGGCCCCGATCCATTAGCAGCGGCTAAGGGAGCTCTGTTCTTTGAGATTCCTGCACAGAGCGGATCATTTGGGGCTTTATTGGTGATCACATCACTTATTGGCGCTGTTGGTGGTTCTATAGCTAATCTTTTGTATCCATATTTTATTCAACAGAAGGGCTGGAAGGGGCCAAAATTTCGAAGAGTTCAGTTGTATGATATAGCGTTGGGTACATTTGTTTTAGTGTTGATTAACCTATCGATATGGACCATTGGTGCGGAACTCCTTTATCCGCGGGGGCTAATTATCGAGAACTTAGATGATCTCGCAAATCTCCTGACATTAACTCTTGGTGGTATTGGGGGTCCAATATTTTATTTGGGTGTTTTTGCAGCGTTATATACGTCTGTTATTGGAGGAGCCGTTGGGTTTGGATACTTGGTCACCGACGCAGTTCAGGTGGTGCGGTCCGACAAAGTTCTACAGAGTGGTCCCATAAGTGTTAAGGGTTCTAGAATATATCAGGGCATGATCGTATGGGGCTTATTCTCCCCTTTGGTTTGGTGCCTTCCTTCTGCCCCTGACTTTATAACTTTAACACTTGTGGCAAGTGCAGCCACTGTGCTCGTGCTTCCGATTTTGTCCGGGGGTCTCTGGCTACTCACTGCTAAAGCGGCCTTCATCGGTTCCAAGTATCGGAATAAATGGTGGGAGAATGGAATCTTAGCAGTACTTTTTATTCTGTCTATTTGGGGCACCTATCAGGCAGCAGTAGCAATAATGAATGTACTTTGAAAAGTGCCTCCGTGATCAATAATAAAGTATCTATGATGTTGGCGCCTGTGACCGATGGGAGGGCATCATATCAAAACTAATCGAAATGCGGTCTACGATATCAAGATAGAGTGAAACTTGATGTGATAGTATAAATGGGAAAAGGATAAGCTCGTCGGGTGTAATGCGAACAATCAATTGAATAATAGGTCTAAGGTTCTTTCTATTATGCCAGAGATATGTGATGTGTGGTAGATTTAGGAGTAAGTTTGAATTCTACACAATGTTCTCTTAATTGATTTTAGGTTGAGAGTAACAAACGGAAAATTTCAATGAACTTACGCACGCTACAATTCAGTTTGATTATATGGCTTTTATCAATCGGGGTTTCCATTGGGGCGGAACCGCCCTTTGTGTTAGGTGAAGGAAGGCCAGTCTCGCTCTTGTCCATACAACATTCAACAGAAGAGAGCGTTTTAATTGCGTTGGGAGAGCTCGCCTTTAAAAATAAATCGCTTTTGGAGGGTTCCAATTCCTTTGGACTTCATATGAGTTGTGACGTCTGCCATCCTGATGGGGGAGCGAGTCAATCTTTATTTGTCGACGGTTTATCCGGAAAAGCTGGGACTATAGATATTACCAATCGTGCTATGACGCTATACGAAGATGGAGTTTTTAACCCAATCAATATCCCGAGCATATTTGGGGCTCGGCACACTGAGCCTTATGCTAGGAGTGGAAATTTTTCCACTCTTCGTGAATTTACCCGTTTTGTAGTGGTTGAGGAATTTGGAGGACTGGAGCCAGGCGATCTCACATTAGATGCTTTGGTGGCTTACGAAAGGAGTTTAAATTTTCTTTTCAATGAGTCGCTTGATGATCAAGGCGGACTAGTGAGTGGAGTCGGGCTTGCCCCATTGCGTGGAGAGCACCTTTTTAAAAAGTCGTTTCCCCACCAACCGAATGTATCCTGTGCTAGTTGCCACAATCCAGCGACCTATTTTGTGGATGGGGAGACCCACGATGTAGGCACAGGAATGATAATAGATACCCCGACACTTCGAGATCTAAGCATTACTGCTCCCTACATGCACGATGGTAGGTTCGACTCTTTATTAGAGACTGTCGAACATTTTGATACTTATTATGAGCTTAATTTGTCTGATGGTCAGAAAGACGATCTTGTATCTTATTTGAACGTCGTTGGTGGAGGGGAGGGTTCTGTTTTTTCAAAATCATCCCCTATATATTTAAATACAGTAGTGGTTCTTCTTAAAAGAACACTACTAGCCGAAGATTGGGCGCTCGGAAAAATGGTTATTGAACAAACTTTAATAGAGCTGGATGCAGCACAGGCACGTTATGAATTTTTTTCGTCCGAATTTTTCGATCGTATTTTGTCCGAGATAAGTCGAATTGATGCCTACAATAAAACCGAAAATTATCCGGCTGCGTTGGAAGCTCTGGGCCAACTTGCCATCACTATCGAAAAATAATCTGATTCAATCAATCAACGTCGAACGGATGGATTTTCGATTAAAAGCCCTCCGCCTCGCCAAGCGACATACAACTGCAGTGCATTGTAGTCTGGGTGATTGATTGGCAGTGGTTCTGCACGCGCTTGCTCATTGCAGAACTGGAAACGACGATGGATGGAGGCAATTCGATCCCAACGGAGAATATATGTCGGGAAGCCGTTGATATGTCCTTGGCTTATGCGTTCGGCTCGCAAAAATCCCCCTACACTCTCATTGTGGCATTGAAAGCATGCTAGATCTGATTGCCCAATTTTTTGGTAGTAGAGTTTTCTGCCCTGTTCGAAATATGGTGTTGTGGATCCGCTGACTTTCACAGAGAGCGGTAGGCCCACGGATTGAGCCATAATGTATAACTCTAAGGAGAGGAGGTCCTCGTTTTCATGCTCATGTTCGGGGGTCAGAAATGGTTTTGCATCCATGTATCGAGTTCGACATATTTGGACGCGTTGCCCCAAATTAATTAGTCCGTTCTGTTGTTGGTCTAGTTTTGGGTACGTATTACCGATTCCTAACATTGAGATGCCGGCTTTGCCATGGCAGGTTTCACAAGATTTATTTTGTTTCCCTTGGACCATGTTCCAGAGTTGTTGGCCTCGATCTATATATAATAGTCCAGGATTTGCGAAATCATCGTCTTGGATGGCTTGTGTATCAGGATGGGAATAATGATAACCCGATTTAAGCATATCGTTAGTGGAGGATTCTTCTGACGCCGTAGAAGGTAGGTATACAAGCAGACTAATAGAGGCTAACGTAGTTATTTTCCAAAACTTCATTCTATAGCCAGCCGCTTTAAGATTAGTTGTTTGTATCCGTATCTAATACAGATATGTTTACATTGGCAAAAGTTGATATGTTGTAATCATCTACCCATTCAATTTCGATTTCTCCAGATTGGTTGGCTCTTAAATAAAATGATATATAGGGGTTAGCGGATACACCTGAATACCAATCGGATACAAAAACTTCTATCCCGTTATATCTGCAAATAAATTTGTTTAATATGAATCGTGGGTACACTATTAGTGTATCTGGATTTAAGCGGACTCCCGGTTCCATTGTGTGTTCTGCCAAGGCCTTGACAGTTACAAGTTCACCACGCTGAGCAGGGTTTGGCGTTACTTTAATGCGTCGTTTACGTTGATTTAGGTCTCCCATAATGTGGTTCCTTGTCAGCTGCAGGCGCCGAGTGTGACACTTACGGTTTTTTCCGTCATTCCGACAGTACCGTCGATCATTTCTGCTATTACCACTATGGGTGCTGTTGCTCGCATTCTAATTCTCGAGGTAACCTGTGCTTTGCCACATTCTGGTGTGAACCGGTACTTGGCTATTTCAGGAAAGGGATTTTCAAGAGCGAGCACATGTACGATGGTTGGAAAGTCCGTCTCGGTCATCAAGCAATCGATAAATATTTTAATTGGAACAGCGGATCCGTTTTCGGCAATATCGGGAGCGTCGAAACGTATTAAGTTAGTACGTAAATTGCGACCTCGTAAAATGTGTCGGACTATTCTCTCCGCTTCAGCTCGATCTGGTTCAACACGAAAAGTTTGCCGAAAACTTTGAAAGCGATCTCGAAAGGGATTCCCGCGGTAGTCAAACTCCTCCGATCGAAGAGGTCGGATAAAGGATAACAATGACAAACATGCTGTAGTCAACGACAAAAATTTCCGTCGAGTCCATTGAATCCGACGATGAGGGCATTTTTTAGACTGGTTCATAGGCTTATGCCGTCGTCTATTCCACAATAATGGTTCATGTAACATTGTATTCTACAAATTATGGCGCAACTCGTCTTCTGATATTTGGATTATTCTTCCGTGTAAGTTAGGGTTTGTAGATAGGCAATCACATCCTCGATTTGTTGTGCATTGAGTATTGGTCTGTCGCGGTATTGTTTAGCTACCCGTTGTAATCCTATAACTTTAAAGAAGGCGGGCATAATGGTTCCCGGATTGATGGCCTTAGGATCAACTATGCGGAGACGAAGTTCGGCTTCGTCATAACGGTTTCCGACATTGAATAAGCTAGGCCCTAAATTTCCGTGAAATTCCTCGGTTGGAATAGGGGCTTTGTGGCAAGCAAGACAATTGCCCTCTCGGCCGGCCACAATTTTCTCGCCTTGGACCGGATCTCCCGGTGTTTCAGATAGCGGCGTCACGATTCTCATACTTTTGATCTCATAGGTGGGATCTGAATCTCTATGATCTGCAGAGGCTACGGGTAGATAGGCGAAGCTGGTAATTAAGCATATACAAATGCTTTTGGGTATTTTGGAGCGAGTATAAAGCATGGAACAAAAATAATAATCAAACATTTGTCCGAATAAGTGGTCCAAAGTTTATTAGACAATCTAAGCTGGTATGTATAACTAACTAATAAGTAATGCTATTTTCAGTATTTAAATAATTAATGGGAGAATACTGTAGGTCTTGGGTATTCCTTACTCAACAGGAAAAAACATTATGGGATAGTGTTAAAAAAGTGCCATAATGTTATCATTAAGAAGAAGTAAAAGTTTGAAAAAATGGTAATGCCTTAGTGGCTTATTGTTACAATAGAAATACGAAT
>CAZEWK010000086.1:0-200000 GCA_964515905.1 uncultured Rhodospirillaceae bacterium | reverse complement strand
CTATTTGCTTATACTGTTTTCGGTTTTACCGTTACCTTAAACTATCACGAAGAGAGCCAAGAACTATATAATGCATAAAACTTATCAAGCACTTCCTATTAGTAGATCATCAAATAGAAACTACACTTTGCCCAGACATACTTCCAGTGACTCCATATTTCAATTGAAGTAATCACAATGAACATCATAGATTTTCTCCTTCCCTCTCAAGTTTACATTGATTTCAAAGCGCAGAGTAAAGATAACACTTTAAAAGCGTTAGCGGCTTTGGGTCATTCTTTGACTGGTCTCGATGAGAATCATATCCTCTCGGGCCTTAGCGCTAGTGAGCAAGCCGGAACTACTGTTGTTGGACAGGGCGTTGCGATTCCGAATACGAAATTACACGACCTGGATCAACCATGTGGTATATTTGCAAGACTCAAAGCACCAATCCACTTCGACTCAGTGGATGATGAACTAGTAGATTTGATTTTCATGCTGTTAGGCCCGATGTCACTAGGACATATTCATCTAAAAGCCTTAGCAAGAATTACGCGGTTGCTCCGCGATCCAACCATGTGTGCCAAACTTCGAGGCAGTACATCTTCTGATGCAATGTATGCATTATTGACGGCCTCATAAAAATAATACTGAATATAATCTATTACCGTCCCCACTTATCCATCAATTTGGTGTTAAGATCTTTAGGTCGTCCCTGCATTTATATTTTGCAGCGAGAAAATACGTGTTCGCCCTACCTGATAGGATGCCTAAAAATAAAGAACTAGATTATAGAAAACGGGGGATGTAAAAAGAAGCATACGCTGATGGCTTGTATCAGCCATAAAGCATCGAAACCTATAGTCGACAGGAGATTAACTCTTCTTGTTTTGCGTTCCAACTTCAGGCGAAGTCATTGCTTCACGGTGATCCGTGTGACAAAGCCCGGCCACGTTGTCTTCTGGGAGATATTGATGCAATTACTACGGTGGCATAATAGTCGGAGTAGATTTAGATGATTTCACTGATTATTTCTCGTCAGTGCCGAATTAGTTACCTTTAATCATGCCGGAACCACTACTACTGGTCGTGACTGGATTATCGGGCGCGGGGAAAAGCACCGTCCTCGACACATTAGAAGATCTTGGCTATGAAGTGGTGGACAATTTACCGCTCCGGTTATTAAGAACGTTTCTAGACGAGACTCGTCAGAGTTTCCCTGTAGCAACAGGCATAGATACTCGCAGCATAGGTTTTTCTTCAGATATGTTGCTTACGCAAATCCGAGAACTTAAGGAGGCCTCAGTAAGAACTATTGAACTAGTGTTCTTGACCTGTGATCCAGATATTTTGAGATTACGCTTTACTGAAACCAGGCGACGCCACCCTTTAGCAATGGACCGGCCAGTCACAGATGGCATTATCCGAGAAAAACAACTGATGATGCCTTTATTGGAGCAAGCGGATCACGTATTTGACACCTCATCGTTATCCTCTGCTGATTTACGTCTTTCTGTGGAAGGGCATTTTGCTATTCAAAACGCCTCTCCACTAACTTTGAGTATCACTTCTTTCGCGTTTCGACAGGGTCTTCCTCGCGAAGCTGATTTAGTATTCGACGTTCGTTTTTTATCGAATCCTCACTACTCAGAAACTTTGCGGAGGAAAACCGGCTTAGATCGAGAAGTTGTTCAATACATCGAGAATGATCCCGATTTTGAATCTTTTTTTTCGAGAGTTTGTTCTTTAATCATACCACTTTTGCCACGCTATACCGCCGAAGGAAAACGATACCTGACACTTGCAATTGGTTGTACCGGTGGACGCCACCGGTCCGTAGCCGTTTGTGAAGAGTTGGCTCGCCGGATCTCTGCTGCCGGTTACCCAGTCCAGATACGCCACCGGGACTTAGATCCCATTAGCAGAGGTTAAATCAGAATGTTTATAGTAATGACTAGCTTATACCTAACTTTCTGTTTTACTTAGATCTAATGGGTCTATCGCAGACTTCCACTAGTACTCGTGTCTTCTATGTTGTATCAAGTCCAGTTCAAAAGGAGATATTGTAGTCTTGGAAGGTGAACTACTGATTAAGCATAGTCTGGATCCTAGACATACAGGGGAAGTCAGGCCCACTAATTCCGCTAAAAGCTTAAAAAATGCCTCTGTCTCGGTGACACTGCCAATATTTGGATTTAATATTTAATAGGCCCAAAGCACCAATATCAAAAACCCCATATTTGCCCTTATGAAATCACAGGAGTGGTTATATGACCGAATTTTCAGACTATAAAGTTGCCGATATCTCTCTAGCAGATTGGGGTCGCAAAGAAATCGTGATTGCCGAGTCTGAAATGCCAGGGCTGATGGCGATAAGAGACGAATATGCTGGGGCGCTCCCGCTCAAAGGCGCTCGGATTGCCGGCTGTCTTCACATGACTATACAAACGGCCGTACTAATTGAAACACTTATAGATCTAGGTGCCGAAGTTCGATGGAGTTCTTGCAATATTTTTTCTACCCAAGACCATGCAGCAGCAGCAATTGCTGATGCTAATATCCCAGTCTTTGCTTGGAAAGGTCTGGAAGAAGAAGAATTTTGGTGGTGCATCAAACAAACTATATTGGGGCCCAACAACTGGACACCAAATATGTTGCTGGACGATGGCGGAGATCTGACAAAGCTCATGCATGATGAATATGAAGGTCTCTTATCACAGGTTAAGGGCCTCTCTGAAGAGACCACGACCGGTGTTCATCGGCTATACGAAATGGAAAAGTCAGGAACACTTGCTGTACCTGCATTCAACGTCAACGACTCGGTGACCAAATCAAAATTCGATAATCTCTACGGATGTAGAGAAAGCTTGGTGGATGGCATACGGCGTGCAACAGACGTTATGTTGGCAGGCAAGGTTGCAGTAGTATGTGGCTATGGGGGCGTTGGGAAAGGGTCTGCTGAATCACTTCGAGCCGCTGGAGCAAGAGTTCTAATTACAGAAATAGACCCCATCTGCGCCCTTCAAGCTACTATGGAAGGCTATCAGGTAGTG
The DNA here is from genome assembly GCA_964515905.1 of uncultured Rhodospirillaceae bacterium. Taxonomy (GTDB): domain Bacteria; phylum Pseudomonadota; class Alphaproteobacteria; order UBA7887; family UBA7887. The sequence continues at coordinate 196,965 of CAZEWK010000086.1, read as the reverse complement.
AACATGGACCAGGCTGCCCAACAAGGCGATGTATTCGTCACTGCTACAGGTAATGTCGACGTTATTACGCTGGAGCATATGCGTGCTATGAAAGACCTAGCAATCGTCTGTAATATAGGCCATTTCGATTCTGAAATTCAAATTGACCAATTGAACAACATGACCTGGACAGAAATTAAACCACAAGTGGACCAGGTCACGTTTTCAGATGGAAAACGGATCATGGTCCTAGCCAAAGGCCGACTGGTCAATCTTGGGTGTGCCACTGGGCATCCTAGCTTTGTTATGAGCGCCTCATTTTCCAATCAAGTGTTAGCACAAATCGAGTTATGGAATAATACTCAAAAATACGAAAATAAAGTCTACGTATTGCCCAAACACTTGGATGAGAAGGTAGCCTTTCTTCACTTGGAAAAGGTCGGGGCTGATTTGACCTTACTTTCTCAAAAGCAAGCGGATTATATCGGAGTGTCCCAGCACGGACCCTTCAAACCCAATCACTACCGATACTAGAGGTCCCATCCGCTATTATGCTATTTACATGATGAAGCCTACAAACAATTGCAAACGGGAGCCACAATTTGAAAGGTTTTTAGATCTCCCGAACCTGCAAGCCACAGAACAACTAGCTAAGGACATTTCGCTAGTTACAGGTCCTGGCGATATTATCAAATTAAAAGGGCCTATTGGAGCTGGGAAAACCTCCTTTGTCCGGTCTTTGATCGGAGCCTTAGGAGTACTAGAAGAAGTCCCTAGCCCCACATATACACTGGTACAAACGTATCGGTTAGCCGATTTGACGATTTGGCATTTCGATCTCTATAGGATAGAGCATCCGGAAGAAGTTTATGAACTTGGGCTGGAGGAAGCAGCACTCAATGGCTTGAGTTTAATTGAGTGGCCCGAACGAATTGCTTGTTTTCTCCCGGAAAATCATGCGGAACTCACCTTTCGTATCAAAGGTCTGTCCCAAAGAACAGCAACCCTAAAAGGCTTTGGGAGTTGGGGGCCTCGCTTAAGGGAAACATCTAGGTTCGCGCATGGATAGGCTAGAAAAACGCCGTCATTTTTTAGAGAAAAGCGGCTGGCGGTCTGGGAAATGCCAAGCCTTAGCGGCCGACGCTTCATTTCGAAGCTATTACCGTGTCCAAACCGATAATATGTCAGTTATTTTGATGGATGCGCCACCTCCCAAGGAATTGGTTTCTCCTTTCATAAATGTAGCAAGTTATTTGCGAACTATAGGGTTCAGCGCACCAAAAATCCTATACGCAAACTACGAGGACGGGTTTGTTTTGATGGAAGACCTTGGGGACAAGAAATTTAGTGATCTACTTTTTTCATCTGAAAATCCCGAGTCTATATATCACCGCGCTATGGATGTCCTTTGTGCCCTTCATGAAATAAACCCACCTCCCTGGCTTAAACCATATGATGAGAGTGTCCTATTGACTGAAGCTGATCTTTTGATCGATTGGTATTTTCCTACGCTAAAACGTAATATCGACGTAGAAACAATGCGCAATGACTACCATCAGGCATGGAAAGAAGCCTTTTCCATGATCGACCTAAGCCCCACAGTTACGGTGTTGAGAGACTTTCATTCCGAAAATTTGATGTGGCTACCAAACAGGAATGGAGCCTCTGCAGTCGGACTATTAGACTTCCAAGATGCGCTTGCTGGACCCCCCGCATATGACGTGGTCTCACTACTAGAAGACGCTAGGCACGAAATTCCGCAACCATTTGTTTTAAAAAGTTTAGACTATTACATAGAACAATCACAAGTCGATCCTTCTACTTTCCGGAATGCGTACAATACTCTGGGAGCACAGAGGAACTCAAAAATTATTGGCATATTTACCCGACTGTGGAAAAGGGATCATAAAGATAGGTATCTTGAATTTATGCCCAGGGTTTGGAGCCTACTCGAAAACAATTTAAGGGACCCGTCCCTTCAATCACTTTGTAATTGGTTTGATGAATATTTGCCAACTAATCTTAGGGGGACACCTTATGAGCAATGAGGATTAAAGGGGGAAATATGCGCGCTATGTTGTTAGCCGCTGGACTGGGAATGCGGTTAAGACCATTGACCCAGCACGTGCCAAAACCACTAATTTCCATTGCTGGGGCTACAATGATTGACAGAATGTTGGATCATTTAGTCGATGCAGGAATCACCGATGTCGTAATCAACACTCACCATCTAGGCGACCAAATTAAACAACATGTAGCAACACGTGCCAAACCTAAAATTTCAATACTACATGAAACGAAGCTATTGGACACCGGGGGTGCTGTAAGGCACGCATTGTCTTTGATCGGCGGCTCTACATTTCTAGTGCTAAACAGTGATGTAATTATGCTTAATGGTGTAGAACCATTCTTGACTCGGATGCTGGATACCTGGCGCTCCCATATGAAAGCATTATTGCTTTTGTACCCGACAGTCCGAGCATTCGGCTATAATGGCTTGGGTGATTTCAACATTGAACCGGACGGAAAAATACGAAGGCGGGTCGAACGGGAGCTTGCTCCTTACCTATTCACCGGGGTCCAAATTCTAGATAGGGAGTTATTTGAAGATTGTCCAATTACACCTTTTTCTCTTAACAGAATATATGATGCCGCCCAGGAGACAGGCCACCTATTTGGTGTAGTACATGACGGCGAATGGATGCATGTTGGTACAATGGACGCTATGGCACGAATTGAAAACCATTTGAAGTTACTATCCTAAGGTTCAGAAGGGTGCCACTCTCTCGTCCCCGCTTTTCCACTATTCCCCTTGGATACCCTTTTATTGAAACACTTGCTAACGGTCTTCTAGAGGATTTTGCCAATGAACCGCCAGAAATACTTTCAAGTGTAACTATATTATTGCCCAACCAACACGCAGCAAGGAGTCTGAGGGAGGCGTTTGAACAGAATAATCCTCATGGCGCCATATTACTGCCAGCCATCCACGCTATTGCGGATTTTACAGAGAACAAGTTTGATGGCCCCAATTTTGATAGAACCACCAATCTAATTCCTGATGATTGTGCCCTACCATCACCTATCACTCCAATAAGACGTAGGCTTTTGTTGGCAACACTACTAGAGCGATGGTGGACCATCCGAAGTAAGGACACCTACAACAGATATGATCACGCGCTTCGAGTTGCCGAAGACCTAGCCAATGTGATGGACCAAATTCAGACTAGTCAGCTGGGTATTCCACGTTCTGGCACAAACATTGATAGTGATATAGCTGTTCACTGGCAGGAAACAATTATGTTTCTTCGCATAATTACAGAACAGTGGCCACAATTGCTAGCCGAACGTGATCTACTTGATCCAGCGATGAGAAGAAATCTGGTTATACAAATGCTAACCCAGAGTTGGGAAGATGACCCACCTCAAAGCCCTATAATAATAGCCGGCACAACCAGTAGCGTCCCAGCATTGTTGCAACTAATCTCCGCAGTCGCTGGTTTGCCTTTTGGGAAAATTATCCTCCAAGGAGTCGATAAAGATTTAGAAGAACAATATTGGCAAATACTTAGACCGTCTCACCCGCAGTATGCCCTCAAGTGCCTGCTTGACCACTTAAATTTGACCCGCGACAAAGTCACCTATTGGGATAAGACGGTCGAACCCGAATACTTACACCACCGAAGGCGAGTACTTACCGATGTAATGAGTCCGGGAATACCGTCCTTTGCTGACAACAGAGCTAGCCAAAATGGATGTCTCAATCTGGCAGGATTACAAAGTATTACCTGCCCTGACCAAGAATACGAAGCGACTATAATAGCCATGCTCATGAATGAAGCCATTAAAGCTAAAGGCTCCCGCTGTGTGTTGGTAACTTCTGATCCAAATCTAATTCAACGAGTCAAGGTGGAAGCAAAACGTTGGCAGCTTATTATAGACGACACGGCTGGTACACCAGTCTCCCGCACTCTTGCTGGAGTATTCTTCCACAGCATTGCGGATTTTGCCACGAACCATGGGTCATTTGTTTCCATTCTATCTCTGCTCAAACATCCGCTTTCTGCGGGCGGACTAGATAAGAAAACGTTTCAAGATCACGTCCGGCGTCTGGAACTATTTATTCGAAACCGAATGAGAATCTCACCAAACCACAATATGAAGGATATACTCCAGATCCTTTTCTCAGAGGCTGCCCCAAAAGAATTGATAGCATGGTTTCAGGACTTCTTGTCTGCCGCACGTAACTTGTTAGAACTAACGGACGATGGTCAAAAACCATTGGGTTATTTTCTGCAAGCGCACATGACGTTTGCGGAATGGCTAGCCACCGAACTGACAACCAATGGAAGAACACGGATATACAACAGTGAAGGCGGCCACCAAATTATGAGTCTAATGCAAGAACTAATTCTTGTATCAAAAGATGCTCCCGACGTAATAAGTCACCAGTACGCTAGTGTCTTTTCAGAACTATTATTTGACACTCACATACAACCTACTCAGAACGGAGGGAAGAGACTCTGTATCTGGGCACCAATAGAAGTGCGTTTGCAACAGCCGGATCTTGTGATTATTAGTGATTGCAATGAGGGTACCTGGCCTCCACAAACAAATACGGATTCATGGTTAAGTCAGTCAATTCGTCAAATGCTTGGGCTCCCCGATGCGGACCAACTGATAGGCTTAGCTGCCCATGAATTTAGCCATTTATTTTGTACACCTAACGTTATCCTTATCCGCAGCTCCCGCAAAGCCGGCTTAGAGACCGTTCCATCTAGATGGCTCATCAGACTGGAGGCAGCCCTAAAGAACAACAACTCCCCCACCGCCTTAATTGATAAAAGTGACTACTGGTTGGAACGCGCAAACTTAGTCGATAAACCAGAATTCTCACCCGCTCGCAAACACCCCCCAAGTCCATGCCCTCCGGTTCAAGCAAGACCACGTAGAATGTCTGTAACCCGAATTGAAAGGTGGATGAAGAATCCGTACGAAGTTTTTGCTCGTGATATTCTTAAACTATATCCACTAGAATCGATTACCATACCCCAGAACGCCAGTTACTTCGGAACTTTAGTTCACGAGGCATTGGCCCAGTTTGAAGAAGCTAGGGCAGATCAATCGCTGGTAAACTCTTTTGAAACTCTTATCAAGATAGGTCATTCGTGTTTTCTTGAAAAACCCATATCGACAATAAACAAACTTTTTTGGTGGCCACGATTTGAAAGAATCGCCAAATGGTATGTTGCCTTTTCCAAAGAACATCTCTCCGGCGTAAACACTTCCTTCAGTGAATGCGAAGGCGAAATAATCGTCGAAACCCCAAGAGGACCGTTTGTTATTACAGCCAGAGCCGATTGGATTCATCAGAATAACGATGGCACTTTAGATATCATTGATTTCAAAACCGGGGCCCTTCCAAGTACTACAAAACTACTATCTGGTGATACACTGCAACTCCCATTGGAGGCTGCAATCGCAAGATCGGGTGGATTCACCAACGTACCTGCCAGTCGAATTCGCGCGCTGGTTTATATCCGCCTTAGCGGCTATGAAGCAGCAGGAGAATACAAAGAACTTTGTAAAAATTTACCTGAGGTGATTGATAATACATTATCTATGGTTCGCGAGTTTGTGGCCTCTTACGACGACACGAGCATGACTTATCGCTCTGCCGCTCTGGAACCCTGGGATGCACGATTTGATCCATATAGGCATTTATCCCGCGCCCAGGAATGGGCATCTTGGGACCCTGATCCATGACACGAAATATTAGGTTTTATAAAAAAAATACGGAACAACACTTAGCTACCGACCCCAAATCGTCTGCTTGGGTTTCCGCTTCTGCCGGCACCGGAAAAACCAAAGTCCTAACGGATCGAATACTACGCCTAATGCTAGCAGGCGTTGCGCCCCAGAAGCTTTTGTGTTTGACATTTACTCGTTCCGCAGCAACTGAAATGCTGCATCGACTCAATGAAAGGTTGCTCTTCTGGAATACTGCTAATCCAAACACATTGGCTGGAGACCTAGCTGAGCTTGAGCAGACACCGGTAACAACTTCGACAATGAAACAGGCTCGATGCCTCCTTCCACTTGTATTGGATGCTCCAAATAGTATGAGGATACAGACCATCCATTCGTTCTGTGAATCAGTGTTGAGGAGATTCCCTTTAGAAGCCAATATTTCACCTTCGTTTACTATTCTTGATGAACGTGCGACCACAACGATATTGGAAACACTTCTTACGGATCTAGCCCATCGCCTCGACAAGGTTCCCACAAGTAGGTTGGCAAACGCCTTTCATAGGTTAGCGATGACAACCAATGAAACAAGTTTCAAGGAGATTTTTTTTAAGTTGGCTTCAAACCGAGGCCAGCTCTCGGGAATCTTTTCAGAGCCATACCATGTGGCCGACCATTCCTACCTGATGGAAGTGTTATCGGTTGAGGACAATGAATCCCCTGACAGCATTATAATGGCGGCTTCTGACAAAGATGTTTTTGACGGCCCTTCATTGATAGACGCTGCACGAAAAATGGCGGGTGGAACAAAAACAGATAAATCCCGGTCATCCCGCATCACAACTTGGATCGCGAAAAGTCATGACGAACGAACTCAAAGTTTTGAAGAATATCTTGGTGCCTTTTTGAATAAAAGAAATAAACCGCTTACTCGCATGATAAGCAATTCCCTCAAAATCTCGACACCAGAGCTACTGCCTATCCTTAAAAACGAACAATCACGAGTACATTCTGCTGTAACTACGTGGAAAAACGCCACGCTGTTCGAGGCGAACCATGCCTTGCTGCAAGTTTGCTGTGAACTGCTTAAATTGTATGAACGTGAAAAACGATCTCTAAATGCCCTGGATTTTGACGATCTAATATTAACAAGCAAGAACCTACTTCAGAATCGGGACATAGCTCCTTGGATATTGTATCAACTGGATGGTGGCATCGACCATATTTTGATTGACGAAGCCCAAGATACAAACCCTGACCAGTGGGCCATAATTCGCGCATTGGCAGATGATTTCTCCTCTGGAAACAGCGCGCAGGGCTTATCGCGGACCTTATTTGCCGTTGGTGATCCAAAGCAAAGTATTTACAGCTTTCAGAATGCCAAACCCGAGGTATTTTGGGAAATGGGACAGTATTACCGTTCCCGATTTTTAGGCGCTCGTTTGAACTGGAATGATGTCTCCCTAACGACTTGCTATCGATCGACTTCAGCAATACTAGAGGCCGTGGATCTAGTACTCTCTCAGAGGAAAGGGGGGAAGGGTGTAATAGCTGCAGAAATAAAAGAAAAGCTTAGCACTGCAAGGACCGGTGCAGCGGGGCTTGTCGAAGTCTGGCCTGTAATAGATCCGGGCCAGAATATAACACCTTTAAAACAAATAGCGGACCGAACGATTAAGCCATCCCCTTCAAATACCCTCGCCAGATTAATTGCAAGAAAAGTCGAAACATTATGTTCCAAAAATTATCACAGTGATACGACTACTAATATTCAGCCCAAAGACATTTTGATACTGGTCCGCCAACGCAGTTCTTTTGTTGTAGAGTTAATCAAAGAACTCGGCGCTCAGAACATACCTGTTTCCGGAATCGACCGACTGAACCTCACTGACCATATAGCAGTAATGGATTTAATATCTCTCGGACAATTCCTTCTTTTACCAAGTGATGATTTAAGTCTGGCAGAAGTACTGAAGAGTCCTCTCTGTCAGCTGGACGACACCGATCTGTTTCTGATAGCCAATAAACGACCCGGGTCCTTGTGGCAGGCACTTCTCGATCATCCTGACAAAACTGAAGCACAACAAGAAGCTGAAACCCTGCTCAACCATTTGCTCGAAATGGCACCTCGATTAGGTCCTTACGACTTTTACGCAGAGTTACTATCTCTAAAGGGGGGTCGGAAAAAATTTCGCAATTGGTTGGGAGATGAAGTTATTGAGCCATTAAAAGAATTCTTAGAATGCGCTTTAACTTACGAGGAGGCTAATGAGCCCTCGTTGCAAGGCTTCATAGACTGGATCCAACTCAACTCCCCAGCGATTTCATTTAATACGCAAAACTCTAACGATAATTCGGTGCGAATTTCAACAGTACACGGGGCGAAAGGTCTCGAGGCACCGATTGTATTCTTAACCGACACAATCCAAATACCGAGGCAAATACCACGCCTTCTTTGGATGCACGACCAAGAACAGTTTGTTTGGGCGCCAAAACGAGATGTTGATAATAAGTTCGTGAATTCACTGTTAGAAGAGGCCATAGAGGCAAGAAACGATGAGTATAGGCGTTTGTTATATGTTGGAATGACTCGAGCTCGAGATAGCCTATACGTTTGTGGTTGGAACTCCCGATCTGACGTAAATAAAGATAGCTGGTACGATTTGGTCTACTCAAGTATTAAGCCAAGAGCCACAACACAATTGGACCGTTTTCTCACAAACCAAAACTTGATTCGAACTTCAGAGGTATTACGACTATATCACCCTCAAACCGTCAATTACACGGGTGGACAAACTAACAAAACTAGTCCCAGCCCAAAGAGCCATTCTTATTCGGTTTTACCGATTCCCTCCTTAAGAATATTAAAACAAACCCCAGAATCTTCTGTACCGATTGAATCGCCGTACAGAAGCGCTGTTTATCATATAGATAAGGTAATGGGCGACCAAAATGAGCGGGCGTTAATCCCCAGGGTCCTCCAATGCTTCCCAAAATATCCCCTCAAATCCGGATGCGAAAAAGCGCGTTCCTTTCTAGCACAGGCCGCCTTAGGGCTAACTGCAGAGTCTCAAGAGAAGCTATTCTGTGCCGCTGTCGGCATTTTATCACGACCCGAACTTGCTACAATATTTGCTCATAGAAGTCGTATCGGGGTTGCATTATCGGGCCAGTTTTGTAGATCTGGAACCACTTATGATATTTATGGAACAATAGATCGCCTGCTTATTGGTAAAAGCACTGTAAAATTCGTGAATTTTTCTGAACATCAGGATGATTCGATAGATATATCTGAGACCCCGCCAAGGATTTTGAAAGGAATGGCAGCGTATTGGCTGCTTCTTAGGAAGTTATACCCTACGGCTACCGTAGAAGGTGGTCTCTTGCATCTAGAAAAGCCAAGGTTGGTGAATTTGTCTGGGACCTTGCTCGATAAATGGCTGCCTTGACCACAAGGGGCCCCATCCCTAGATTCTAGACTAGAACTCGACTAGTTTGTTGATTCTTCAGACGCTTAGGAAAGGGTAATCGATGTCTTCAAATAAAGTGACAGACTCCTCTTTTGACGAGGACGTTATCAAATCAGACAAACCTGTTTTAGTCGACTTCTGGGCTGAATGGTGTGGCCCGTGCCTTCAAATAGCGCCGGCCCTTGAGGAACTAGCGACTGAATATCAGGAAACCCTGATAGTCGCAAAAGTTAACATTGATGAAAATCCTGATACGCCCACTCGTTACGGTGTAAGAGGAATTCCCACTCTAATATTATTTAAGGATGGAGAAATTGCAGCCACAAAAGTTGGAGCAACATCCAAAAGTAAATTAGCTGAGTGGATTGATACGTCAATCTGATTATCATCGATCACTGGGCAAATAACTTCAGACTGTATTAGCTCAAGGTTTTACGTGAAATATACTAGAACACCTTAGAGTGGTTCTTCATTATTTGCAGCTAGCACCTGACCTGCCAGATACAAGGAACCACAAATAAGTATATTTGAATTAGTCCTGCTTCCTGCTGCAATCGCTGATACCAGATCCATTGCCGGATTTGCGGTAAAACCCATCTTACCCGCTCTTTCAGAGATATCATTGGCGGGAATCGTGTTACTTTCACCTACAATAGAAATGCCCCATAAACACTTGATATCCGGGATAAAAGGTCGGAGAAAGTCTTCAAGTGATTTATTGTTGAGCATACCCACTACTAAACAAAAAGAGCCTTTCCCAAACTCGTCCTTAATAGTTTTAGCCAAGGCGGCACCAGCACCAGCATTATGTCCACCGTCAACCCAGACTTTAGTGTTTGGAGATAGTAATTTCGTCAAAGGCCCCTTTGATAGACATTGGAATCGGGCCGGCCAGCGCACATTTGTTAGACCCGCCCGTACAGCCGAGTCACTAATGTGATATGACCTCATTTGGTCGAGACAGGCCACTGACAAGCCGGCATTATTCCTTTGGTGTTTCCCTAACAAATTAGGCGCAGGAAGTAGTCGTCGCGACTTAAGAGATTCAAAAATGATCCCAAATTTTCTGTGATTCAGCTGCCACTCGAAATTCTCTCTCCAAAGAGCAGTCCCAACTAGTCGTGCTCTTCTTGCAATGACCTTGGAGACGATTCTTGATTGTGCCCCCACTACAGCGGGACAACCCTCCTTAAAAATACCCGCCTTTTCGTTTGCTATATTGATCAGCCCTTTACCCAGATAATCCTCATGGTCAATCGATACATGAGTAAGAACTGTCAAATATGGTTTGGGAATAAGGTTGGTTGCATCGAACCTCCCACCCAATCCTGTCTCAATAAGAAGAATGTCTGCAGGGTTACGTGCAAAAGCTACAAATGCAGCCACGGTTGTAATCTCAAATAGGGTTATTTCTTTCCGCTGATTAATGCGCAGACATAGATCTAGCACAGAAGACAATTCCTTATCGGTTATTATCTTTCCGCTAAGACGTATACGTTCATTGAATCGCACTAAATGCGGTGAGGTATACACATGAACCTTATAACCAGCAGCCTCAAGCATGCAAAACAAAAAGGATATGACCGATCCTTTTCCGTTCGTACCTGCTACGTGAACCACTGGGGGCAGATATCTATCTGGTCGACCCAGTTGTTTTAATAAACGCAACGTACGACCCAGACCAAGATCGATAACGCGTGGGAACAGCTTATTCAGACGCTCCAAGGAGGATGCAAAATCCAATTAAATTATAAGGAGTTAGGGCCAAAGCCCAGTCATGAAATCCCACCTTGACTTAAAGAATTCGGAATTTCCAGATTTCCTCCCCCAACGTTTGCTACTTCTGCCGTCGGTTGAGTATCAACTAAAAATCCTATCAGATCAACCAGACGACCTCTCAACTCATTCCGGGAAACCACCATATCAATCATTCCATGTTGGAGCAGATATTCTGACGTTTGGAAACCGCTGGGTAGTGTCTCCCGAATGGTATCTTCTATTACTCTCGGGCCAGCAAAACCAACAAGTGCACCTGGTTCAGCAAGATTTACATCGCCGAGCATTGCGAACGAAGCGGTAACCCCGCCGGTTGTTGGATGCGTCAAGACCACGATGTAGGGCAGCTGGGCTTGGCGCACATCATCCAAACCAACAATTGTACGCGGCATTTGCATTAAGCTCAGAACACCTTCTTGCATTCTAGCACCACCAGAGGAAGTGAATACAATCAAAGGAGCTTTTTGCAAAACGGCTAACCGTGTCGCTGCAAGGAATCCTTCTCCTACCGCGGTTCCCATAGAGCCCGCCATAAAGCCAAAATCCAAAGCACATACAACGGTTTGACGGCCACCTATTGAACCGTTCGCCACAATTACCGCATCGGTTTGGCCTGTAGCGCTCTTTGCCTCTTTTAAGCGATCCGAATAGCGTCTTCGATCACGGAATTTTAAGGGGTCTAGTTTAACATCAGGAAGTTCTATCGTCTGGAATTTACCGTCATCGAAGAGGGTCGGAAATCTCTCTTCTGGCCGTATTTCCATGTGATGATTACAATGTGGGCAGACATTCTGCTGCTCTGATAGCTCTCTATGAAATATCATCTGTTCACACGAGCCACATTTTATCCAGAGTGTATCCCCGTTTTCATCTCGATTTACCAGTGCCCTAATTTTTGGACGAACAAAGTTTGTAAGCCAACTCATGTTTGTATCCTGTTATCTGTTTTCCGAATTTCCGCAGCTAGATCCACTGTCAACGTCAGGACATTTTTAATCGGATCGCCTCCGCTAGATATTGCCCTGGTAACTTCGTCAACCAGAGCGGACCCCACCACTACCGCATCAGCGACAGCTGCAACTTCTCCCGCTTGCCTAGGTGTCCGAATCCCAAATCCCACAGCTATGGGAAGATCTGTAAACCCACGCAAACGATTAACGGCCACCTTAACGTTCTCCGGACCAGCTGCACTCGCGCCAGTAATCCCAGTTATTGAAACATAATAAAGAAAACCACTTGTATTTTGAAGGACCATAGGAAGACGCGCGTCATTAGTAGTCGGTGTCGCTAAACGAATAAAATGTAGCCCCTTATCTTTTGCTGGCACACATAGTTCGTCATCGGTTTCGGGTGGAAGGTCAACAACAATCAAGCCATCTACTCCTACTTCCACAGCTTTTTTTACAAACGAAGGAACCCCATAGGCGAAGATTGGATTATAGTAGCCCATCAATATGACAGGAGTGCTATGATCGTTCAGTCGAAACTTCTCAACCATTTGCAATGTACGCTGCATATTTTGCCCTGCTGCCAAAGCCCTAAGACCAGCAGCTTGAATGGAAGGACCGTCCGCCATTGGATCCGTGAACGGCATACCAAGTTCTATAATATCAGCGCCCGCACCAGGCAATCCTTTTAATATTTCAAGGCTACTAGACAGATCGGGGTCGCCCGCTGTAACAAAAGTAATCAGCGCTGTGCGCCGTTCTATTTGTAGTTTCTGGAATAGTCGTTCAAGTCGATCACCCTCTCCACTGGCAGCCATTAGAGGTTAACCCCCAACGCTTCTGCAACTGTAAATATATCTTTGTCGCCTCGACCGCACATATTCATCACTATAATATGGTCGTTTGGCAGCGTAGGAGCTATTTTCATCACATGCGCAAGCGCGTGTGCCGGTTCTAGTGCTGGAAGAATCCCCTCAAATTCTGCACAAAATTGAAATGCTGCAAGTGCTTCTCTATCCGTCACCGAAACGTAACTAACGCGACCGGTCTCATGTAACCAAGCATGTTCCGGCCCAATGCCAGGATAATCTAGCCCCGCTGATATAGAGTGGGCCTCTGTTATTTGACCGTCTCTATTCTGCAAAAGGTAAGTTCGGTTTCCATGCAAAACTCCGGGGCGGCCTGCACTCAAAGAAGCGGCATGTCTTCCGCTTTCGACTCCCTCTCCACCGGCCTCTACACCTAACATCTGAACATTATTGTTCTCCAAAAATGGATAAAACAAGCCCATCGCATTTGACCCACCACCGATACAAGCGACTAGGGAATCCGGTAAACGATTGATTCCCTCTACCTCCGCCAGTTGAGTGCGAACTTCCTCCCCAATTATTGACTGGAAGTCCCTGACCATCTCAGGGTAAGGATGTGGGCCCGCTACTGTACCAATTAGATAATAGGTATTGTCCACATTTGTCACCCAGTCTCTTAATGCCTCATTCATGGCGTCCTTTAAAGTCCGAGAGCCCGAGGTCACAGGCACCACCTCAGCTCCAAGCAACTTCATCCTAAACACGTTAGGCCGTTGCCGTTCAATATCTACTTCGCCCATATAGACCACACATGACAAACCCATTAGCGCACAAACAGTCGCAGTAGCCACGCCATGTTGGCCAGCCCCTGTCTCAGCAATAATTCGTTTTTTGCCCATACGTTTTGCGAGAAGTATTTGTCCTATACAGTTGTTAATTTTATGTGCACCAGTGTGATTCAATTCATCTCTTTTAAGGTAAATTTTTGCCCCACCAAGCTGTGGCGTTAAGCGTTCAGCAAAATAAAGTGGGCTTGGCCTTCCTACATAAGTATTAAAATATCTTGAAATTTCCTGGGAAAATTTTGGGTCATTCTTGGCTGATTTGTATGCTGCTTCCAACTCCAAAATAAGAGGCATAAGGGTTTCCGCTACAAACCGCCCACCGAATTTACCAAAATATCCACGCTCATCTGGTCCGTCATAGTATGTATTGAGTTTTGTCATTCTTTCAAAAACCAGGCTTTATGTTAGAAAATATTGGATTTGAGCACACCTAAATCAGCGGTGACAGTGGCTGTCAGATAAGTTTGTTATTCGTTCACCCAACAAAGTTACTTTTTTCGTTCTATATGGCATGCACTACCTCTAAAAACTCTCGTATCCGTTCAGGGTCCTTCTGTCCACGCGCATCTTCCACACCTGAAGAAACATCCACGGCGCGTGCACGAGTCGAGGATACCGCCTCAGCAAGATTGCCAGCTGTAAGACCACCAGATAATAACCAAGGCACTTTCCATTTTCTATCACTGAGGACTGACCAGTCAAATGCCAAACCATTCCCTCCGGGAAGTGCTTTATGCTTGCTGACCGGGGCTTTAGAATCAAACAAAAGCCAGTCAACAATATTTTTATACTTGTCCGCAGTTTTTAGATCATCTTCCGTAGCAACGGAAATTGCTTTGATTATAGGCGCACCCAGTCGGGCTTTTATATCGACCACCCGTTTCGGACTCTCACAACCATGGAGTTGAATAAGGACGTTGGGTATGTTTTTTATTACACTGTCTAACTCGGTATCGCTTGGCTCAAAAAATACCCCAACAGGATATACCGACTGCGGCAACAACCGGGCCAATGTTCCGGCGGCCGCCGGCATCAACGATCTTGGTGACGGAGGATAAAACACAAACCCCACAAATTGTGCACGACCGTCAACCGCAGCTGATACAGCCAACGGATCGGATAAGCCGCAGATTTTTGCTGTTAAACCGGAAGTTAACATCAACTAGGTGTCTCTAAATTAGAAAGTTCGGAAGCTATTTGACGTGCTGCAGCACTGGGATTCTCAGCACTGGTGATCGGCCTGCCAATTACAAGGTAATCGGCACCTCGTGCGATAGCCTCGGAAGGACTCAGGACTCTCTTTTGATCTTGGGTAGACGCCCAAGTCGGTCGTATTCCCGGTACAACTAACTTAAAATCATTTCCGCAACGTGACCGGAGTATCTCTATTTCATGGGCAGAGCAAACTACTCCATCCAAACCGCTGGCTTGTGCCAGCGAAGCCAAACGGGACACTTGATCAAGTACGCGGGATTTGACACCAATTTCATCAAGATCGCTTTCATCAAAACTGGTCAATACAGTTACTCCCAGGAGAAGTGGTTTATCCGTTCCAGACGCATCTGCAGCGGTTTTATTTGCATCGACCGCTGCCCTCATCATAGCTTTCCCGCCACTAGCATGAAGCGTCATCATAAACGGATTGAATTTGCCTGCAGAAACAACGGCAGCAGCTACTGTATTTGGAATGTCAAAAAGTTTTAAGTCTAAGAAAACGGGAAGACCTAATGCTCGCATTATCTCAAGGCCTGGAGGACCATATGTGCAAAAAAATTGGGATCCTATTTTAATTCCCCCAACAAAATGCCGTATCGAAGACGAAAGTGATTTTGCTGCCTCCAAGTCATCGGTATCGATCGCGCAGAAAATCTGGCGACTATTTTTACTAACTACCATACATAAATTCCCGCCAGTACATTATACTGGTTACTGATAATTCTGAACTCCCACTTACATAGGAACAACGGCTCCTGATAATATAGACCTCATTTCAGGTTTCCGCCTTTGGTTTCGCCTGCCTGATATCCGCCCTTACTTTTTTACTACTCAATAAACTCGTTTCAGGAATAGTGTTTCCATCACCCAATTTAGCCCTTAACCAGATTAGGTGACGCTCTTGGGCCCGATGTCTTCGCCGTGCTTGAGAAGCTGACAACCATGTCGCCATTCCCCCAATCATTGTACCAACGAACAGAACGACAAAAAGCACCATATACACAGGCCCTTCAACAACTAGGGAAAAGGGAAACAGAGAAATGATCAGATTTTCCCGGTTGGAAAGGGCAAACACCACAAATAGTATACCAAACAGAAAAAAGAGGATGCTCAAAACAAATTTAAGCCAAACCAAACCACCACCTCACACGGACAGGTTGCCTATGAATCGACATTCAGCCGGGCACGGAGGCCTTTCCCAGACTTAAAAAATGGCACTGCTTTTTCCGGTACTTCCACAGCAACGCCGGTCCGAGGATTTCGTCCAACTCTGGCGCCACGTCTTTTGGTAGAGAACGCCCCGAAGCCTCGAAGTTCTACTCGATCGCCCCGAGCAAGAGCTCCCGTAATTTGATCAAAAATTGTTGATACTATTTTCTCTATGTCTCGCTGATACAAATGCGGATTCGCTTCAGCTAACTGGAGTATTAGTTCTGACTTAGTCATCCAAGATACTCACTTTTGGCCGCAGTATTTAGTGTGTTACCTAAATCTAACCGACTGAACCAGCTAGAGGTAGCCGGTCAACCCAATGAAACCGTACAACTTGCAAGGGCCTCTGAACAGTTAGAAAAGGCACAACCCCAAATCCACGATACTACCCTTAGAGTTTCAAGCCAACGATCGCTGGTTTCATTTTATTATATCAAAAGGTTGCCAAACAGAAACAAGTCCGTCAAGTGTAACACTTGTCCCTATGTTGCCCCCTTGAGATACCGCCGAAAATATCCAATCGAGCCAATGTCTCGTCTTTGGCCTTACCACCAGCCATTCAGGCAAAGTTTCTGATATTCCATGCACTTCATTTAACCAAGTCCGAGCATCAGATATTCCACCCAAGGAGTCTATTAAACCATTCTTATGCGCTGTTTTTCCGCTATACACTCTCCCATCGGAAAGAGCATCTACTAGTTCTCGCTCTAAACCACGACGTTCAATGATCATATTTTTGAACATCTCCTCCACGTCATCGACAAGCTTCTGATTGACTAAACGTGACTCGGCATCAAATGGTTCAAGTGGATTAGGGCGCGCCTTGAGTGGACCACTTCGAATTATTTCATTCTCAACACCAATCTTTTGCATTAGCCCCACTATGTTGGTTGTTTGGAGCACTACACCGATCGAACCTGTGATTGTACTTTTTCGAGCGAAAATTTGATCTGCGGCAATCGCCGCCATATAGCCACCGGATGCAGCAACACCACCCATCACTGCAACCAATGGCTTTTTTTCACCAACAGATCGAAGTGCCTCGTAAAGGCTTTCACTTGCAGCTGTCTCACCTCCCGGGCTATTGACATTAACAATTACCGCAGAGACCTTTGTGTCCATTGCCAAGGCCCGAACCGACTTTTCCAAATTCGTATCAGTAGATATAAATCCGTCTATATTAATTATTGCGACATGTTGGCGCCCAAAGACCAACAGATCCCTACCAACAAAAATCGCAAATAAAGATATAATCGCCAATATTGCAACCAGCCGCCAGGAAGCCAGGCGGCGTTTTAACTGATTTCGATCAATATAAATATCAGTTTCTAAAGACACTGCTCAGGCACCAAAAAGGACCTGACGTTCACTGGCAATATTACCTGATTGCTGAAACTCTCGCTTTTAACCATTGCTCGGTCATCCAATCTCATTCTTGATCGGTTTCAGCAACTTCACCAGCACTATTTGTTGTTTCTTCGTCAGAATTTCCGTCATCGATATTTTTCTGAGATGCTTCTTCCTTTTCACTAATTGCCGCGCCAAGTATCTCTCCTAAGCTTGCGCCACTTGACGTAGAACCGTACTCCGCCATCGCCCGTTTTTCGTCTTCAAGTTCAAGGGCCTTTACTGACAACGTAATCTTACGACCCGCCTGATCAATCTGAGTGACTTTTGCATCAACTTTTTCACCAACAGAGAATCTGTCTGGCCTCTGCTCTCCTCTATCTCGAGCCAAATCTGAAGATCGTATCTTACCAACTATGGAGTCATTAATTGTAACTTCGATCCCGTTATCTAGTACTCCTGAAACCACACCCGTCACCGTTTGCCCCTTTTTCAGTTCTCGAGCCGCGTTTGAAAAGGGATCTTCCGACAACTGCTTGATGCCCAAGCTGACGCGTTCCTTTTCTATGTCAATTTCAAGAACTTTAGCCTTAACGTTGTCACCCTTTTTGTAATCGTTGACTGCTTCTTCGCCCGGCTTTTCCCATGACAAGTCACTCAAATGAATGAGCCCATCTATATCGCCATTAAGGCCAACAAATAGGCCAAATTCTGTGACGTTTTTGATCTCGCCGTCTATAACGGCACCCACAGGATTGATTTCGCCGACGACTTCCCAGGGATTAGCCTCACATTGTTTAAGCCCCAAACTGATACGGCGCTTTTCGGAATCAACGTCAAGCACCATAATTTCTAACTGCTCACTAGTCGAAACGATTTTACCTGGATGCACGTTTTTCTTGGTCCAACTCATTTCGGAAACGTGAACTAATCCTTCTACTCCAGCCTCCAACTCCACAAATGCACCATAGTCAGTTATATTGCTTACTCGTCCTTCGAATTTGCCCCCTACAGGGTATTTGACCAATACGTCGTCCCATGGATCCGATTCAAGTTGCTTCATTCCAAGACTGATACGTTCCGTCTCCAGATTGAAACGTATCACTTGCACTTTTACTGACTGACCAATGCTTACAGCTTCTGAAGGATGATTAATACGCCGCCAGGCAATGTCGGTTACATGAAGGAGACCATCAACTTCCCCCAGATCAACAAATGCCCCATAATCCGTAATATTCTTTACAACACCATCCAGAACTTGACCTTCTTTCAAACCCTTCAATAGTTCAGCACGAGCTTCGGCACGGGACTCCTCCATAACGGCTCGACGAGACACCACAATATTTCCTCTGCGGCGATCCATTTTTAGTATTTGAAAGGGTTGTTTGTTTCCCATCAAAGGGCCGATATCACGAACGGGCCGAACATCAACTTGGCTTTGTGGTAAAAAGGCTACTGCACCACCAAGGTCAACAGTGAATCCACCTTTGACTCGGCCAAATATTTTACCTTCTACCTTCTTGCTATCTCCAAAAGCGTGCTCAAGTTCTACCCACGCTTCCTCTCTTCTTGCTCTCTCTCGACTTAATCCTGCCTCACCATTTCTGTTTTCCATTCGGTCAAGGAAAACTTCAACCTTATCCCCAACATTAATATCGGAATTAGCACCAGCTGCTGAGAATTCTTTTAGCGGCACCCTTCCCTCTGCTTTTAAGCCAACATCAATGACTGCCGTATCATTCTCGATAGCAATAACTGTGCCCTCGACCACCGTACCTTCAACCTTCTCAGATGTACGCAGCGATTCCT
This sequence comes from uncultured Rhodospirillaceae bacterium, assembly GCA_964515905.1. Taxonomy (GTDB): domain Bacteria; phylum Pseudomonadota; class Alphaproteobacteria; order UBA7887; family UBA7887. The sequence goes on along the minus strand of CAZEWK010000086.1, from coordinate 177,808 downwards.
CAAAAAGGGTTGCAAAATCTTCGTCTACGCTGACAGGGCTCTCGTTTTCCATCGATAATTCACTCATCCTGTATGCCTGTTCTTCCAACCTATGTTAGGGTTTCACACTCTATACTCATAATCAATCTGACCTATGTAATACTGTATCCTTAAAAACTTCTTCTTAGCTTCCTGCCCAAGATGCCGCAACAATTTTGCACGCGGCCTCAAAGGCCGCGTCGGCATCCAAATATGTTGTATCCAACAATTGGGCGCCATCGGCAGGCACCATCGGTGCAACTTTACGATAGCGGTCCCGCTCATCGCGTTCCCTCATTTGGTGCAGGACTTCCGCCCTTATACTGCTAACACCTCGCTCCCGCAACTCCCGATATCTGCGCTCAGCACGTACTTCAATCGTAGCGGTTACGAAAATTTTAATATCGGCATTCGGCAAAACCACGGAACCTATGTCCCTACCGTCTAAGATCGCTCCAGCCGCTGGTCCTCCTGGAAATCGTGCAAAACTACGCTGAAAATCCAACAAAGCCTCGCGGACTGCGGGTTTCAGCGCTATAATGGATGCCAGCCGGCCCACAAATTCCTCACGAAGTTCTGGTGCCACCAAATCCTGTATTTCCAAACGGCGGGCAGCCAAAATTGCCAAATTCTCATCTTCTACATTCCCACTATTCTTCATAATTTTCGCTGCAACAGCGCGATAAAGAAGGCCAGTGTCCAAATGTGCCAAATTGTATCGCTTCGCTAAGACCTTTGCGAGAGTCCCTTTTCCGGATGCAGCGGGTCCGTCGACCGCTATCGTTATTTTTTTCTCAGCTTGCAAAATTGATTTTGGCCCCAAGCAGATTCATGTCTGGGATGAACTGCGGATAACTGCTTCCTATCATGGAAATATCATCAACCGTAACAGATTCCTTGGAGCATAGTCCGAGAGTTAGAAATGCCATAGCGATGCGGTGATCTTTGTCGGTTATGATGGTTCCATCACCCCCCGGGACCACCCCATCGCAACCATTTATAGTAAGGTCATCACCTCTGCTCGAGGCATTGACGCCACATTTATGCAAACCTTCTATGATAGCTTGCAACCGATTGCTTTCTTTTACACGTAATTCTCCCAAGCCTTGCATTACTGTTTTTCCTGAAGCGCAGGCGGCTGCGACGGCTAAGATCGGATACTCATCGATCATAGAAGGTGCCCGACTAGCAGGAACCTCTATTCCCTTCAAAGAAGAACTTGAGGCGGTCACAGTGGCGACGGGTTCACCACAAACCTCTGGTCCCGGTTCTATAAGTATGTCTGCGCCCATTTCGCACAGCGTTTTATATAAACCTGTCCGACGCTCGTTCATTCCAACCCCTTTAACCGTCACCACAGAATCTGGAGTGATTAAACCAGCAACCAGAGGAAAAGAAGCCGAAGAAGGATCGCCAGGAATAACAATTTGTTGTGCATAAAGTTCTGGTTGTCCCTCTATAGTTACGTGAGTTTTTCCTTCTATAACCACCACCTCGACCTTAGCTCCAAAGAGCTTAAGCATATTTTCGGTATGATCACGAGTAGGGATATTCTCTATGACCGTCGTTTTCCCAGGAGCATTGAGCCCAGCCAACAAGATTGCAGATTTAACTTGTGCAGAAGCAACTGGAACCTGGTATGTCATTGGCACCGGAGAACTAGTGCCAGTCACTATGGCAGGTAAACCACCGTGCATTGCTGTGCTTACTGTCGCCCCCATTTGTGATAGGGGGTCCACAATCCGTTTCATCGGTCGTTTGCGGAGAGATTCGTCACCAGTGAGAATCACTTGCATTGGATGGCTGGCAGTTACTCCCATTAATAAACGAACTGCAGTTCCACTATTACCCAGATCCAAGATATCCGCTGGCTCTGCTAGACCACCAATCCCTACACCATCAATTTGGCAGTATCCATCGTCCGTGATGGTAATATCCACCCCGCATTGCCGTAGTGCATTGGCCGCACTTCCGATGTCACTAGCCGTCAACAGCCCCTGGATACGTGATTCCCCAGCCGACAATGCTCCAAGAATTAAAGCTCTATGGGAAATCGATTTGTCCCCAGGCGCAGATATTATACCGCGGAGTGACTTCACTCGTGTCGTCTGTGCTGGCTTTAGCACTGGCTTCTTCATCTTAATCATATCCATGTGAACTGCGAGTTACAGTTCTCTACCACATCGGGATAAAAAATTCGACTTGCCCATCACTGTGGTTTTTTACTTTGACAGAAGGCTCTATTCATGGCAAAGGGCCCAAAAACGCGTTTGCGTCACAAGATAAGGGGGAGTGGATTGGCTAAAACAGAATGGGGCGAAAAACACGTTTGTACTAGTTGTGGATCTAAATTCTACGATATGCGACAAACAGCGGACACGTGTCCAAATTGCGGAACCAAATTCAAAGTGTCAAATACCACCGCCGGGTATGGATCTGCTACAAAAACAAAATCCACAGCTGAACAGCCGAAACCAGCTGAACCGGAAAGTACCGAACTTGAGGATACCAACGATGAAGACCTTCTTGACGATGAGATACAAGAAGATCTCGAGGTTGTAGAGGATGAAGAAGACGTGGCTGAAGTTATAGAAGTTGAAGCAGGTGTTGGACAGCCAGAGGATTCATGACTGACTCCAGTCATGCTAATTACTAAAAATTGCCTTGCGCTAATATAAACCACTGCCTAGTTTTGCTTTAATGCTGAAACACAGTCATTCTTAAGAAGATCCTTGGGGCTATAGCTCAGTTGGGAGAGCGCTTGAATGGCATTCAAGAGGTCGTCAGTTCGATTCTGACTAGCTCCACCAAATCTCCGTGAACAAGACTGTTGGTGACAAACAGTTCCGGCAAGTACTTACAACAGGCGTCGGAAGCGGTGTATCTAAATTATAGGGGTGTGGGACTCCTCAGGGACCTGAGGGTCCCGACCTTTATAAGGATTAGGCACACTAAAAGCGGGGTAGATAGTTAATAGTTATTAAAAACAACCGAAAAATGTTTTTCTAAATTTTCCTATGAATTCAGGGCTTGCTGTTTTTTTTTCCATAACTTACCGCCATACCCAACGTTGCATCGTTCTGAATACCATATTGTGGAATAGGATATCGAAGTCCATTTTTGGACAGTTCTGACATACCACTAATTATTTTTGGTAGGAATGAAGGCGGCAATGCCATAAGCAATTCATCTTCAAGGACACCACCATAACGACGTTCCGCAAAACAAGGAATTGAAAGACTGGGTTCCCCCGTAGACAGAGCCCGACCCCAGGAATCAGCACACGCGGACTCACCCACACAAGCCCATTTTAATTTTCGGTAGCCACTCCATTGCAGCCCATTTATTAATAAAATCATCTGGGCAGGTGTCGCATAAATTAAACATATATCTGGTGGATCTAGGCGCCCGGATATGAGAGGAGAAACTGCCATAGCTCGCCAAAGGCCGTAAGGAACTACATCCATTGCGCATTGGTGCGCACAAGAATCCGCCTCTGTCTCAAACCAAACACCCGCCATGTTCTTACCAGAACGCCATTCCTCATCGTGACGCCGCAGCCCCAAAACAGCGGCACATTGGGAACCGATCAAATCGTCTGCTGTAACTCCCACGGTCCAACCAAGTCGAGAGGCCTGAGCGACGATCTGATCTGCAGTATGAATCGCGGTAGGCCGCCTAACTCTGGGAATTGCTTCCATTTCCTCAGTCGATGCAAACATTTTCATACCGACTGGTGTGGTTTTAAGGCGAAGGTACTTTTGGAGATCAGTAACTATCACTTTCCAATCAAGCTTGAAACCACTGTCCCCAAAAGCTTTGCCGCTCTCTTTGCGCAATTCCTCTCCGCTGGTTCTGGCCATAAACAACCTCCCGTCTATACTACTCTTTTAAATCTCTCAGCAGCTTAATAGTCGTTTAATAGTTAATGCTAATCTAAAGTGTTATCTTCACCACAAGTCTTTACCGGGCGTAGCAGCACCGCCAACTTAGCAGCAACAGATAAGATATATGAAAAATACATGACACCATTATCAAAAAACTTACCGTTAATGCCATACAACGCAATATCTAGCGAACTTCTTACACCCGATCACAACATGTTGTTCCAATAGACCCGACACAAACGCAGGGCTGGGTTGCGTCATCTCCCTTTGCGACAACAAGTATTCTTAACTATTGTTAATAAGTGCTGTGCCTCAACGTGTACGAAGTGTACTGGCCACATACTGATAACGAACATATCGAATAAAGATGAAGCTTAAAACCGCTTTTTTCAGCGTAGTTTTTGTCGCCGCCATTGGAGGTGGGGGCATGTATGGGCTGAATTGGTGGAGCATGAATCGCTATTTAGCTACAACTGATAATGCTTATATCAGAGGCCACGTTACTGTCATCAGTGCACTGGTGACAGGTGAAATTGAAGATGTTCATGTCCTTAACAACGATTACGTCAAGACTGGCGATCCTTTAGTAAGTTTTAAACCTGCCGGTTATGAAGCAGCAGTTGATGTTGAGCGAGCAAAATTACAAGCAGCGCGAGCGGACGTTGATGTCGGACAGGCAGCTGTGGAAAATTTGTACGCGCAGCGAAAGCTACAGTTGTCGCTGGTTGCACAGTCAAAGGCCGGGCTCGCAGCGATACAAGCTCGGTCAAATAATGCGGAGCGCGAGCTTGTCCGTTACCGGGAATTATTTGAACGCAAAATTGGCACCCGCCAAAAATATGAACAGGTGTTAACGGAACGGGAAATGATGCTAGCGGAAGTACAACGCGCAAACGCAGAACTTTCGGCCTCCAAAGACAAAGTGGCTGTAATCGACAGTGAAATCCACCGAGTGAACAGCGATATCGGTCGGCTCAAAGCGGAAGTAGGGAGAGCTAGAGCCAGTGTTGATAAAAGCGAACTCGGGCTTTCAGACACAATTGTCTATGCCCCCCAAGATGGCGCTATCAGCAACCGCAAAGTTGAACCGGGAATGTATCTAGAGGCCGGTTGGCCGATGATGTCGCTTGTTCCGCTTGAAGAAACTTGGATAATCGCAAACTTTAAAGAAACTCAACTAGAACATGTCCAACCAGGGCAACCGGTTATAATTAAAATTGATGCGTTCCCAAGCTACCCCATTGAAGGCAGGGTTGACAGTATGGCGCCTGCAAGTGCCGCTGAATTTAGTTTGCTTCCACCGCAAAATACGACAGGAAACTTTATAAAGGTCGTACAAAGAATTCCTGTCCGTATCCTTTACGAGCTACCTCCGTCTCTACAAGGACGTGTGGTGCCAGGAATGTCTGTTGTGGTTACAGTGAATACAGCTGAATACGATCAGCCTGGCGCAGCCTTAGCAAAAAAATAAGGTAAAGTTTAAGGCTAATCTTTCCAAACTAGAACAGATTATCTACCTATAAAACGAGCCCCCTTCTTTCGGTGAAAGATTCTAAGCCCTCCTTGCCATCCTCCGTAGCTGCCAACTCCGATTGAATTTTCTCAAACTTAGAGATAGCTGAAGATATCCCGTCTGTCATGGCCAGACGTGCTGAAATCATTGTCTGGCGAATGGCTACAGGCGCTTGCTGGGCGATTGTTTGTGCCAATTCCACGGCACGATCAAACTGTAGCCCTGGTTAACTCAGTCTCGTTTATCTCGCCCGAATTAACCAGGGCTGCAAGACTGACAGCATCGTGTTTCCCGTATTCGTCAAAGCCCGACATATTCCTTTCCCAATGAGTAACGACGTTCTGGAATCGTTTGTAGTTTAATTCCTTGCTAACGAATAACAGGGGACAACCCCGTGCGAACCAACCAACCATCATCGATATTTAGCTGCACCGATTGCAACATTTCCTAGCTCAATTAAATTTTTTTTGAGGACGGATTGTCATCTTGGCTCCCAGGCAGGCCACTACCGCCTGCTGTGGAAAGCCATTCAAAACTATCTAATGCATCACATGACAGACACTGAAATATCCAGTTATCAATGTTTTCTCCACATACAGTGCACTGCCAACTAGGTTCGTCACGCGCGTTCGATGCTTTAAGCAGCCATTGCCGAGCCGCCGCCTCATTATTATTTTGGCCCTCCTCAAGCCTCGCCATAAGCCGGTACAAGCGCTTATCACCATCGACTTGTGCAGCCTTACCCAAATGCTCCCTTGCGGTTCCCCACATGGAAGCATCTAGCGAAGCCCCGGCTATAGCAAGATGTGCTTCTTGGTTGTCTATTGGCAATTCCACTAACGGTTTTAGGACCTTGATACGATCTAAAACAGTTAATGGCTCAGATATTGCAAGAAGGGTTGATGATAGTTCCGGATGTGGCTGTTCTTTCCATATATTAAAAATGACTTTTTTGGCCTGCTTGAGATTTCCAAGTTCGGTCAACAAATACGCCGCAAATATCGCCGCAGGCACAAAATTTGGACGCAGCTTTAAAGCGCGCGCAGCCAAGTTAGCGGCTCTTTTCTTTTCCCCATCCATCGAAGTTTCCTGTGCAAGCTTAAACAGTAACAATCCGCGACGACGACGTGCTCCCTCAAGCCCAATCCGATTAGCGCGCTGGGCTGCTATAACGGATTGCTCTGCACTCTTCCAATCACCAGATAAGGTTTCGAGATCAATTAAATTGTTTAGAACCCAATCTACTCGTGGGTTAATCGCAAAAGCACGACGCACTAATGTTAAGGCTGTCTCTCTATCTCCCTCTCGCAGAGACTGCACCAAGAGCCCTCTTAATCCAAGGAATTCACTTGCGGGTTCGGCCAACATTTCTTTGAAGCACTCACGAGCTGCTATTTCGTCGCCGTCTAATTGTGCAGATTGAGCCTTCAACAAGAGACGAAGCGGTCTCTCAATTAATGACTTATCTGTTGCCATTGCAGCCTTTCTTGCTGCTTTGCTATCACCTGAAGCAACAGCAACCATTCCCCGCGTTAAAGACCGATATCCTTGATCACGGAGGTTTTCTTTACGGATTTTTCTAATCAATACGGGACTACGCAAAACCACTGCAAGAAACCACAAGACGGATGCCAATAAAACACTTAGTGCTGCAATAAGCCCTATAAGCACAGACACCGGGCCTTCAATTAGATAGCCTTGCCAAATTAAACTAATATCTCCTGGCTGTTCAGCAATCCACACAGCCAGCATACTGAATAGGGTTACAACAATTAGAAATATTATGAGTCGTGTCATCCCGATCTATTGATATTCTTTTCTGATGGATTCAATATCTTTTCGCTGGTTCCTCCAACGGGCTGATTCTTGTGCCAACACTTCTAACGCGCCACTCACCTCAACCCGTTTATGAGCGTCCTTAAGCCATAATCTGCCATTTCCTTCCACTTTTTCTATCCCCTCAATCAAGTTGATTGCGGCAACCAAATTACCCGATAAAAGCTCTCCTTCAGCTCGAGCCGCTATCGCTCCAGCATCATTACCTTGAACATGGGATCCTATAGGGCGAACGTTGATGACTTCTCTCAATTTTGACAACATCCGACTACGCCAATTACTCTCAGAACCTGCAATTTCCGCCAGTATTAAGGACCGTGCAAGATCTGGGAACCGTTCCAGCAATTCTGTTTCGTTAGGGACACCCGACTCTCGGTAGGTCTCTATATGATGGAGGGTTTCTTTTATTTTAGGAGGAACATAAGGGATCGATGCAACCAAGTCCCATTCCCCTGCAAACGGTAACCCTGATTCAATTGCAAAACGCAACTGCCCGATAGCTAGTAATAGAACCGTGTTTGAATTCCGCAAAGGTTGACGGTCAACAATCCCACCGTTGCTAATAACTTGCTGTTGCAAACTTTCAATATCGTCTTTCATCTTGGAAACCCATGGATCATTTTTGACGGCCCTGATGACACCGTCTCTTTCTTCCATCTCTAACGTGACTTTTGTCTCATTGCTGTCTACAACATCAGCTAACAGATTGAACTGTTGTTTAAGGCCTGCTAGATCTGATTCTATACTTTTCAGTTTGTCTTCATATTGGCTCATTTGTGTGAGAATTTTTTCAAAAATAGGGTGTTGATTCGGCAAATGGGAACCAAAGAGAAACGTTCTAAAGCTGTCGCCCTGGACCGAAAGCAAGACAACTCCCAAAAGAAGAGTGAGCAAAATCCCCAAAATAAAAGAAGTCCAAGCTATTTTGTTTAGAAAGTACCGAGCAACAAATGATGGGAATATAGCACTGCCCTTATTCAAAGAATTCCTTCGGCTTGACTGCTCCGCTGAAAGATCAGCTTTGTAGGTTCCACCACCAGAAACATGCTTTGTGGGTTTTTCAATTTCTGGACCCGACTTCTCAGACATTATCTCCCGCCTATTTTGAGGCTATTACGGCCGATACTAGACCGGGACCCGTAGATCTGTCACTAACCACCAAGTGGCCCCAAGCCCTGGGTTGGACGGCCTTGCAGACGGATGCACTCAGACAGAAGGCCGTCATGCTAAGAAGAGCCTTTTCACATGAAGCCTTCTCAGCCAGAGATACAAACACTTTGGCTGTCCGAGGTGAAAAAAACACGACGCCATCAATTTTGTTTCCCTTTAGTAGTGAAATCAATTCATTCGACAAATATTCCGATGCCACAGACCGATAAATAATAAAATGGCTTGCACTAAACCCTCTCAACCGAAGCCTCTCTACTAAATTCCCCGCAAGGTTATCTCCTCCCACATGTAGGATTTTTCCAGAACCCGGATTCTCTCGTTGCGCAACAGTTTCTAAAAGGTCCTCAACATTTCCGTTTGCCGAACACACATTACGAAAACCGTTTCTTATGAGAGATGCTTTTGTGACCTCGCCTACAGCATAAAGCACCGATTCACGATTCTCTGTCACCTTAGCCAAAGTCTCCGCCCCATTAACACTCGTCACCAGTAATGCTTTGTAATCGGAAGGATCAATACTAGCTTCTAATTTCGGGACGATTGTAAGCATGGGCTCAATCCACACTCCTATACCTTCCGACCGGAATTCCGAAGCAATAGCTTCTGATTGCTCGCGTGGTCGTGTCAGTAAAATTTTCACACCCAACAACCATATGGCATAACATTCTGTTGCGGGTTACTCCATTGCCGGAATATAGATGTGACATTGTGCATGTTGTAGCTCTAATGAATATTACTCATCTTTGGGTTAAAGAACCTCCGACAGAGCTTACAAACAAACGGGCAGCGAGCTCGCTCCCAAGTTTATCGGCATCCTTAAATGATCCTTCGATCTTGTCACTTACTACTTCAGTGCCATTTGGACTTGCCAGCAACCCTGTCAGAACAATGTTGCTGTCATCGAGCCAAGTACCGAATGCCGCTATCGGCGTCTCACAAGAGCCATTAAGATACTTAAGAAACGCTCGCTCCGCACGAACTACAATTTCTGTATGAGAATCGTTGAGTGGAATTAATGCTTTTGATATTTGTTCGTCACTCTGTCTTGACTGCAGACCAATAACACCCTGAGCAACCGCCGGTAAGATCTGTTCTGTGGACATGACCTCAGTCACTATATCTTGCTGACCAAGGCGTCGCAGACCCGCAAAAGCAAGTAGGGTCGCATCCACTACTCCGTCACCTAATTTTTTCAATCTGGTATCAACATTTCCCCTTAGTCCCTTTATTCTTAAGTCCGGTCGCAATGAAAGTATTTGCGCGCGCCTGCGAAGAGATGAAGTCCCTATCAAAGAGCCGGCCGGCAAGCTTTCAAATGTTGTTCCATTTGCACTTATTAGTGCATCCCGCGGGTCCTCCCGAGCTAGAAAACATGAGATAATCAAACCATCGGGAAGAATTGCGGGGACGTCTTTCATAGAATGAACAGCGATATCGACACGTCCATCTTCAAGTGCCAAATCAATTTCCTTAGTGAATAATCCTTTGCCACCTATAGCTGAAAGTGGTCGATCTTGAACTCTATCACCAGTAGTTTGAATAAAAACAAGCTCTAAAGCTCCATTTTGCCGAAGTATTTCGTGTTTAGTTCGCAAGAGACCAGAGACTATCTCAGCTTGGGCTCGTGCCAAAGGGCTACGACGTGTCCCGATTCGTAGAGGCAGTTTAAATGGTGTCATTTGCCGACCCTAACTGCCATAAAAAGAGTAAAATTACGGTTGGTTTCACAATAACCACACATTAGTCTACACCAATATTCATTATACGTGCTTGATAAAATCAAAGACAGGTTTCGAAGAGAATGATTGTCTTAGGTATAGAAACAAGTTGTGACGAAACGGCTGCATCAGTTGTAACTCAAGATGGAATAAAGAGTAACTTAGTGTACTCACAATTTAAAGAACACATGCCTTACGGGGGCATTGTACCGGAGATCGCGGCTAGATCACATGTCGAATACTTAGATAGGTTGGTCGTGGAAGCAATGGGCAAAGCAAATGTGTCATTTTCCGAGCTTGATGCGATTGCTGCAACGGCAGGTCCAGGACTAATTGGAGGTCTACTGGTTGGGCTGACAACAGCTAAAGCAATTGCCTTAGTGCACAATTTGCCTCTTATCGCAGTAAACCATTTAGAAGCGCATGCTCTTACTCCTCGCTTAACGTCTAAAGTGGAATTCCCGTATCTGTTACTTTTAGTTTCTGGCGGACATTGCCAATTTTTAATCGTTTCAGGAGTGGGAAATTATCTTCGCCTTGGCACCACCATCGATGACGCACCTGGGGAAGCATTCGACAAAGTAGCTAGGATGCTTGGCCTAACGTATCCTGGTGGACCCGCCATTGAGTTGGCAGCGCGACGAGGAGATGCCGCACGCTACAATCTACCCCGTCCCTTGAAAGGTCGATCTGGATGTGATTTCTCGTTTTCCGGCTTAAAAACAGCTGTTAGCCAAATTGTCATCGGGAGCGAGCTTCCTCCAGCAAGAATTCCAGACCTTTGTGCTAGTTTTCAGGAAGCTGTGGCCGATGTAATGATAGATCGTTTATATAACGCAGTTGGGGTTTTCAAAAAAAAGGTGGGTAACGGTACTTTTGTTGTTTCAGGCGGTGTTGCTGCCAATCGTCATTTGCGAAATCGATTAAAGACCGCTGCAACAGCTATGGGTCTTTCATTTAACGCCCCACCCCCTCATCTCTGCACCGATAATGCCGCTATGGTCGCCTGGACCGGTGTTGAGCGCTTACGACTTGACATGCTGGACACCCTAGACGTTATTCCACGCCCACGTTGGCCATTGGACCCACAAACCATTTCTGGACCAACCGGGTAGCGAGGTTAGAACATCATGGATATTGGGATACTTGGAGCTGGCGCATGGGGCACCGCTCTTGCTACTGTGGTCGCTCGGAACGGACACACCGTACAATTTTGGGATCCAGTAAGAGATATAATTGATAATGTGAACAGTAAACATCAACACCCGTTTGCACTCCCAGGCATTAAGTTAGATGACAAAATAATGGGAGTAGAACAAGTCGAAAACGTTGCAAAGAAGAGTGTCCTCCTTTTAGCTCTGCCCTCGCAAGCTATGCGTTTATCACTGGAAATGATTTCAAATCATGTGAGTCCCAACTCTATTATGCTGGTATGCTCCAAGGGAATAGAGTTGGAGACCGGGGCCTTGATGACAGACCTCGTCAAAGATCTAGTGCCCCAAGCCTCTGTGGCTGTACTATCAGGACCCACCTTTGCCTCCGAAGTTGCCTGTGGGCTGCCAACGGCAGTTACACTGGCCAGCAAAAACTCAAGCGTCAGTGGTGAACTTGTGAAAACATTGAGCAGAAAAGAGTTTCGGATGTATTTAACAAATGACCTTGTAGGAACCCAAGTAACTGGATCCGTGAAAAACGTATTAGCAATCGCATGTGGCATCTCGGATGGTCGATCCTATGGGGATAATGCCCGTTCCTCAGTAATAACTCGCGGGATAGCTGAAGTGGGTCGTTTAAACAAAGCTCTAGGGGGTAAAGCAGACACTCTAATGGGACCATCAGGTGTTGGAGACATAGTACTTACCTGCACGAGCAAGCAATCGCGAAATTATTCCCTGGGGCATAGCATTGGAAGCAGCAGAAACGCCGCCAACGTAATACAGAGCTCGACTGATACCGTGGAGGGGGTTGCGACTGCGGCGTCAGTAGCAAAGCTCTCAGCAAAACATGGTATCAACATGCCAATTACGGAGGCTGTTAACAAAGTGCTACATCATGGCGCAGATATCGATACCGAAATAGCCCAGCTTCTAACGCGACCAATATCAAATTAATCTTCCGGGGGACGAAACGAAACTAATAGTGGGTCACTATCAGGACTAAACAATAAAATATCAATCACGCAGTAAATCGTTTATAGAAGTCTTTGCTCTTGTTCTCTCGTCTACACGTTTGACTATTACTGCACAGTATAATGATGGGCCCAAATCACCGTTATTAAATGGCCGACCAGGCATCGACCCAGGGACAACTACCGAGTACTTAGGCACACGTCCAACAAAAACTTCCCCCGTTTCTCGGTCTACGATCCGAGTTGAAGCGCCGATATAAACCCCCATAGATAGAACGGAGCCAGTTTCCACGACAACCCCTTCTGCCACCTCACTACGTGCTCCGACAAAACAGTTGTCTTCAATTATGACGGGGCCTGCCTGCAACGGCTCCAAGACACCTCCAATACCTGCTCCGCCAGAAATGTGACAGTTCTTTCCTATTTGTGCACAGGATCCAACCGTCGCCCATGTATCAATCATCGTGCCGGCATCAACATAGGCACCAAGATTTACGAACGAGGGCATTAGCACTACCCCAGGAGCTATGTAGGCCGAGTGCCGGACTATGCTGCCGGGGACAGCTCTAAATCCTGCCGCCGAGAAATCTTCCTTATCCCAATCACTGAATTTTGACGGGACTTTGTCATACCAAGTGCTCCCCTCAGGCCCACCGCCAATTGGAGACATATCAGACAATCGAAAAGACAGTAACACCGCCTTTTTTAACCATTGATTGACGCGCCAACCTGATTCAACTGGCTCTGCTACCCGAAAATGACCGGAACCTAGTCCAAGCAAGGCTTCCTCAACAGCGTCACGAATTTGGCCTGTGGTATTGGAACCGATAGAATCCTGATTTTCCCAACCATTTTCTATAGACTGAATCAAATTATTAATTGTCATCATTTATTCTTTCATCAAAATTGGGGTTCGCAATTCTCATCTGTTAAATAAACCTCAGATCTCGGAAACCGCAACGCACCAAGCTAATATTATCGTTGGATCATCCCAATCGAAGATTGGATAACCAATGCGCGAGATTATCTGTAATATAATCAATATAGTCCCCTGGGGGGAGATCCCCGGAACTTTTATTCTTTACCCATACTGTTGTCACACCTAGTCTGGCAGCAGGCTTCAAGTTACTTAGTATATCGTCCAACATAACCGAGGTTTTAGCACTTAAACCGAACCTGGCAAGTACCGACAAGTATGATTCAAGATTGGGTTTTGGATTATATTTACTAGCCTTAATATCATGAATGCCTTCAAAATAATTCTCGATGCCGAGTCTTATTAGAACACGCTCCGCATGATCTACTGAACCATTAGTAAAAACAATTTTTCTCCCTGGCAACCGAGACAACGCGCTCCCTAGTAAAGGGGTCTTGCTGATAACTGATAAGTCAATATCGTGAACGTATTTGAGAAACTCATCGGGGTTGACTCCATGGTGCAGCATTAACCCATTTAAAGTGGTTCCGTGTTCATGGTAGTATTGTTTCTGTAGTTCACGAGCACGAAGATTATCGACACCTAAACATTCTTCAACAAATTTTCCCATGCGAAAATCAATCTGAGAAAATAAATTAGATTCGGCAGGATAGAGCGTGTTGTCGAGATCGAACAACCAGGATTCAAATGGGGCTTTTCCAGTTCGAAGGACATTAGATGTTTGCGTGGAAGGGTCATTCATTTAGAGCCAGACCATCTCCAATTACGTCCTTATAATTATTGTAATATTAGTTAACATATAACTCTCTTTGTAATCGACGTGATTCTTATTCGTTGACAATCATCGTACCCACCCCATGTTCCGTGAAAACCTCTAACAAAAGAACATGCGGTACACGGCCGTCTAAAATATGAGCCGCTTCTGTTTTACCCTGAATTGTTGATAAACAGGTTTCCACTTTTGGAATCATTCCGCCATCGATAGTACCGTCCTTTAACATCAAAGATGCCACTTTAGGAGTAACACGTGGCAATAATGCCCCCGACCGATCAAGCAATCCCACAATATCAGTCATCATTATTAATTTTTCCGCCTCAAGCGCAGACGCAATTGCACCTGCGGCCGTATCCGCATTTATATTAAAGGTTTCGCCATTGTTGCCCGAACCAATCGGTGCAATAACCGGCACTATTCCAACCTCAGCAAATTTTTCGAGTACTACTGGGTTAACAGTTTTTGGATCGCCAACAAACCCAAGGTCTAATAACTTTTCTATTTGGGAATCTGGATCTCGAGTCGTGCGTTGAAGTGGGCATGCTTCGATTAAGTTGGCATCTTTGCCGGACAATCCCACTGCACAACCGCCAGCTTTGTTGATAGCGGATACGATTTGTTTATTGATTGAGCCAGCAAGGACCATTTCGACTATTTCAACAGTAGCTTCATCTGTGACTCGTAGTCCATCTATGAAGGAGCTTTTTATTTTTAGACGTTCCAACATATTGCCAATCTGTGGGCCACCGCCATGTACCACAACGGGATTTATTCCTACTTGCTTTAGTAAAACAACATCCCGCGCAAATAAATCAGCAAGCGTTTCGTCCCCCATCGCATGTCCACCAAATTTGATGACGAAAGTTTTACCTTTAAATCGACGCATAAATGGCAACGCTTCTGAAAGCGTTGCGGCGGTCCTAAGTTGTTCTGGCGTAGCGTGATCCACCGACTGAGTCATATAAGTACACCCAAAAGTTAATATCCGTTCATATCTTTGGCTGGGCTAAAGGCGCCAAGGCAAGCCGCAACTCATCTATACCGCTGCCAAACCGGGCACTAGTTGCTACAACTGAGGGATACGCAGCCGGTCGTTTTGCAATACTTGCTGAAACTGTTCCCATCTGGTCCCTCAGATCTACCCCATCAATCTTATCAGTCTTCGTCAGGACAATTAAATAGGATACCGCCGCTTCATCCAGTAATGACATCACCGAGAGATCGTTGTCCATTAGACCGCGACGAGCATCAACCAAAAGACATACCCGCCTCAAATTGCCCCTTGACCCCAGATATTCCTGCACCAAGCGAGTCCAAGAGGCAATTTCAGATCTTGGCGCACGAGCATAACCGTACCCCGGAAGGTCAACAAGCGTCAGGCGAGCGCCGACATCAAAAAAATTTAGTTGCCGTGTCCGGCCTGGGCTCGTGGAGGAATGAGCAAGTGATTTTTGCCCAACGAGAGCATTGACTAGACTTGATTTACCCACATTGGAACGCCCTGCAAAGGCAACCTCGTCTTGTGGACGATTTGGTACTTGAGAAAAATGGACTGCGCCAAGAATAAATTTACACTCCTGGGCAAAGAGTTTTCTAGCCTGCAACAAACTCTCACAGTTTTCCTTGTTATGATGTTTCAATTAGTTAGGCCCTAACGCCCATTCGCCGCATTATGACCCATTGCTGTAGAATGGAGAGGACATTGTTCCATGTCCAGTACAACACCAATCCAGCAGGGAATGCCGCAAACAAGAAAGTAAATACTATTGGCAACATCATCATGATTCGTGCCTGCATGGGGTCTGGAGGGGTTGGATTGAGTTTTTGCTGCAACCACATTGTAAATCCCATGGCCAGCGGCCAAAGACCAATAGTTAAAAAATCAGGCGGATTGAATGGGATTAAACCGAATAAGTTGAATATAGTAGTTGGGTCGGGAGCGGAAAGATCTTTAATCCACCCATAAAACGGAGCTTGCCGCATCTCAATTGTGACAAATAAGACTTTATAGAGAGCAAAAAATACTGGGATCTGGATGATAATTGGCAAACACCCAGCAAGAGGATTCGCTCCTTCACTCTTATAAAGGGTCATCATTTCCTGATTGAGCCGCATTTTGTCATCACCAAACTTCTCACGCAGCTTCATCATCTCTGGCTGTAACTTTTTCAGTTTGCTCATTGCCACATAAGATTTGTTGGCAAGGGGAAAGAAAATTAATTTGATAATTACGGTTACTGATAAAATGGCCAAGCCGATGTTGCCTAAATACCCTGTAAGATAGTGAAGTAAATAAAATAAGGGTTTTGTGAGAAAATAGAACCAACCAAAGTCCACAGCCAAATCAAACCGTGCTATCCCTAATTCTCTCTCATATTCGTCGAGTAAGGTAACCTTTTTTGCTCCAGCAAATAGACGATTGGTGACCTCTATAGTCCCTTGCGGCGATAGCAATTGTCCATCAAGCAAATAGTCAACTTGGAATTTTTCATCATCGTAATCCTTTCCATAAAAAAAACGGCTATTCATAGAGCGAGATTGATCTGGAATTAACGCTGCAAGCCAATACTTATCAGTTATACCTATCCATCCGCCTGTGCTTTCAAATGATTGAGTCGGTTTGTCACGTAAATCGTCGTAGTCTAATTCATGCAAGGTTTCATCAAACACACCGAGTGGACCCTCATGAAGTATGAAGAAACCAAGGGTGTCTGGTTCGTTAGTTCGGCTGATAAGACCGTAAGGATATAATTGCAAGGATTGTTCACCGTCGTTGAAAACCCGATCGGTGATAGTGAACATGTAATGCTCGTCAATAGAGATGTGTCTCTGAAACAATAACCCTTCACCATTTTTCCAATTCAACGTCACTGGATTTCCTGGAGATAATGCTCTCTGGTCGGTACTCCAGACCGTTTCAGGGCCTGGAAGTAATACACTAGCCCCAGACTCAGCTACCCAACCAAAATCTGCGTAGTAAGGTTGCCTCGTTTCACTAGGAGATAGCAGCGCTATATTGGGACTACCGGCGTCAACCGTTTCGCGGTATTTGTTCAGAACAACATCGTCGATCCGCCCTCCCTTCAAAGCAATAGAACCCGAAATATTAGCACCCAATATCTCTGGATTAATCGGAATACGGGGATTCTGAATAGGTGCAGCTATACTTTGCGACCCACCGCCCTCAGCATCCATTTGGCTGTCACTAAGGTTTTCAATATTGCGTCTTGTTGGTAAATTAGTCTCAGCACTTTCTCTCGTTGGTAAATTGTCAACATATGTTTCTTCCCCCAACGATTCATTTCTTACCTCTGCCTCCTGCGGACCAAACGCGATCTGAAACCCAAATAGGATAGCGACGGACACAATAATTGCTAAGAGCAGGTTTCGCTGTTCATTCATTCGTAAGTCCTGACTCCCCGGAGCTCAAAGAACGGTGCTTTCTAGCATCTGGCACCGGATCAAAACCACTACCTCCCCAAGGATGACATTTAGAAATCCGCTTTATAATTAGCCACCCACCGCGGATTGCGCCATGTTCCGTGAGAGCCTCAAGTGCATATGATGAACAGTTAGGCATGAAACGACATGCTGGTGGCAACCAAGGCGAAATCAGCAGACGGTATCCGTACACCAAACAACGCATCCCAAAGGCGAGAGGGCTCATCCGTCCAGACCCCCGGCTACTGACTGTCCGACAGGGGTCGGCGAATATTAAGCCTATCTAAAACTTTTTCGAGCTCACGCGTGAGTTGAGAAAAAGGAGCATCCAATATTGTTCTACGCGCTATCAAAACATAATCCTGATCATACATCGCATGTGAGTTTATAACCTGGTTCGCCAGGGATGACAGACGTCGGCGAGCTCTATTACGCTGAACAGCACCACCCACTCTGCGGCTTGCCGTCAATCCAACACGCGGGCCCGACTGTATCAACACATCTGTTGGTCTTGGAGCGACTTGAAGCAACAAATGCCTTGTCCCCGCCTTCCGGCCAGATTTACTTAGGCGTAAAAAATCTTTTCGTTTTTTGAGCCTTGACATGGGCCCTTCAGCAGTTCAGGCAGACAGCCGCTTGCGCCCTCTAGCCCGCCTTCTAGATAGAATTCTGCGGCCAGCCACAGATGCCATACGTGCGCGGAATCCATGTCTGCGCTTTCGAACTAAAACGCTCGGTTGATAGGTACGTTTCACTAAGCCGCCCCCAAAACAAGTATTGAATGAGCGGCTATATACGAGGTCATCATATTTAAGTCAATTCACATCACAAACCTTAGCGATGATAAATTAAACTTGCACTTTCGACTTGTCGGGAAGAAAAAGTTGGTAGAAATTAACCAGTGTTTATTTGTTATATGTATAAAAACAACCTTTTACCAATAACTTCAAAGGGTTATAAACCTTTCCTGCGAGGCGGATTGCTGCCCGACCATTGTAATTTCCCACCAAAGACAGAGAAACTATTTATGGTTCCCTCAAAAAAACTACGTAGCAGAGCTCAACATATGTGGTTACGGTTACTACCCCTATTTGTTCTAATATTGTTGGCAGCTGCTGCATTTATTTTAGATATTGGCCAATATCTGCGTATTGAATCCCTACAAGCGCACCATGAGCAACTTACGGAATGGGTCAGTAGTGATCGCCTGCTGGCAATTTTAACCTTCTTTTCGGTTTATGTCGGTGTAGTACTCATGTCGGTTCCTGGTCCAATTATTTTGACATTAGTAGGGGGGTTTTTATTCGGTCCCTTCTGGGGAACGATTATTACTGTTATCAGCGCAACAACAGGTGCAACTATCGTATTCCTATGCGCCAAATACTCCCTAGGGGAAGCCTTCCGCAATCGATCCGGACGGCTAATTCAAAAAATGGAGTTTGGCTTTCAGCGAAATGCTTTGACTTACCTGTTCATTCTCCGCCTGGTTCCGCTCTTCCCATTTGGAATGGTGAATATTGGCGCAGCGCTATTTCGAGTAAAACTTAAGATCTTTGTATTCGCTACCACTTTTGGGATTGTCCCTGCTGTATACATTGTTTCCTTGTTTGGTGCGGGACTTGAAGAGATCGTTGAAGCAAAGGATGGTCTATTATTACAAAAAATATTTACCCCGAAAATCATCGCTTCTCTTATAGGTCTTGCCGCACTAGCAGCAACTCCTGTTGTTTATAAAAGCGTAATGAGGAAGCGATCAAACAAAAAATGACTGTTGTTACATCCCTACTTTTCCTATTGCTCACCACTTGATTAGATCTATATGTCAAAAACTATCATCAACGTATACCGACTAACTAAAAAGTTCGGGAATGTAAATGCAGTAAATGACATAAGTTTTGACGTGGGTCAGGGGGCTACCGTCGGTTTGCTTGGAGGGAACGGCGCTGGGAAAACTACGACTCTTGGAATGTTATTAGGGCTTCTACTACCTAGTTCTGGAGCAATCAAAATTTTTGGTGAAGACATGGTTAACAATAGGCATCGTGTACTACCTTGGATGAATTTTTCTTCACCTTACGTTGATTTACCTCACCGGCTAACGGTACGCGAAAATCTGACGGTATATGGGCACTTGTATGGTCTCCCAAAGGTGCAGGAACGAGTGAAGGCTCTTGCCCACGACTTTAATTTAACCAGTTTTCTTGATCGACCCGCAGGCAAACTCTCTGCCGGACAAAAAACTAGAGTGGCTCTAGCAAAAGCTCTGATAAATGAACCCCGCCTTCTTTTACTAGACGAACCCACTGCTTCGATGGATCCAGATACGGCTGACATAATAAGAGAATATTTAGAAAACTATCGGCGCAACCGCAACGCAACCATCATTCTAGCGTCACACAATATGGCTGAGGTAGAGCGTCTTTGCGATAATCTGCTGATTCTAAAGTCTGGGGAAATAATTGAGCGTGGAGCCCCGAAGGAGTTAATCAATCATTCCGGAAAAGACACTCTTGAAGAAGTGTTTTTGGATATAGTCCGGAGCCCAACAACTTCTAACAAACCTAATCGATGAGAAGAATGATTTCACAGTCTGTAATTCGCATATGGGCTATGGCGCTTCGTCATTACTATTTAATACGGGGATCCTGGCCAAGAATCGTAGAATTAATTTATTGGCCCACGTTGCAGATGGCACTTTGGGGATTCATCACTCTTTTTTTTCAAAATCACAGTTCCTGGGTTGCACAGGCCACGGGCATTCTTATATCTGCGGTTCTGCTATGGGACGTGATGTTTCGTGGCCAGATTAGTCTATTTTTAAGCTTCCTTGAGGAAATTTGGTCTCGTAATTTAGGCCACCTATTTGTCACACCTCTTCGGACAGGAGAACTAATCCTCGCTTTACTGTTTGTTAGCCTCATACGTACGTTTATCGGTGTTGGTGGAGCGGCATTACTAGCAATTCTTTTCTTTGATGTATCTGTATTTGACTTGGGCCTCCCTCTGGCATCTTTTTTTGTAAATTTGATTATCATGGGTTGGTCACTTGGCTTAATAGTAAGTGCTCTGGTTTTACGGTTTGGGCAAGGAGCAGAAAGTTTAGGGTGGGCCGCAATTTTTCTGGTTCAGCCCATAAGTGGAGTATACTACCCAATATCTGTGCTACCCCAGTGGTTACAACCGTTGGCAACCTTGATGCCATCGACCCATATCTTTGATGGAATGAGAACTATACTGATTGACGGGGTTTTTCGTATTGATTTATTGATTAATGCATCCGCACTTAATGTTTTGTTTGTCTCAATCAGTATTGCTATCTTCTACTCCATATTGAAACACGCTAAGATAAACGGACAACTCCTGCAATTAGGCGAATGAACCACAAACTTTCTCTCACCGATGATCCTATTACCCGATGGTGGTGGGTTAGACATGCACCGGTCACAGAGAATCAAGGTCGACTTTATGGATCTTCTGATATTCCAGCAGAGATCAACAATCCAATTGTATTTAAGGCCCTAGCAAAACTGTTGCCGAGCAAAGCAATCTGCGTCCGAAGCAACCTACAACGCACACAACAAACACTTAGTGCCATTTTTGCAGCTGGACTCACTGCATCGGAACCCACGATAGAGCCAAATCTTGCGGAACAAAATTTTGGGAACTGGCACGGACATTTATACACGGCCATCCCAGCTTTAGCTGCACCCCATCACCATCGCTTCTGGTTTACCACGGTACAAAACAGACCACCAGGTGGTGAAAGCTACCTTGATCTAATATCCCGTGTCACTGAAGTCATAGAACGCTTAACTTTAAAACATTCAGGTCAGGATATTATAGCGGTAGCACACGGCGGAACAATTCGTGCGGCCCTAGGGCATGCCCTAGGGCTCGATCCAACCGACTACCATAGTTTTGAAACAGATAACCTTTCTGTGACACGAATCGACCACGAGCCTGGACCAGGACCAGAGCGGCCTTGGCGCATTAAATATACAAATCTTGTACCTAGATGGTGATATCGCTACTGTATATGGTATTGTAAGCTGGCAGCCACCCTCCAATAAACCATGGGGTCAGACTATGAAACAACCTATTCTTATAATCCAATCAATAGTATTCGCCTTGCTCTTAATGGCGTCGTTTCCGTTAAAAACTCTTGCTAATGATCCTCAAAAGTTAGTTGAAGATTCAGCAGCCCTGGCAAAATCACTTTTGATGGATCCTAAATGGTCTACGTATCAAGGACACTTCTCTCGCGCTAAAGGGGTGGTGCTGGCGCCCGATGTGATAAGAGCTGGTATCGTTGTCGGGGGTAGTGCCGGCCAGTGCCTGGTATTGGCACGAGATAGCAGCACAGGCGAGTGGTCAGCACCATCTTTTTGTGCAATGGGAGAAGCTAGCATTGGGATACAGATCGGAGTTGAAAAATTAGAAGTAATGCTGCTCGTGATGACGGAAGGCGCCTTAGAGCGGATTGCGACAGGGACTGCCACTTTGGGTGGCGAAGCGGGCATTTCGATAGGGCTTATTGGGAGCACCATAGAGAGTGCAACTACACTGAACCTAGACTACGATATTTTAGCCTTTGCACGGGGCCAAGGTTTTTATGGTGGAGTGACCCTAGACGGTGGGTACATCGGTCCGGATAAAGCATACAATCACGCTTACTATGGTCGACGCGTAACAGCTAGAGAAATCCTGTATAGCAAGACTGTCGATTCGGAGCGTGCCGCCGTGTTAAAGACAGCGCTTCACATCTCTCAGTGATGCCATTTAAGAAAATAAGGAACAAATTATAACCACTCCATAGATGACCAAACAACCGTAAAAATACCACTTGGCTGCTGCACGTATATGTGCGGGCTGTGCATCGGGAGTCCCAGTGCCAATCCATGGATGTTCTACCAAGCCCGCCAGGTACTTTCTTGGGCCTCCTAAAGAAAGACCCAGACCCGAGGCCGTTGCTGCTAT
Organism: uncultured Rhodospirillaceae bacterium; assembly: GCA_964515905.1. Taxonomy (GTDB): domain Bacteria; phylum Pseudomonadota; class Alphaproteobacteria; order UBA7887; family UBA7887. The sequence goes on along the minus strand of CAZEWK010000086.1, from coordinate 155,408 downwards.
GATCAGTTTATTGAATTTAGCAGGGTACCTTCGAAGGTGAAGAAGCATTCCTAACAACGCATCCTTAGACCGCACCTCCGGAATCGCCAGAGTTGCCAACAAAAATAGAGGTGCACTTATCACTGCTGATACCTGTACCATCAAAGAATGTAACCAATGGCTTGCCATATAAAATGGTGCCGCACGTTCAGTCCCGGTGTAGCACAACACTAGGAAGCAGTGTGCGTAAAGACCCGCAAGGCCAAATAATAAATAGGAAAATACTGGGCCCACGGCGCGTAAAACGAAAAGGTTCGCCATAGTTTCTACTATAATGCGAGCAAGCTCAGGCTGATCTACGTAGGATGGGTCTCTGTCTGAAAGGGTGCTGATTAAACGTTTCCCTGCTAATAAGCCCCCATGCTCTATCGCATCTGCAAGTGCTAATGCTTTCTGCCAAGGTCTGCGGAGATCAAGCACCGCAATAACCAGAAGCAGTTCAATCAATCCGAACATCGGCTTTATAAGTGCTAGATAGTGGATGGATATTCCTGCGACTGTTACAGACCCTAAAAAAATGCACACAGTTACGATCCCGCGGATCATTAAGACGTGCCTTGTGCGATCAACCCTATTTAATTTTTGAGCAAACCAATGGATTCCACTTGTCAGCAAAAGCTTTGGATGCCACGGTCGGTCACTCGCCCCAACCCAGTCTCCCGCATATAGATCAATGGACATTGCAATAACTAATAGAAGAAAGGAATTTGAGAGGGTCACGTTCAAAACAGTATATGAGGTGAAATAAACGCTATGTCTAACCAAGAACCCTTATCAGTTTTCATACTGGAGCAAAGCATTACTTATGTCTTCGTGACCTTCTCGCAACGCCCATTCTGCAGCACTAAGGCCCTTACTATCTAGCATCTTAAAATTTGCACCTTTTGCTATCAGAAACTCAATAGCTTTTAATCTCCCGGAAAGTGCAGACCACATCAGAGCGGTGCGTCCCATAGAGTCTTGCTCATCAAGCTTAGCGCCTTCTTTCCACAGGATATCCATGATTTTTATTTCACCGTGAAATGATGCCCAGATGAGTGGTGTTCTACCCAGCTCATCTTTAGAATTTAATTCGGCACCACGACTCAAGGCCAACTCGATCATTCCCACATTTTTCGAACGAGCCCCGGTCAATAAAAGAGAATCAGCCCGCATATCAGCTAGGACTGTAGAAACCTGACTCACAAAAATTATTATTAATACGATACGGAACATATGCTTTTACCCCCAGTCTAAGCACAGAGCAGAACAAGTGGTCACGCCCTAAACTTACTCATACTATGCACATACAACAACTTAACTTGTCTTTCTAGAACTACAGGAAAACCCATAGCCCCCTGCGGTAGGAGAAGTGGAGCCTGCAGCACATGTTTCCCTGATATCGGCACCTCATAAATTACTGAGTTATTGGGCCTTGTGCTTTAACACCGGTATCTTCACAATATCGCGCAAGTATTCTTTAAGGACTGCCAATTGTGATTGAAAATATTAACATTCCTAGAGGCGTATTTTGCCCAGTAATTACGCCATTTGATGAGCAGCTCAGGCCCGACAAACAGCGTTTTGTGCAACAATGCCATAAAGTTTTACAAGATGGTTGCCACGGAGTTGCTGTTTTTGGGACAACCGGGGAAGCAAGCTCACTTTCGGTCGATGAACGCGAAATACTACTTGAGGCTCTCCTAGAATCCGGTATCAAGAGCTCACTTGTTATTCCGGGGACTGGCTGTTCCGCGTTGACGGACAGTATCCGTCTAACTCGACATGCGGTAGAGTTAGGTTGTGCCCGCGTGTTAATGCTGCCTCCCTTCTATTACAAAGGTATCAGTACTGAGGGCCTGTTTAGGTCCTTTGCTGAAATAATCGAACGAGTGGCGGACACATCTCTCAAGATATACCTCTACCATATTCCTCCAGTGTCCGGAATAGCACTAGATCTCTCTCTAATACAACAATTGGTCAACGCATACCCAGACTGTGTAGTTGGGTTAAAAGACTCGTCTGGTGATTGGACGTATACGGAAACACTATTGAAAACTTTACCAGGATTTGGCGCCTTTAGCGGTTCCGAAGTGTTTTTACGCGATAATTTGACGGCGGGCGGTGTGGGAACAATCACTGCTCTTGCCAACATTAACTCAGCTGAAATTCGCACTGCTTACGACGGGTTTCAAGACGAGGACGGAGAGTCCCTTCAATCAGCCATAACCCGACGACGCAAAATCGTGCAAGATTACCCCATGATCCCCGCCTTGAAAGCAATCATAGCTGCAATCACAGGGGACCCAAATTGGGCACGCGTCCGTCCACCGCTACTACCACTGGGCACTGACCAAACAAATCGTCTGATTGCGTCCCTGATCCAAGATAATTTTTTACCTTTATCGGGTGTAACAAGTCCAAAAACACTATAGGAAAATTCATGCCAAAGGACTGTTTCACTGTAAAAAACTTCCGTATCGATAATAATGAAATTTCTGTTAGCTTCCGCGAGAGCATAAAAGCAAAACGATTGTTGCTTTCAATTGATGCGCGAAAAGGTATCCCTAAGATAGTGGTGCCCAAAGGATCGACCAAATCAGAAGTCGATCTTTTTTTGGACAAAGAAGCTAGCTGGATCCTGCAAAAGCTTAAGGAGCTGCCGCAACCCACATTATTTGAAAATGGCACAAAGGTACCTGTCATGGGAACCTGCTGCAAAATTGTTCACCTTCCTTTGCTACCCTTAACTGTGCAAAGAGAGGGCAACGAGATCATAGTCGGCGGACAGCACCAAGAATTAAAGAACAAAATCACCAGGTGGCTGATAGACATCTCGCATGAGAAAGTAAAAGAACTAGCGGAAAAAAAAGCTCATCAAGTCAACGGCCAGATATCAAGTGTTAAGGTGAGAGATCCACAAACTAGGTGGGGCAGCTGTTCAAACAAGGGCAACCTGTCCTTCTCCTGGCGTTTGGTGTTAGCGCCACCTTCGGTGATGGATTATGTGGTTTCTCATGAAGTAGCTCATCTTAAGGAATTCGATCACGGGGTAAGATTCTGGAAATTGGTCTCACACCTTTGCCCAGGTTATAAAAGGCCTAGATCTTGGCTATCAAACTATGGTTCAAAATTATTACGCTATGGTTGAACCTGAACCATAAAATCGTGCCACAGTTCTGCGGGAAGGCCTCCTCCTGTCACTCCCGCCATCGGCGTCGCATCGTCATTGCCAAGCCATACTCCAGCGGTTATTTCTCCGCGATACCCAACGAACCAGGCGTCCCTAAAATCCTGGCTGGTACCCGTCTTACCTGCAGCACCCGACAATCGAGCTCTCTGTCCAGTACCCTCAGCAACGACCCCCATCAACATTTTGTCCATGGTCGAGGCGATAAGAGGTTCCATCGCTGCGCTCATTTTTGAAGCCTGGCGACGATAAAGAACCTTATCTGTGCGGTCACGTATTTCAACAATACCGAATGGCCACAAAATTTTACCTCCAGAGGCAACACTTGCGTACGCAGATGTAAGTTCAAATAGAGTAAGCTCTGTAGTACCCAAAGCAAGACTGGGGGTAGATTCCATTGGTAGAGTCACCCCTAATCGCCTCGCCATTGCAATAACTTTACTACGACCTACCTGCTCGGCCAACTGAACGGCAACTGTATTGATCGATTTTACAAACGCTTCTCGCAAAGTCACGCGTCCCCTGTAGTTTCCGTCATAATTTCGTGGACGCCAACCAGCAATTTCTACACTTTCATCCATAAACTGGTGGCTGGGCAGAAAACCATTTTCAAGTCCTGCAAGATAAACAAACAGTTTAAATGCTGATCCAGGCTGTCTCACCGCTTGTGTGGCTCTATTGAATTGGCTTGTGTTATAATCTCGTCCACCGATCATTGCTCGGACTGCACCACCCGGCCCCAAAACCACGATCGCACCCTGTGCTGCGCCAAAGTTCAAGGCGGTTTTTAAGGATTGACTGAACGCATTATCGGCTGCCTGTTGATACTCTGGATCCAGTGTAGTCCTAATAGTCAGGTCTTCCTTGTAAGCGGCGACATAGTCAGGAACCCGAGATAACACCCAGTCTACAAAATACCTTGCGCTGTTTTTTCCTTTGTAGGTGGCCATTGGTGTAGCTGGCGACCTTTTCGCTTTTGAAGCAGCTTTTAGATCTAGCCAACCAGAAGCCACCATTGCGTCAAGAACTTGGGAGGCACGGGACTGTGCAAGCGGCAAGTTCACCGTCGGCGCATACCGACTTGGCGCCTTCAACAGGCCCGCTATCATTGCAGATTCTGCTAACGTGAGGTTACGCGAAGATTTTCCAAAATACCGCAAAGCAGCTGCCTCAACGCCGTAGACTCCAGCACCTAGATAAACACGATTCAGATAAATAGTAAGTAATTGCTCTTTAGTGAATTTCCTTTCTAACCACAACGCCAAGAGCAGTTCTCGAAATTTTCTTCGATAGCTCTTTTCTGGCGTCAAAAATAGATTCTTTGCGAGCTGTTGACTTATAGTACTCCCGCCTTGAACTACCCTCCCTGCACTGATATTTCGGATAGCTGCACGAGCAACACCCAATAAATCTACCCCAATGTGCTGATAAAATCGTCGATCTTCTATAGCGAGAACCGCGTTAGAAAGTGTCACAGGCAAATCAGCAAGCTTGACAGGAAGAGCGTGAACAGGACCTGACGTTCCTAGAACTGCCCCATTGGATGCCAAAAATGTGATACCGGGACTCCGACCTGCTAGGCTCAAAATCTCTGTGCCAGGTAAATCGTGAGCAAGGTAAGCAACGAGGGCCCCAAAAAGCAAAACAGCCCACACCAAAAAAAGCGCCGACCAATAGACAATTAGTCTACCAAGCCTAGAACCTTTTCTTTTGTTTCCAGGTTTCCGACTCCGCTTGGATCCGGCAGAACCATTTTGCCTTTTCCTGTTACCACGGGGATTATTTGCCATTAAGACTAATCAGGACAAACTGCACAGATCAGTGTTAGATGTCTAAATTTGACACATCGAGCGCATATTCTTGGATAAACTCCCGACGCGGCTTAACATCATCACCCATTAATTGATCAAACATATCATTTGCTTCATCTCCGTGCCGTATTTTTACTTGGAACAGTTTACGAGCCTCAGGGTCGAGCGTGGTTTCCCACAGCTGGTCAGGGTTCATCTCACCAAGGCCTTTGTATCGCTGAATAGCAGCACCCTTACGGCCTTGAGATAAAACCTTATCCACTAGCTGAGTGGGACCCTGAACCAGTGTTGAGCTTTCCTTGCTATCTAACCTAGCCCGGTAGGCATAGATTTCTGCCAAAATATCTTTTTCTTCCTTTAACCGGCGTGCATCGGTAGTTGCCATTAGCCCTCTATCAATTTCGTAGCGGCTAACAACCCCTCTTCGATCATGAGTGAATACGAATTTTTCACCAATCTTAGCCTCACCTAACCAACCATCTTCACCTGGATCTGCCAAAACATTAAGTCTCTGAGCAATATAATTAGCCGCCTGTTGCGCGTTCTCGGTATTCTCTAATACTTTCTCATCAAGTGCACCCGCCACCGCCACCTGTTCAATTAAGGGCGCAGCGACTCGTCGCGACAAACTTTTAAGCAATACACACTGTGTTCTGGCACGCTCTAGAATGTTACGGAGATCCGGACCAGTGTGCATAATTTGTTCGCCGGATCTTCCAACCAAAAGTCGGGCATCTTTTAGACCTTCATCAATAAGAAAATCCTCTAGTTCTCGTTCATCTTTTTTGTAGACCTCGGCGCCGCCCCTCTTAACCTTAAACAATGGAGGTTGAGCAATATATAGATAACCACGCTTTACGAGTTCGCCCATTTGCCTATAAAAAAAGGTTAATAACAAAGTCCGGATATGTGCCCCATCCACATCTGCATCAGTCATGATTATGACGCGATGATATCGTAATTTTTCTACATCAAAATCCCCGGCTACACTGGTACCTAGCGCCGCAATCATAGTGCCGATTTCAGCCGAAGACAGCATCTTGTCAACTCGGGCACGTTCAACATTAAGAATTTTACCGCGCAGAGGAAGAACTGCCTGATTGTTGCGATTACGTGCCTGTTTAGCTGAACCACCGGCAGAATCCCCCTCTACCAGAAATAACTCACTTTTCGAGGGATCTCTCTCCTGGCAATCGGCAAGTTTCCCTGGAAGAGAGGTGATATCCAAAGCCCCTTTACGACGAGTTAAGTCCCTCGCTTTTCGTGCCGCCTCCCTTGCAATAGCTGCCTCTACTACTTTGCCCACAACAATATGTGCTAGTTTTGGATTTTCCTCTAGCCACTGACCAAGGCGGCCAGCTACCACGCCATCAACTATGGGCCTAACCTCGGAACTTACCAGTTTATCTTTTGTTTGGGATGAAAATTTTGGATCTGGAGCCTTTACTGATAATACACAAGTAAGGCCTTCTCTCATGTCGTCACCCGAAAGCTGTATTTTATCTTTTCTTGATATGCCGGTTTGAGTAACAAATGTATTAATCGTGCGCGTTAATGCCGCCCGAAACCCTGCCAAATGGGTGCCGCCGTCCCCTTGGGGAATATTATTTGTAAAACACAACATATTTTCGTGATAACTGTCGTTCCACTGCAAAGCAACATGGACCAGAACACCATCCTTTTCTTCTTTTATCGAGATTGGCGGCTCATGAAGTGCTTGCTTATTCCGATCAAGAAACTGAACGAAAGCTTCTATTCCACCTTCATAATGCATTTCGATAGTCTGGGACTCTACCCCCCGCTTATCGTTAAGTAAAATTTTAACGCCTGAATTAAGAAATGCGAGTTCTCGTAAACGATGCTCTAAAATCGTTAGATCAAAAACTATATTGGCGAAGGTATTGCCTGAGGGCGTAAAGGTTATCATAGTCCCAGTGGTCAAGGGTTCTTTATCAATGATCTTAAGCGGCTCTGTTGGTTCGCCATGAGAGAATTCCATAAAATGGTGTTCCCCACCTCTCCAAATGTCCAACTTTAATTTCTCAGACAGCGCATTCACAACTGAGATTCCGACCCCATGTAACCCACCCGAAACTTTATAAGAATTCTGGTCAAACTTACCTCCCGCATGAAGCTGGGTCATGATCACTTCAGCTGCTGAAACACCTTCTTCATCATGAATATCTGTCGGGATTCCGCGCCCATTATCCTCCACCGATACAGAGCCATCTGGATGTAACGTGACTGAAATTTGATCGCAAAAACCTGCAAGCGATTCGTCAATTGCATTATCCACCACCTCAAAAACCATATGGTGGAGACCAGACCCGTCATCGGTGTCACCAATATACATGCCAGGACGTTTTCTAACGGCGTCTAGCCCTCGTAAAACCTTAATTGAGTCTGCCCCATATTCGTTGGAGCCATTTTCTAGTAACTCTTCGTCGCCCATTAAGCTAACTTTCCCACGTTACAATCTGTTATGATGCCATTGGTTATATTAAGGAACTGTGCTCGATCCCCAAAACCAGAAAATAGAGCTGGATCGACACCCGTTAACCAGACCTGAACTCCTAAAAAACACAGAACTTCAATCACACTCCGTCGGTGATCCTCATCTAAATGAGCCATTACCTCATCTAATAATATTAGAGGTGGGCGGTTAAATTTTTTGGTCAGAACCTGAGTATGAGCAAGCACAATAGACAATAACAACATCTTTTGTTCACCGGTAGAGCATTGATCAGCTAAGAGATCATGACCTAAGTGTCGTACCAAAAGCTCTGTTTTGTGGGGCCCAAAAGCAGTTCTCCCACTATCGCGGTCCCGCAATCGGTCCGCCGCCAGCGCAGCACGCACACGCTCCTCAACCACAACAGCAGGTGTGTCATCGAGCCACGCTTCTATCGGTCCCTCCAGGCTCAAGCCAATTTTAGGGAACGCTGTATCGTAGGGTGTTTGAAGCATATCGGTTAGTTGACGCAAGGCATCGCAACGAGCCGCGGAAACCGAGACGGCATGTTCCGACATAGTTTGTTCTATCGCCTCTAACCAGTCACCACTTGGGCCGCTCTGCCTCAGCATTTCCATTCTTTCACGCATGCAACGCTGATAAGATGCCACTCGGCGTCCATGCTCGACATCAAAGCCAGAGACAAGTCGATCAAAAAATCCCCGTCTCGTGCTCGCACTATCAACAAAAATCCGGTCCATTCGAGGTGTCAACCAAACGACATGCAAATAACTTGCCAAACGACTCTGTCCGGACATCTGCTCCCCATTTATACGAACTTTTCTGCGCCCTTTGGGAGTATTTACGTTATGCCCTGTACCAATCTCTACAATCCCACCTATGTTTTCCAGGTGGGCGTAAATCCCCCAGTTGGTGTTTTTTTGTCCCCGATTAAGGAAGTCTCCTGAGCCAGCTTGACGCAGCCCTCGACCTGGAGCCAGAAGCGACAACGCTTCGAGTATATTTGTTTTTCCTGCACCATTCGCTCCTGTTAAAATCACCGATTGGGGGCCGACCTCCAAACTAAGTTTTTCGTATGACCGGAACCTGGTGAGAGTCAACTTTCTCACGACCAGTGTTGCTAGCCCTTCCAAGGCACCTACATCTGTCATAGGCTCATGCATCATCGACCATCAAAGTTCCCGTGGCTCCGCTCATACAACATCGGTTCTTATTTTACCCAAGCGGTACTAGGTCAAGGGCCTAGTTTTACCCGTAGGCCGAAGGTTAATATTGTCTGGAATCAAGACTTAAACGCGCATTGGCATCAGTACATAAACAGTTCGCTTATCCTCTACGTCAACAATTAACGTTGGTGATGCACCATCCTCCATCTCAAAACGCATTTTTTTCCCTTCAATTTGTTCTGTCATGTCTAAGACGTATCGAGAATTAAATCCGATATCGAGATCATCAGAATCATACTCTATAATAAGCGATTCAGATGCACTTCCTTGCTCTGGGCTATTTGCAGAAAGGACTAATGTTTCCCCATGCAGACTCAATTTAATGGCTTTTGATTTGTCTCGTGAAACTGTCGACACCCGATCCACTGCCTTTGCAAAACTCGCACCATCTATTTTCATGATCTTGTTGTTACCCTCAGGAATGACCCGCTGATAATCAGGAAAAGTGCCGTCGATTAGTTTAGATGTTAGGATGGCAGGCCCCAATTCAAGACGAATCTTCGTTTCAGATAAGGCTATTTTGACTGGTTCCTCAAAGGATTCCAGCAATTTTCTAACCTCTAAGACGGCTTTCCTAGGGAGGATTACTCCGGGCATTTCTGCGGCACCATCGGGCAAACCGACCTCTACCCTTGCGAGACGATGCCCATCTGTAGCTACCGATCTCAGCACAGGCAATTTCCCCGCCGTTACTGCATGAAGGTAGATACCGTTAAGATAATAGCGAGTTTCTTCAGTCGAAATGGCAAAACGGGTTTTGTCAATTAAATGACGTAAATCAGCGGCCTTCATTTCAAACTGGCAAGAGAGGTCAGCATCACTAGTGGCCGGAAAATCTTCTACGGGGAGGCAGGCTAACGTGAAATTGGAACTACCCGATTTAAGTTTTAATTCTTCAGAATTCCCATTCACCTCTATAGCGATATCTCCGTCCTCAGAGAGTTTTCGAACAATATCAAAAAGCATGTGCGCCGGCGCAGTTGCTGTCCCTTCTTGGCTGACTACCGCCGGAGTTTTATCGCGCACCCAGATATCCATATCTGTCGCTATTAGCTCGACCTCACTATCGTAAGCAGATAATTGTACGTTGGACAGAATAGGGATCGTGTTTCTACGTTCCACCACGCTCTGGACATGTTGTAGTGATTTCAACAGCTTAGAGCGACTAATAGTCAATTTCATTGATTTCGGCCAGCCTCTCGTTACGGGTCTTTGTACGGAAAGTATCCATCCGTAAATAATTACTAGAAGTAATTTAACGATCAACTGTTATTATAGCAGATTCAAGCCACGACGAGCAGTTTTTTACGACCCAGATATGACAATTTTTTCAAGATTCGAGCATCCGCCTGAGAAGCTCCACATCCTCAGAAAAACCTGGATCGGCACTAGATAGCTGTTCCACTTTTTTTATAGCATGCATAACGGTTGTATGATCCCTATTGCCAAATTTGCGCCCAATTTCCGGTAAGGAACGGGACGTCAATTGCTTAGCCAAAAACATAGCAACCTGGCGCGGTCGCGCCACCATTTGGGCCCGTCGGGCAGAACTCATTTCTGCCACCCGAATGTTATAGTAATCAGAAACCCGCTTCTGAATTTCCTCAATTGTTACTCTTCGTTCATGAGCTCTTAGTAGATCATGCAACACTTCCTGGGCGGAATCTAGGGAGATTGGACGTCCGACTAATGTGGCATGCGCAACAACCCTATTTAATGCACCTTCAAGCTCTCGAACATTCGAAGTTATTTTATGAGCCAAGAATTCCAAAACCTTGTCCGGAACGTCGGATTCCAAAAATTCTTCTGCTCTCGCCTGCAATATTCCAAGTCTTAACTCGTAGGAAGTCGAATGGACTTCTGCAACGAGGCCACAACCCAGACGGGATCGCATGCGCTCTTCCATACCTTCTAGATCCGATGGGGATCGATCTCCAGACACTATGATTTGGCGACCCTGTTCTACCAACGCGTTAAAGGTATGAAAGAATTCTTCCTGGGTGGCATCCTTTCCATGCATAAACTGAACATCATCAATCATCAACACGTCGACAGAGCGAAAAAGCTCCTTGAAACCCATTATGTTCTTGTAGCGCAAAGCTCGCACGAAGCGATACATAAATTTCTCAGCGGAGAGATACATCACTTGCCTCTGGGGTTGCCTTTGCCTCAAGCGCCAAGCTATTCCCTGCATTAAATGTGTCTTACCAAGACCCACTCCGCCATAGATGAACAGTGGGTTAAATGTTACTTCATCCGAGTCACTAACCCGCCGAGCAGCAGCATGCGCAAATTCATTCGGCTTCCCAACCACAAAGTTTTCGAAGGTGAGCTTTGGATCAAGCAAAGCGTCTGCCACATCATCATCGGGAGGCCTACGAACAGTCCTAGGTGCAGCCATCTCCCCCAAATCTTTGGCCGATTGTCCCACGGTTTCATCAACGCCACGCTCTTTAACTATTATGTCCACCTGCTTCACAGATGGATCTTCTAGACGCCAAAGCGCTCTTATCCGGTCGCCATAACGCGGTGCAACCCAATCCCGCATGAATCTAGAGGGTGCCGAAAGCACCAAAGAGTCGCCAGATAAATTGCCCAAATCCAATCGATTCAACCAGTTTTCAAAAGCGACGTCTCCATATTCAGAACGCAACCGATCGCGAACTCGTGTCCAACTTGTTGCGAGCCCACTACTCCCTGTCACTTGGCTTGCCATCTGCTACCTAAATACTTCCAAAGAGGAGAATATTTAATAGGGCCAAAAACCGAAGGCTACTTCTGATAAAACGCAATAAACACGGATCCAAAAATAATAACCTAATATTCATTTAACACCCTCAAATAAAACAACGCCGGCCTCACAATACCGACAAACATTTACCTCAGAAAAATCCTTTTATTTAAGCCAAAAACAGTCGCAGCTATCCCGTTACAGGCCTCGTCTTCTGTTCCAACAGTACGAGGCCTACTCAAAACAACTTACAGATTTTTGTTTACTTGTCAGCGACTAAACTGACGCGATAATCATAGATTACCTACACCGGTTTGTTGGTGCAACAATATCATAACGCCGGCATTAACTTTTCTGGGATGAGAAAATGTAGGCCACAGAATCCAGGACTTTCGGCGTTTGAACTTAATTGATTTGCAAAAAAAAACCACGCCATACAGCGTGGTTTTCTACGATTGATCGTGAACAAGATACGCTACATTGCCCTGATTCGGGAAGACAAACGCGACAATTTCCGCCGCATTGCGTTCCGATGGACCACCCCAAGCTGTGCGCCACGAGCCAACTCCGGCTCTGTCTCTTTGAAAGCCTCTGCGGCCGCTGATTTATCACCAGACGAAATCGCGGTTTCTACCGATTTGACAAAAGTACGTACTCTTGCCCGCCACGCACCATTAATCGCATTGCGTCTAGTATTACGCCGAATTCGTTTCACTGCCGATTGGTGATTTGCCATGCTATCCTGCTTACTGTCATATTCAAAATTCTTGAACCGCGGGTTTATAAACAAGCTTGCGAATCACGTCAACGATGTCGAAAGGTGGGATTCCGTTTTTCAATGAATGCCGCCATACCTTCTTTTTGATCCTCTAAAGAAAAAGTCGAGTAGAACATCCTCCTCTCAAACATTATACCTTCAGAAAGAGGGCTCTCAAATGATCTATTCACTGCTTCTTTAGCCATTACCACTGATGGTAAAGAAAAAGAGGCAATTTTATTAGCAGCCTCTAGCGCCTCCTTAATAAGGTCTGCCAGAGGGACGATTCTACTCACTAGGCCCGATCGTTCTGCCTCTTGAGCGCCCATGATACGGCCCGTCAGTATCATATCCATTGCCTTTGCTTTACCAATAGCGCGCGGAAGGCGCTGGGTGCCACCGGATCCCGGGAAAGTCCCCAGGTTGATTTCTGGTTGGCCAAATTTAGCGTTGTCAGCAGCAATAATAAAATCACACATCATCGCTAATTCGCATCCACCACCCAAAGCATAACCAGCAACTGCCGCAATCACGGGCTTTCGGCAATGTGTTACGCGTTCCCAGTCCCCGATAAAATCTTCAAAATAAACGTCGATATAACCTTTGGGTTGCATCTCCTTGATATCTGCACCAGCAGCAAACGCCTTTTCACTGCCGGTAATAATGATGGCACCGATACTCTCCTCTGCCTCGAAAACGTCAAGGCTTGCGTTCAGCTCTTCAATTAGCTGCCCATTCAGGGCATTCAGAGCATCCGGTCTGTTTAATTGAATAAGACCAACGCGTTCATGAGTTTCTACAACAATATTTTTATAGGCCACTTTCATTTTCTCCCGTTATAAACCTTGGTTAGCTTGGTCTGCGATAGAACACTCTCTTTCCAACGCCCAGCAAACGAATCACTCGCTGTGATCAGATTGATGTAACACCATAACCACTCGAGTTCACTGCAGATGCCCAAAAAACTCAGCGCTGACATTTTGAGCAGTAAAAAGTTGACCGATTGGACTGGACTAGACGAAGAACTAGATGTCCCTTCTTGTTTGTTGGGCAAACCTGACCGGCGCGGCCATAGACCTTAAATTGGTGTTGGAAATAGCCTAACCCACCATCTGTTGTTACAAAATCACGCAATGTGGAACCCCCAGCAGCTATTGCATCTATCAGAACGCTCCGGATTGCCTGCACTAAACGTTCTGCTCTCACTCCAACCACACTTGAACCAGTTCGACGGGGGGAAATTTGCGATGCGAACAAACTTTCACAGGCGTAAATGTTACCCAAGCCAGCTACAATTTTTTGATCTAGCAATAATGATTTAATAGAAGATTTACGACCGGCCAATACTTTACTAAGAACTTGGCCGTTAAATTCATTCCCTAAAGGTTCGGGTCCCAAATGACGAAGCAATTTGTGTTGCATCAACATACTTTTTTTTACCACATCCAAAAGACCAAACCGACGTGGGTCATTGAAAATCAGGCGCCTCCCATCTCCTAAATCAAATATAACGTGATCATGTGTTTTAGGTTCCGAACTAGATCCGACTAGCATACGGCCCGACATTCCAAGATGGATCAATAAAATTTGATCACCATCAAGGTAGACCAGAAGGTACTTAGCACGACGGCCAATTCCTGTTATTACTCTCCCTTCAATGCTCGCTTCGAAACTTTCGGGCAGATGGAGACGAAAATCACGACAACGCACCGAAACAGCGACGCACTTCTGGCCAATTATGGACGCTGCGAGCCCTTTACGCACTGTTTCTACTTCTGGAAGTTCTGGCAAGTTATCGTACCACCTTATTTATATACACGATTGTAGCCTCGATAGACCTTGTGCGCTATGTTTGACTGCATGCCCAAAGAAATCAAAAAAGATATGTTAGATAGACTTGTGCCTTTTGGCAGCAAGGAAGTTCCATCTCATGCTAAAAGTACACTGGTGGGATCAATATTCGACAATGTGGCCGAACGATACGATCTAATGAATGATATTATGAGTGGTGGAATTCATCGCATTTGGAAGCGACGTATCATAGACGAGCTTTCTTCACGACCACCCAATCGATTGCTGGATCTTGCAGGGGGAACGGGTGACATCGCCCTTCGCGCCCGAAAACGTTTCGCCATAAATGAAACCGAAATCACAGTGTGTGATATCAACTCAAAAATGCTCGAACAGGGGAGAAAGCGTGCATGGGATCTTGGCTACGTAAGGAGTATTAACTGGTTATGTGCAAATGGGGAGTCTTTACCGTTCCCTAACAATCAGTTCGACGCCTGTACACTAGGTTTTGGCTTACGTAACATGACCAGCATTGAAGTAGCTCTTTCCGAAATTGCTCGAGTTATAAAGCCAGGCGGACGGTTTATTTGCCTAGAGTTTACACCTGATGTAGCACCTTCATTAAATAATGCCTACAAAGCATATAGCAAACATATTATCCCAAGATTGGGTAATTGGATTACTGGGCACCCGGAAGCGTATCGCTACTTGGTAGACAGTATCCGAAGATTCCCACATGCTTCCCAGGTGTCAAATATGCTGGGCCAAGCGGGGTTCGGTGGCATTCGAATAAGTGCGCTTAGCGCGGGGATTGCAAGCCTGCATAGTGCTTGGCGAATTTGAAAAAAATATAAATAAATGTTCTGGCATCTTCGTAATTTAGGACGGTTACTGGTAATTGCCCATACGTTGGCACGCAATCACTGCGTTGAGACGCTTGAAATACTCGGTTTCCCCAGGCCCCTCTTATGGGTTCTCAGAAGGATCGAACCGTCAACGACTAAGGGGTCATTAGGACTAAACTTGGCAAACGCGGCGGTAGCAATGGGACCAAGCTTCATAAAACTGGGGCAAGCTTTATCTACTCGGTCGGATCTTTTGGGCGCCAAAATAGCGGGAGAATTGGGACAACTACGTGACCAATTGCCACCCTTTTCTCCCGAACAAGCAAGAAATATTATAGAAACGGAACTTGGGTCACCGATAGGTGATCTGTTCAGTAAGTTCAACGATGAAGCAGACGCCGCAGCTTCGATAGCCCAAGTCCACTTTGCTGTTACCAACGATGGGCACCCGGTCGCCGTCAAAGTTTTACGTCCAAACATCGAACGAGATTTTGCAAAAGATATTCGGCTGTTTTATTGGATCGCCGACTGCGTTACTTATTCTAGGCCAAAATGGCGACGCCTAAGACTAAGGGAATCGGTTCAACTGTTTGAAAAAATGGTCAAAACTGAGATGGACCTTCGTTTGGAAGCCGCCGCAGCTTCTGAATTATTAGAAAATTTTCGCGATGACCCCACTTATCGGGTACCAACCGTCGACTGGGAAAGAACTAGCAAACGCGTACTAACGACCGAACGAATATATGGAACACCCATTGACCAAACTAATCAGTTGGTAGAAGCAGGACATGATTTGTCCAGTGTTTTAGATAATGCATCAAAGGCGATGTTTAACCAGATATTCCGTGATGGTTTTTTTCATGGCGATCCTCATCCAGGCAACTTATTTATTGACGACAATGGGGCTATTCGTCCGGTTGACTTTGGAATAATGGGAAGGCTCGATCTTCGGTCTCGACGATATATTTCAGAAGTTCTACTTGCAATATTTACCCGGGATTATGATTTAGCAGCGAGACTTCATTTCCACGCAGGCTACGTTCCAACAAAAGAATCTATAGGTGATTTTTCTCTCGCCCTTAGGTCCGTTGCCGAGCCAATCCTCAATAGGCCAGCTATCGACATCTCAGTTGGTCGTTTACTCGGCCAACTATTCCATGTCACCGAAACATTTGGGATGGAAACACAACCACATCTTCTTTTACTCCAAAAAGTCATTGTAGTTGCCGAAGGTGTGGGCAGGACTCTTAATCCAAACGCTAACCTATGGGAGATTGCACAACCTTCTATTAAGGAGTGGGTTATTGCCAATAAAAGCCCAGAGCACAACCTGCGGGAAATCACCAAATTGGCTAACGAATTAGTATTACGTGGTCCTTATTTACTTTCAAATGCCGAATTTGTGGTCAACGCAACAAAGACTCTATTAGAAGCAAAAAATACCGAAGAAAACGTAAGTATCTGGCATAAAAAGGTAAATTGGGTGGTGATAAGTTTGATATTTGTAATTACAATATATGCCTTAGCAAATTGAGCCTTGCCTATCTGATGTTAAAAAGATAGGGCATCCGTACACCGGTGCATTATACTGAAAATCATAAAACACCTTCTTACGAATAATGAATAGAAGTTGTACCAACGCCATGAACGATACCAAACGCATCTTATTGATTATTTCAGGTGGCATTGCGGCCTACAAAACACTTGTTTTGATCAGGCTGCTTAAAGAAACAAACTTCTCGGTTCACTGTGTACTAACTGAGGCTGCCACTAAATTTGTTACACCACTTGCTGTCGGAGCGCTATCTGGCAACAACGTTCACACTGATTTGTTTGCTTTGGATAATGAACAAAACATGGGTCATATTCGCCTATCTCGCGAATCAGACCTCATCGTCGTTGCTCCTGCGTCAGCAGACCTCATCGCGAAGGCAGCTTGTGGCCTAGCCAATGACTTAGCAAGTACTATTTTGCTAGCCACCAATAAGCCTGTCCTAGTTGCACCTTCAATGAATAAAGAAATGTGGGAACACTCTGCAACTAAAAGAAATTTAAAAAGACTAGAAGAGGATGGTATTCACACAGTTGGGCCCAATTCGGGTAACCTGGCATGCGGCGAAATCGGTGAGGGAAGGATGGCTGAGCCAGAAGATATTATGGCCGCAATAGAGACATTAACCATCACAAAAACTAAAAGCCTATCGTCTATACGTAGCTTAGTTACCTCGGGTCCAACAATAGAACCAATCGACCCAGTCCGATATTTAGGCAATCACTCTTCTGGAAAGCAAGGACATGCAATTGCCGACGCATTATCAAAGCTAGGCTCTGACGTGACACTTGTAACTGGACCAACAAACGAGCCAGATCCGTTAAACGCAAAGGTAATTCATATACAAACCGCCGAGCAAATGCTGGCGGCTTGCATTAAATCCTTGCCCGTAGACGTTGTAGTTTGCGCAGCAGCGGTATCTGATTGGCGTGTGGCTGCGGTTGCGGATCAAAAAATTAAACGGCGGGCTCATCCTAATCGACTCGAATTGGTTCAAAACCCGGATATTTTAGCCCACCTCAGCATGGACAATGTTTCACGACCAACCTTAGTGGTTGGCTTCGCAGCCGAAACGGAAGCTGTCATTGACAACGCAAAGAGAAAACTCACTACCAAAGGGTGTGACTGGATCATTGCAAACGATGTTTCAAAGACTACTGAGGCATTTGGAGGCACTAACAATGCTGTTCATATCATTGACAAAAATCAATGCGAAAGCTGGCCACACACAAGTAAGGTCAAAATCGCGGAAAGATTGGCCCTCCGCATTGCATCTCAACTTGATGATCAAAAATTAATTTCATGAAAATCAACGACGATATCGCTATTATGGTTAAACGCCTTCCGCATGCCGTTGGGCCCGAACTTCCAAGGTATGCCACAAGTGGGAGTGCTGGACTAGATTTACCAGCAGCCACTAAACAACCAATTGAATTAGAGCCCGGCTGTAGAATTCTAGTGCCCACTGGCCTTTCGATCGCCCTCCCCTTAGGCTATGAAGCACAAGTCCGGCCTCGGTCTGGCTTAGCATTCAAGCACGGTCTAACGGTGCTTAACAGCCCCGGAACCATAGATGCCGATTATCGCGGGGAGATTGGGGTTTTAATAGTCAACCTTGGCAAGAAAACATTCGTCATTGAACGAGGAATGTATATTGCGCAAATGGTAGTAGCCCCTGTAACACAAATTTTATGGGATGAAAGAGAGGAACTACCCGAAACCGGGCGCGGAGTAGGTGGATTCGGTTCCACGGACAGCACCCTAAATTAACTATACTGGTACTCCAAGGGCGAAAAATTAGGTCATATGATTCTGAGCAATACACAAGCGGAAAGATACGCCCGGCATATTATTTTGCCGGAAGTAGGTGGCAAAGGCCAGTTCAAATTAATACAGTCCAGTGTACTGGTACTAGGGGCTGGTGGCCTTGGGTCCCCAGTCGTCATGTATCTAGCTGCCGCAGGTGTTGGTAAAATTGGTGTCGTAGATGATGACGTAGTGGATCTTTCAAATCTCCAGCGACAGATACTTCATTCTAGTGAGCGACTAAATATATCCAAGGTCCTAAGTGCAAAAAAGACCGTTGAGAGTCTAAATCCTGAAGTTGTACTGGTTCCTCATAATGAACGTTTGGGTGTTGAGAATGTGGAGCGACTGATCGCTAACTACGATTTGATTATCGATGGAAGCGATAATTTTGACACCCGTTTTCTTATTAACGACGCATGTTATTTTGCTCAGAAAACTTTGGTTTCAGGAGCTATTCTGCGCTTTGAGGGGCAGATTTCTACTTTCAAGCCACATCTTGGGAACGGGAATCATTGCTACCGGTGTATTTTCCCTGTTCCACCGCCATCAGGCATAATTCCTACTTGCTCGGAAGCAGGAGTTTTTGGTGCTTTAGCTGGTGTAGTTGGATCAATACAAGCAGTCGAAGTACTCAAAGAGTTGTTAGGAATTGGTAAAAGCCTTGCAGGAAATATTCTCATCTATGATGGCCTTGATACAACTTGGCGCAAAGTAAAAGTCCAGTCCGACCCTTCCTGCCCTCTGTGTGGAAACCATGCCACCATCCATGACCTGAACTCACATCGGCGGAAATAGACAATGGGAGACGTGGGACAGATATCAATCATTGTTTTCTCAGGCACATTTGATCGTATTCACTTCGCACTTGCCACTGCATCCGCAGCAGCAGCAACTAATATCAGCGCAAGTTTATTTTTTACTATGGGTGCTATCTCCGCTCTCAGCCAAGACCAGGGATGGACAACACTTAAACACTCTGAGAAAGAAGGATACGGTTCGCATTGGGACCATCATAACAAAGTAAAAGGCATAGCTAGTTTTGAAGAGCTGTTAGAAGCATGCGTCTCACTCGAAGTGAAGTTTTTCGTGTGCGAAATGGGTATGAGATCAGTCGGTCTTGAAAGTAGTAGGCTACGAACCGATGTGCCAATCCAAAAAGGCGGCCTAGTAACATTTCTTGCAGATGTGGGAACGGATGGAAAGGTGTTATTTATATAGTTTATCAGTACGAGGGAAGGATAGCACGACAGAACTAGATAAATTTGGCGATTACGCGATCAGGTGGATTATGCCCGTCAAAAAATGTTCGTATATTTATCAATACCTTCTCACCCATTTCAACCCTGGATTCCAGTGTTGCTGAACCCATATGAGGGAGGAGGAGAACGTTATTTAAACGGCGAAGCTTAGGGTTGATCGCTGGCTCATGCTCAAAAACATCCAAAGCGGCTCCGGCCAATCGTCCCTCAAGTAACATTTGAGCGAGGGCTATTTCATCAATTACCTCGCCGCGTGAAGTGTTGACCAAATAAGCATCGGGCCTCATCAACGAAAGACGTCTCGCAGATAACAAATGATATGTGGCCGGAGTGTGGGGACAGTTGACCGAAACTATGTCCATCTTTGCCAGCATCTGATCGAGGCTTTCCCAATAAGATGCTTGTAACTCCTGTTCGGCAGATTTTGGAAGCGGATGCCGGTTATGATAATTAATAATCAAACCAAACCCTTTGGCCCGGCGCGCTATTGCGCTACCAATTTGCCCCATCCCAATGATACCAAGAGATTTTCCCCATATCCTATGACCAAGCATAGAAGTCGGAGCCCAGCCTTTCCATCTATCTCCCGAAACTAAGTGTTCACCCTCCACTAAGCGGCGGGGGACTGCTAGAATCATAGCCATCGCCATGTCCGCCGTATCCTCCGTTAAGACTGCTGGTGTATTAGTGACGGTAATGCCGAGTTTTTGCGCAATGTCTATATCTATATTGTCTACGCCAGCACCGAAATTTGCTATCAAAGTTAATTTATCGCCAGCGAAGCTCAATAAATGTGCGTCAATTCGATCAGTTACTGTTGGCACCAACGCATCGGCAGCCGCTAAAGCCTCGGCCAGCTCCTTCTGAGACATAGGAGTATCATCTGGTCGAAGGCGTACTTCGAACAACTCCTTCATTCGTTTTTCAATGATTTCCGGTAGTTTTCGAGTAACTATAACAACGGGTTTTTTTGCCATATTCCCAGGCCAGCGATTTAGTTGCCTACGACATATACGAGCAAGATGTAGCACCCTGTTGGACACCCTGAAAAGAGTGCTCGCACACTTGAAATTCTATAGCTATATTGTAAAACATATAACATTAAAATCTCCCATAACATAAATGCGGCTCTCGATACTCAGCTTAGTTTCCTTAATTATTGGTGCCATCAGCGCTATGGCTATAGAAACTGGTGACAGTGGGCTGCCCATCCCGCGATTTGTTAGTTTAGGTGACGATCGCGTTAATGCGCGTGCAGGTCCAGGGTTTCGTTTTCCCATTAATTGGGTTTATCTGCGCAAACATCTTCCTGTTGAAATAATTGACGAATTCGGACACTGGAGAAGGATACAGGACATTGAAGGCTTTGAAAGTTGGATCCATCGTTCGATGTTATCTGGAAAACGAAGTTTCATAATTAGCAACTTAAGTTCTGAAACTAGCACACTGTTTCTTAGAGTTGCACCACGCGAACAATCAACGGCGGTGGCCCAAATAAAAACTGGCGCACAAGGGCTCCTTTTGGAATGTAGTGAAAAATGGTGTCTAGTGGAGCTATCATTATATCGCGGGTGGATGTCAAAAAAAAACTTATGGGGCGTGTACGAGAACGAACAGATTGAGTAAAGTGCTACAGGGAGAGAAAGTTCTCAACTCATAGCTGCAAAATCTTTGCTAAGAGACAATTGAACTGCTCCCGACACCACTGTCATATGACTATAGTCGGGATGAGAAAATCCTATCACGACTTTATTTTTAAAATTGCAAAAAGATCCAATTTGTTCTCTTGTAAAGGGAAAATGTAGAAAATGGACAGACGACGTCTTCCCCGTTTCAGTGAGACGACCCACATCCTCCTCAGAAGTCGCACGAATTTCATGATCCGCAAATTGTAATGTCACCGTGTCTTCAACACCACCGATGCGACCCAATAAATTTGCACGCCTTTTAGGATCATCTACTTCAAACATCAATGTTGTAACCAATTCATTGCCGTTCGGGATCATTGGATTATAAGCGTCGAGTTCCCCGGAAATTTGCGATTCCCCCCCTTTCTCTATAAACAACATTTCATGGATTTGAAACCACATAGTGTCCCAATTTTCAAAGTAAAACGTAGCATCAGGACCCACGGGCACTCGACGGTTTCTTTTTAATTCAACTAAAGCCCGACGCTTCACTTGCCGAACTTTTGCGAAATCCGTCATCGACATAATATCGGACCGAGTAATCGGATTATTGTTCATTATGTTTCTTGTCATTGAATCCATACGACGACGCAAGTAGTTCTATTGGATGCTCCACGTTACTAATGATATGGGCTTCATCACCAAGGTTTTCCATACCCTGTCTTAAATGTTCGCCCGCCAATGGACATTCCGATACTATATATCGAGTCTTCGCTTTAATCGCTTGTCGTGCGAGCGGCCTACCCACTTTTAATGCTGTGTTAAAATTTTTTTTCTTCACCCCCCACGCTCCACCATGACCAGAACATCTCTCCAACACAGTTAATTCGATATTTGGTATTAAGCGAAGCATTTCAACCGCCTTAGGTCCAATATTCTGGGCACGCGAATGACATGCAAGATGCACTGTTACCGATCCAGATAGTGGTACCAGATCATCTTTAAGCCCTTCTGTGGCAGCTAGGTTAACCATATATTCGCTAATATCGACTGTATTTTGGCTTAATAATTGGACATCTGGATCATCCGGCAATACAAGAGGCCACTCAAACTTAAACATAAGCGAACAACTCGGAATAAGTGGAACGATCTGGTATCCCTCATTTATCCACTTGACCATGTCCTTTGATATAGCCCGCGCGCGATCTTTCACCGACCGAAAATCACCTTGCTCTAGCTGTGGCATTCCACAACACTCCGAATATACCACCTTGCAGCTTACGCTATTGTGCTGAAGAACGTTTAGAGCCGACAGACCGATATTTGGATTATTGTAATTAGCAAAGCACGTAGCATACAGGGCTACTTTTCTTTCCATTTCAGGCATATTGGAAACATACCCTTGTCTTTGAACCTCGCTAGCGCGAACCAGGGTTTGCCGATGATATTTGGGCAAAACTGCATCCCTATCAATGCCCATTACAATTTCTAAAATCAGGCGAGTGATCCGGTTTGAAACATTACTACCCCAGTTAGCTAACCACGGAACTGCACTGGCAATTCTTCCATTTCTGTCTGTTTTTGCTATTTGGCGATCACCCCAAGAAACATCATTTTTTGCGAACTCCGCAGCCCGGTAACGCAACACCAAATGTGGAAAATCTAGATTAAATTCATGAGGTGGAACATAAGGGCAGCTGACCATGAAACACATGTCACACAGCGTGCAAGCTCCTATAACTTCTCCGAAACCACTACTGGACACACTATCAAGTTCTCCACTGTCCGACTCATCGATTAAGTCAAAAAGCCGCGGAAAACTGTCACACAGATTAAAACATCGGCGGCATCCATGACAAATATCAAAGACACGTCGCAACTCTTTATCTATCTGTTCTTCGTCCAGGTAGTTAGGGTCGTCAATCCCATGGGGATGACGAGTTGGGACCTTGAGGCCGCCTTCCATTAAGAAATCCTCTGTGGATCGAACTCGATATGTAGCCAAGCCAAGGCTTTTTGCCTTGCACCTGGACCACTTTAACCTATGGAATCATAGGCCTTTTGAAAACGACCAGCATGGGATTTTTCTGCCTTGGCTAAGGTTTCAAACCAATCCGCCACTTCATCAAAACCCTCTTCACGGGCTGTCTTGGCCATGCCCGGATACATATCAGTATACTCATGAGTCTCACCAGCCACGGCCGCTTTTAAATTATCAGCTGTCGTTCCTATGGGCTGGCCCGTCGCTGGATCTCCAGTTTCAGTTAGGAACTCAAGATGGCCAAACGCGTGCCCCGTTTCTCCTTCCGCCGTTGATCGGAAGACTGCCGACACATCATTGTATCCTTCAACATCAGCTTTTTGAGCAAAAAACAAATATCGCCTGTTAGCTTGAGATTCCCCTGCAAAGGCATCTTTCAAATTCTGCTCGGTTTTGGTCCCGGACAAACTCATTATGGCAACTCCTATTGGGTCACATCAAAAAAATCGCTATAACTTTAGCAATACTATTAAAATCACGGCAGCAAATTATACAACACTAGCTCACGTGTCCATTGAAACCACAAATTAACGGCAAGTAATTACAAGATTTCCCCCTGTTTTGCTTATTTTCGGGGAGAAATTCCTATAATATTATTTCCGTTGTCCACGTAGTGGATTTCCCCTGTAACTCCTCGAGACAAATCACTCAGCAAGTATAGGCTGGCGTTGGCAACGTCATCATTCTTGAGATCGACCCCGAGGGCTGAGTTTTTACGTGCCCAGCGGTAGATGGCCCTCCCAGAACCAATTGCGGCTCCGGATAGCGTGCGCATAGGTCCCGAAGAAATTGCATTCACCCTGATTTCCTCTCTCCCAAGGTCCGCCGCCAGGTATTTGACACTTGTTTCTAGAGCGGCTTTTGCCACTCCCATTACATTGTAACTCGGCACCACTCGCCGGGCTCCAGAAAAAGTAAATGTAAGCAAGCTAGCCCCACGATTTGCCAAAACCGCGGCCCTGCGGGCAATGGCAGTAAATGAATAACACGAGACCATAAGACTGTTAACCATGTTGTTCTTGCTGGTATCGACATACCTTCCCTTCAGTTCTTCTCGGTCTGAATACGCAATCGCATGGACCACGAAATCGAGGTTACCCCAGCACTTTGCTAGATTATTAAAAACTGAATCGATTTGCTCCTCAGATCCAACATCGCAAGGAAATAAGAGATCCGAACCCACCGCTTCAGCCAAAGGCCGTACTCGACGAGCAACCAAATCGTTTTGAAAGGTAAATGCTAACTCTGCGCCTTGCTGCTTTGCAGCCTCGGCAACGATCCACGCTATGGAACGTTCATTCGCGACCCCCATAATGAGGCCCTTTTTACCACCAAGCAAAGTCTCTGCAGACATTATGAGGCGCTGCTACGCTAGTACCAAATATCAACGAATAGTCCTGGCAAATACCAACGACACATTGGTCCCGCCAAAACCAAAACTATTCGACATCACGGTGCTGAGACCAGCATTGTCAATCCGTTTAGTGACGATATCAATATCAGTGGCCCCTGGATCCAAATCCTCGATATTCGCGGAAGCGGCAACAAAATCATTCTGAAGCATTAGCAAGGAATAAATAGCCTCGTGTGCCCCAGTAGCTCCCTGTGAATGACCCGTCAGAGATTTGGTTGAAGACACAAGAGGACAACGACTACCAAAGACTTCTTTTATAGCGTTTAGCTCAATAATATCGCCAACGGGTGTGGAAGTGCCATGCGTGTTAATATAATCAATCTTTCGATCAGTTGCGACGGCCTTGGCCATCCTCATGCAACGCTCCGCTCCCTCACCAGACGGTGCAACCATATCAACACCGTCTGAAGTGGCACCATAGCCGACCAGCTCACCATATATTTTCGCACCTCGCGCCTGGGCCCGCTGCATCTCTTCAAGCACCACAACCCCTGATCCACCAGCAATTACAAAGCCATCACGGTTTAAATCATAAGCACGTGAAGCCTTATCCGGAGTATTATTGAATTTCGAGGATAGTGCGCCCATCGCATCAAACAAGACTGTGAGGGTCCAGTGAAGCTCTTCAGCACCACCTGCAAAGACAATATCCTGCTTCCCCATTTGAATAAGTTCCGATCCATTACCTATACAATGTGCACTTGTCGAACAGGCAGAACTAATCGAATAGCTCAGCCCACGCATTTTAAATGCTGTCGACATATTTGCAGAAAGAGTGGAACACATAGCTTTTGGCACAGCATAAGGACCAACACGTTTAGGACTTTTTTCTTTGGCAATTTTAGCAGCTTCAACCTGGGCAGAAGTAGATGGTCCACCTGACCCCATTACTAGTCCTGTTCGCTCACCCCGAACTTCTTTTTCGTCGAGGCCTGAATCTTCTATAGCTTGTGCCATCGCAATATAGTTATAAGCCGCTCCGTCTCCCATAAATCGACGCAGCTTACGGTCAATATGATTATCAAAATCTACATTGGGAAGGCCATGAACATGGGAACGAAATCCCATTTCTTCATAGGTATCACAATAAACAATTCCCGACCGACCTTCACGTAAACTACTCGTCACCTCTATCGCATCGGAGCCAATGGGCGAAACTATGCCAAGACCAGTAACAACAACGCGGCGGGAATTAACCACTCTTATCACCCAGCTTTGTTGTTTGA
The DNA here is from genome assembly GCA_964515905.1 of uncultured Rhodospirillaceae bacterium. Taxonomy (GTDB): domain Bacteria; phylum Pseudomonadota; class Alphaproteobacteria; order UBA7887; family UBA7887. The sequence goes on along the minus strand of CAZEWK010000086.1, from coordinate 129,637 downwards.
AGGAAATAGGCCCACACGCAGTCCATTTGCAGTGTAAACGCGCTCACCATCGAGCTCGGCGTATCCATCTGCAATCGCCAGCGCAAAACCACGTTTAATTACTTTTCTCACATCCACATGATACCGAAGTATCTCTCCCCCGGGCTTCACCTCCCCAGCAAATTTAACCTCAGCAACTGATAATGCTCGTCCTGGACCCGGCAATCCAAGCCACCCTAAGAAGAAACCTAACATTTGCCAAAGCGCATCAACTCCGAGGCACCCGGGCATAACTGGGTCACCTTTAAAATGACACCCGTAGAACCAAAGATCTTTATTTATGTCCATCTCCGCTATTACTAGCCCTTTTCCGTGCTCACCCCCATCGGACATTATTTTCACTATTCTATCAAACATCAACATCGGCGGTAGGGGCAACTGAGCGTTCCCACGCCCAAATAATTCTCCATGTCCGCACCGTATAAGATCCGAGCGTTCGTAGCACGACTTCTTCCAATCAGTAGCACGTTCTTCTTCTATTTTGTTTTCAGCACTCACGAACCACAAGACTCCAATTCCAGGCACTCACTCAAATTGAGATCAATGACTAGTGCCAAAAGGCAGCAACATATATACTCACAGAGTAAGATACCGTAGAATGCTAGATTTATAAACAATCGAAACTTATTAAAAAACAGAACTAAAATTGTCGATTCTTGTCCTAGGACACCCTAATCGGCCAATTGATCTTTATTTGAATCCTCAATAGGCATACCTGTCTCCTGATCCACCGACTTCATACTGAGCCTCACTTTTCCTCGGTCATCAACTGACAAAACCTTTACTTTTACGCTGTCGCCCTCTTGCACCACGTCAGCAACTGATGGAACACGACGGGGGGCAAGTTCACTAATATGAACCAGCCCATCGCGGTTGCCGATAAAATTGACGAATGCCCCAAAATCGACCGTCTTTACGACAGTTCCATCATAAATAACACCAACCTCGGGTTCCGCAACGATATCTTTGATCCAATTCAACGCAGCATCGCTAGCAGTAGAAGTTGTGGCCGCAACCTTGACGTTCCCATCATCATCAATGTCTATTTTTGTTCCTGTTTCTTCAGTGATTTCACGTATAACCTTGCCGCCTGTCCCAATGATGTCGCGAATTTTATCTTTAGGCACTGTGATAGTAGTAATTCTTGGTGCATGTTCGTTAACAGTTTCACGAGAACTACCGATTGCCTTTGACATTTCCGCAAGTATGTGAAGACGCCCCTCCCTTGCCTGTGCAAGCGCGGTCGCCATTATTTCTTTAGTAATGCCAGTGATTTTGATATCCATCTGCAAGGATGTGACTCCTTCTTCCGTCCCGGCCACTTTGAAATCCATATCTCCAAGTTGATCTTCATCGCCTAGGATATCACTGAGCACTACGTATTCATCTGCTTCCTTTATAAGCCCCATCGCAATACCCGCCACCGGCCGAATTATCGGCACGCCAGCATCCATTAAGGAAAGTGAGGTTCCACATACTGTAGCCATGGACGATGACCCATTAGACTCTGTGATCTCGGATACCACCCGAATGGTATAGGGGAAATCATCCTTTTTCGGCAAAAGCGGACGGACAGCTCTCCAAGCTAGCTTTCCATGCCCAATCTCTCGTCGGCCAGGAGAACGCAGGAAAGAAGCCTCCCCGACAGAATACGGCGGAAAGTTATAATGCAGCATAAAATGCTCCCGGTACTCTCCCTCCAGTGCATCTATTATTTGTTCATCTTGCCCAGTACCCAAAGTTGTCACCACTAAGGCCTGTGTCTCACCACGAGTAAACAAGGCTGACCCGTGCGTCTGGGGCAAAATTCCGATGTCAGAGTTTATGGGACGCACCATCGTCGTATCACGTCCATCAATTCGTAGACCAGTTGATAAAACTTGGCCACGTACAATATCCTTTTCTAATTTCTTAAATCCGCCTTGAACAGCAGCCTCGTCTAGTTCTTTTTCAGCTGCAACTGCTGATATATGGGTGTGTAATTTATCTAATTTCTCCACTCTCAATTGTTTCACACGTTCGGAATATGCCTCCCGTATATCCCCTTCACAGGACTGCACCAATTCCTTAGCGCTATCGTCCGGCGGATCTACTTCAGTCAACTCCCAAGGCTCTTTGGCGCAAACTTCTGCAAATTCAATTATGGTCTGTATTACAGGCGCCATATGCTCGTGACCGAATGTCACTGCACCTAGCATTACTTCCTCTGATAACTCCTCAGCCTCTGACTCTACCATCAGAACCGCATCGCCAGTTCCAGCAACCACTAGATCAAGTGTCGTTTTCAACAACTGATCCGGTAATGGATTAATGACATACTCGTTTTCGATGTAGCCCACTCGAATGCCCGCAATGGGACCGAGAAACGGAATACCAGAAATTGTTAACGCAGCCGACGCCCCGATCATTGCTACAATATCTGGATCATTTTCCAAATCATGTGAAAGAACCGTGCAGATCACTTGAGTTTCATTTCGAAACCCGTCAGCAAACATTGGTCTAATTGGTCGATCAATTAGACGCGATGTTAGGGTCTCTTTTTCGTTGGGACGACCCTCCCTTTTAAAAAAACCACCTGGAATTTTCCCTGCCGCAAACGTCTTTTCCTGGTAATTCACCGTTAGAGGGAAAAAATCAACGCCTGCTTTAGGCGCCCTTTGTGCGACAGCCGTACATAGAACCGCTGTCTCACCATAGGTAGCAATAACAGCCCCATCGGCCTGTCGCGCAATTCTACCCGTCTCCAGAACCAATCGTCTACCACCCCAGTCAATTTCTTTCCGATGAATATCGAACATATTTTATTCCTTCCAAATCAAACCTTTTGACGCCCGTTTCGATAACCGGCCGACAATCACTTGCACTCCGTATATTTTGTTAACACAAGCCGAATACATAACAACTGAACTTCCCTGTACCAGAAAAATTAGATCGAAAGTTCCGACATAGATAGTTTTGCTGCCACATCTCTGTGGAAAATAATCGATTTATTAGGCCAACTAAATTGGGAACTTTAATAAACTTAGATGCCCAGGGCGACTTGTTGGGCAAAGATCCTAAAGATATCTGCACCAATTTTTCCAACCATAAATTAATTCCGTTAACGACGAAGATTAAGTCGTTCTATCAATTTCTGATAACGGGCATTGTCTTTACTTTTTAAATAATCCAGCAAACGTCTGCGCCTACTGACCATCATCAATAAACCTCGTCGCGAATGGACGTCTTTTTTATGCAGTTTAAAGTGTTCCGTCAGATTACTGATACGTTCAGTAAGAACCGCCACCTGAACCTCAGGTGATCCAGTATCATCTGACGACTGCGCAAATTCACCTATCAATTCAATTTTCCGCTCGCCGGTAATCGACATATTTTTGTCTTAGCTCCTCTTCCAACCAATATTTCTTAATGGGAGTAATTAAAAACCCGAGCCGGGCAAATCTTTCCCTTTTGAAACCTTACCAAAGCCACCGGTCGTGTGCCCAATACCGCACATAAAACCGCTGTTTCCGCTAAATCAAGTCCATCCCTGGAAACCGACCTATTCGCCAAGGGAACACCTTGCCCATTTCGCAAACGCCCAGCCTGTTCTGCATCTATCACTAAGTTTGGAACACCGGCCAAACCTTCAATCAGAGGCAACAAACGACCACTAAAGGACGCACTATCGTTGAGCGCTTCCAATTCGGCAAGTGAAATCGCTTTATCCATGGTAAACGGCCCAACCTTTGTGCGACGCAGTGCCGAAACATACCCTGCTGTCCCCAACTCAGCGGCAAGGTCCCGAGCCAACGCCCTGACGTATCCCCCTTTCCCACATTCAAGCTCAAAAGACGCGTGATCAGCATCTAATACCTCAATCAGACGCAAACGTTCAATCAATATCGGACGCGGCTTAAGATCGAGTGGTTTAGCCTGTCGGGCTAAATCATAAGCTCTTTTCCCTCCTACCTTAACGGCAGAATAATTAGGAGGTTTTTGCATAATCCTACCGATGAATTTGGGTAGGGCTCTATTTATGTCGTCAGCGCTCGGTCGCAAGTCTCTTCGCTCTACGACTCTCCCTTCCGCATCATCGGTATCACGACGCTGTCCCCACCTGATAGTAAAGCGGTAGTGCTTTCTACTGTCCACGACAAAAGATACCGTTTTAGTGGCTTCCCCGAGAGCAATCGGTAAGATACCTGAGGCTAGAGGATCTAGTGTTCCGCCGTGGCCTGCTTTAAACGATGATGTTAGCCGTCGCACCCGAGATACGACCTGAGTGGATGTCATACCGATAGGTTTATCGATAGCAAACCATCCATGTAAGTGAACCTTTCCTTTCTTGGAAGGGGTTACACCACTATTCCCCGGGCACATATATTTTACCCGGTCCCTTTCGACCCGACAAATCTCTAGTTACCGCAGGGCGACGCAACAAAGCGTCGATTCGTACCGCTTGCTCAACAGAAGCATCAGCAACGAAGTCAAATTTGGGCGAATTGCGAAGTTTTACTGCGCTCGCTACTCTCCTCCCCAAATAAGGTGCGGCACGTTTTAAACCTTTAAGTACGGTCTCCATATTGCCTTTTCCAAACAGTGAAACGTAGGCCGTAGCATAACGTAAGTCCGGACTAACTCTGACCTCTGAAATCGTGATCGAACTACCAGCCAAGCGCGGATCCCGTAAATTGTCTCTGAGAAAAATATCACAAAGTTCATGACGTAATAATTCACCAATACGAAGTTGGCGCTGTTTTGACAAATCAGAACGGTCATCCGATGAAAAGCGTTGTATCATAACGACGAACTTATATTTCTTATTAGTCCTTAGAGATCGAACGCGCTACTTCCTTCGCCTCAAAAAGCTCTAGCACGTCTCCTTCTTTAATATCATGATATTTCTCTAATCCAATACCACATTCGAGTCCTTCTTTTACCTCTCGAACATCGTCCTTATGGCGTCTTAAAGTGGACATTTGACCAGTATGAAGAACTAAATTGTCTCGTAAAAGACGCACCTTAGCTCCCGTTTTCGCTATTCCTTCTGTAATTTCACAGCCAGCAATTTTTCCGATTTTAGAAATAGTGAAAACCTGTTTCACGCGTGCATATCCGAGAGTACTTTCCACTATTGTTGGAGCAAGCAAACCCGACATCAAGTTTCCGATATCCTCAAGAAGCTCATATATTATCGAATAATACTTAATATCAACCCCGTCTCGGCGAGCCAATGCCCGTGCAGGTGCGTCAGCACGGACATTAAACCCTACCGCAAATGCATCCGATGCCGCAGCCAACGATATATCTGATTCATTTATCCCACCCACACCAGATAATAAGATTTTCACCTTTACTTCGTCTGTACCAAGTTGAGTTATGCTCGATAAAATTGCCTCTAAAGAACCATGAACATCCGCTTTTACCACGAGTGGGACTTCACTCGCTTCGCCCTCCGCAATTTGCGTAAACATCTGCTCTACGGTCCCACGGCGACCGGCAACCGCCAACTGATCTTTTACTACCTTTCCTCGATACTCTGTCACTTCCCGCCCTCGGGCCTCGCTTTCAACTACAACAACTTCGTCACCGGCACCAGGAGTCTCATTTAGCCCCAACACTTCAACTGGCAATGATGGTGCTGCAGTCGGTACCTGTTCACCCCTATCATTTAGCAAGGATCTAACACGGCCCCAAGCGGCCCCTGCCACTAGAATATCCCCCGTACGGATCGTCCCACGCTTGACCAGAACTGTCGCCACAACACCCTTACCTTTCTCTAGCCGTGACTCTACAACAACCCCTTCACCTGGGCGATCTGGATTAGCTTTTAGTTCCAGCAACTCTGATTGCAAGTTTATTGTTTCAAGTAGCTTATCCAGGTTCAAACGTTCCTTTGCCGACACCTCAACCGCGAGGACCTCGCCACCAACATGTTCTAGAATCACATCGTGCTGAAGTAATTCATTTTTTACTTTCTCAACATCTGAATTTGGTAGGTCCGTTTTATTGATAGCTACAATAACTGGTACGTTAGCGGCCTTAGCATGCTGTATAGCTTCAGCTGTTTGCGGCATCACACCATCGTCTGCTGCAATCACTAAAACCACGATATCTGTAGCACTAGCTCCCCTCGCACGCATTTGAGTGAATGCTTCGTGTCCCGGCGTATCAATGAAGGTAATTCTCTTTCCGTCTGCAGTTTCAACTTGGTACGCCCCTATATGCTGCGTGATTCCACCAGCCTCTCCGCCAACGACATTGGCATTACGCAGTGCATCTAGCAATGAAGTCTTACCATGGTCTACGTGACCCATCACGGTAACAACCGGCGGCCTTTCGACGAGCATCTCGGAACCATCTTCATCGCCTTTCAGCCCGATTTCTACATCGGATTCACTTACTCTTTTAGCCGTATGACCAAACTCATCGACGACTAGTTCAGCTGTGTCACCTTCAATTACTTCATTGATGGTTGCCATAACACCCATCTTCATTAAAGCTTTAACAACATCTCCCCCACGCACGGCCATTCGATTCGCGAGTTCCTGCACAGTTATTATCTCGGGAATCACAACATCTCGGACAATTTTCCGTGTTTCCTGTCTGTTTTCATCTACTTCCGCATTGCGCTTTTCCCGTTCACGCGCTCGCCGCACGGAAGCTAAACTTCTCTGACGATCTTCCTCATTCAGGGCTTGTACCACGGTCATCTTTCCTGCCCGACGCCTCTGTTGAGAACCTCGCCTCTCTATTGAAAGCCGCTTACCATCTCCTCTCTTTTTGGATTTACTATTACGATCCTTTTCCCCGCCATCAGTTTCCGTTTCACGTTTTTTTGCGCTAGATTTATCCACAACAGTCGGGTCAACCTTTTTAACATCTGTTTCGACGTTAGACTCTGGTTCGTTAGAAGTTGCGGTAACATCGTTCTCAGATTTCTCCGCGGGCAAGGCTTGTTTTGTTTCCTTAGATTCAATGCCTTCCTGCTCCATATCGGAATCAATTGTTTCTAAGGAAACCTCTGATAGTTCAACCTCTTCACTTAATTGGGGCTCTTCGAGAAGTTCGACGTCACGCGCTTCATTCTCAGCCTTCAACGCACCTTCCAACGCTTCCGCCCGCACTGCGCGCTCTTTTTCGGTCAAATGGCGGGCCAGAATTATAGCATTTGGATCAGACTCATCTGTCTGTACCGCAGTTTCCAGAACCTTCCGTTCTTCCAACTCCTGCACTTCCGTCATTTTACCGGCATGTGTTCTCTTAAAGGTTCGCTTTTTTCTTTTCTCCACCTGAACTGTTTTAGTCCTGCCGTGCGAAAAACTTTGGCGCACCTGTCCACTCTCAACTGTTTTTCTCAACTCTAAGCGACCAGGACGAGTTAACCCCAAGGGCTTCTCTTCAGTGTTGTTACGGTCCTGCAGTTCTTTATCTGTCATAGCACCACTTTGTAACGTTGTTTGAAACTCCGTTCAAACAACCTCCAATTTGAGTCGTCAAATGGATGCGCCAATTGTACAATAATCGCATTTACACTGAACACATCAGTTAATTGTCTTACCACTGTCATCACTGGTATCCTGGGTTGAAACTTCTTCCCCTGCTGCAACCATATCCTGGCTTTGGCCCCCAGCCTCCTCCGCAAACCAATGGGCTCTCGCTGCCATAATGACAGAATCTGCCTCATCAGTTGACAGTTCTTTTTCGCCAACGATTTCTCGAAGTTCGTCGCTAGCTAACCCCGCAAGATCATCTAAGGACATCACTCCAGCATTCCCTAATGAGACAGCCATCCCTGCCGACAACATTTCAATGGCAGCTATTTCTTCACTTACTCCTAAAGATTTCCACTCTTGAACTAGTTTTTCATCCCGCTCCACCAGATAATTTTGTGCTCGTTGCCGCAACTCAGCGGCGAGAGATTCGTCAAATCCCTCTATTTCTCCCAACTCCTCAATTGGGACGAACGCCACTGATTCTACATCGCTGAACCCCTCTGTCACTAGTAGGTGTGCGATGACCTCATCAACGTTTAAGTGATCGATAAATGCTTGCGATGCGACTCTAAATTCTTCAACTCTACGGTCTGATTCTTGTTGCTCCGTCATAATATCAATTTCCCAACTCGTCAGGTTTGAAGCGAGTCGGACATTTTGACCACGGCGTCCTATGGCCAAGCTTAGTTGGTCATCAGGAACGACAACCTCGATACGCCTTTGTTCCTCGTCCAAAACAACCTTAGTAACTTCGGCAGGGGCCAACGCATTTACAATGAACGTTGCAGGATCAGGATTCCATTGAATTATATCAATCTTTTCTCCTTGCAGTTCATTAACAACCGCCTGCACTCTACTCCCACGCATGCCAACGCATGCCCCAACAGGATCTATACTTGAATCATTTGATAAGACTGCGATTTTTGCCCTGCTCCCAGGATCACGCGCCACAGATTTAATTTCGATTATTCCATCATATATCTCCGGCACCTCTTGGCTAAACAACTTGGCCATAAGTTCTGGTCGTGTCCGAGAAAGAAAAATCTGTGGTCCTCTGGTTTCTTCTCGAACTTCGTAAATCAGTGCACGGGCACGATCGCCGTTCCGAAACGTTTCACGGGGCAAAGCTTCGTCACGTCGCAATACAGCTTCACCACGCCCAAGGTCGACTATTACGTTGCCATATTCCGTCCGTTTTACTACACCGTTAACGATTTCGCCGGCTCTATCCTTAAATTCCTCATATTGGCGGGCACGTTCTGCCTCCCGGACCCGCTGCACAATGACTTGCTTCGCCGCTTGTGCAGCTACCCGACCTAAATCAATAGGAGGCAGAGCTTCGGTCACCTCTCCATCTATCGTCAAAACAGGATTAATGGATTGGGCCATCTCAAGATTTATTTCAGTAGCATCGTCTTCGACTTCTTCAACTATTTTTCTAACACGGGCTAGTCGTATTTCCCCTGTAGAACGGTCAATCTCCGCACGAATATCCAATTCTTGGCCATATTTTCTGCGACTTGCCGTTTGAATAGCTTGTTCCATCGCCCGTATGACGATTTCACGGTCGATGTTTTTATCCCGAGCCACTGCATCGGCCACATGCAGTAATTCTGGCCGCACAAGACCCTGTTTAATGTCTTCCGATACCACTTCACTCATTATCAGTACTACTCCGAGATGATAAAAGAAGATCTTCCGTTAAACTCAGCTTGGCATCCTTGATACTCAAAAACGGTATTTCGATGGTCTTCTCTACAGCACAAATACTCAGGCTCACAGCCAGTTCAGTCACTTTGACCAATCTGCCACAAAATTTTTTCTGGCCACTGATTTTCTTCTTTGTCTGCACTTCCACATCAAAACCCAGATAACTGTTGAAATCCTCCTCCCTTATTAAGGGGCGGTCAATACCAGGCGAACTTACCTCAAGATCATAATGACCGCTGATCGGATCTTCGGCATCCAAAAGGACCGAAACTGTTTTACTAACGGTTGCACAGTCATTCACTGAAATAGCTACCCCATCCAATCTCTCTACCATTAGCTGCAAAGTTCGGCGTCCAGATTCAGATACGCAAACCCTCACTAAGTCGTAACCTGCTGGCATTAACGCCGGCGCAATCAAACGTTCTATGTCCTCAACCTGGTTCATCGCTCTACCGTCCGTATCCACACGTTACACTGTAGCGGCTACCCAAAATAAAAAGTGGGCCCACAGCCCACGTCCAAACTAATTACAAGCCTTGGTAACCAGGCTTTCCTACCTTTATAACAGCTTTATGGCTACCTTCAAGCATTTAGGGACCCTCCCCTCCGCCTAATCATGCAGCCTTCTGTCAATATCCAATTTCCGAAACCGTAAATAGTAACAATTCCTGCCAGCCCGCAACGCCTTATCTTCATAACGTGTACGCTCCCCGAGTTCTGGTCGAATAGTCCAGTCGGTGGTTATATGGGCCGCCCGACAAAATGCATCATGGCGCAATAGCTGGTTTAATATCCAATTCCCATATTCTTCATGATCTGTCGCGACGACGAATTCTCCTTCATTACATAAAATGCGTTCAACGGAATCTAAGAATACTTGATTAACTATTCGCCGTTTATGGTGCCGGTATTTGGGCCATGGATCGGGGAATAGAAGTAACACCTTCCCTAAGCAGGATGACGGCAAGGCAGGCATCAGTTTTCGAGCATCTCCCGGGAAAATACGAATATTATTCAGATTATATGAGTCTATCTGGGATAAAAGCTTTCCAACACCTTCCAAAAATGGATCACACCCTATAAACCCCACTTTAGGATTGATTTGCGCTAGATTCGCGAGATGCTCGCCCGCACCGAATCCTATTTCCAACCAAACTTCCTTAGGATCCCATCTAAATATCTGTTCAAGATTTAGTAAAGGAGACCGTTCTTCACAGGATTCTACTTTAATACGGATCTGGGGCAGCAGAGAATTGACTAATGCTTTACGCCGCGGGCGCATTGTTCGACCCTTACGCCTTCCATAAACCATTTGCTAAATCTTCAGATCCTACTAAAGAAATATCACAGAAAAGCCTTACGCAAACTCTCAACTAAATCACAACGTTCCCAGGAAAAACCCCCACTTTCATCAGGTTCACGCCCAAAATGGCCATAAGCGGCTGTGCGTTCAAAGATAGGCTGATTTAAAGCCAGATGCTCTCGTATTCCCCTCGGCGATAGGTCCATCAAATTTTGCAACACTTCAGAAAGATGATCCTCTTCAACGTCGGCCGTTCCATGTGCATTAACGTAAACAGAAAGCGGTTTGGACACACCAATTGCATACGCAAGTTGTATTGTGCAGCGTTCGCAAAGACCCGCAGCAACAACATTCTTGGCAAGGTATCTGGCTGCATAAGCTGCAGATCGGTCTACCTTAGTTGGATCCTTGCCAGAAAAAGCCCCACCACCATGGGGTGCCGCACCCCCATATGTGTCAACGATGATTTTCCTCCCTGTCAGTCCACAATCACCATCTGGCCCACCTGTCACGAACCTTCCCGTCGGGTTAACATAAAATTCACTTTCCGAACACATCCATCCATCAGGCAGGACGTTCTCAACATGCGGTCGAACTATCTCACGAATCTGATCTTGATTATAAGGAGAGGCATGCTGTGTAGATACAACGATTGAAGTTGCGCGGACCGGTCGTCCATTTTCATATTGAAGGGTCACTTGACTTTTAGAATCGGGCCCCAATTCAGGCATATCTCCCGCATGCCTTTTTTGTGCTAACGATCGCAAGATCTCGTGACTAAAATAAATTGGGGCAGGCATCAAAACATCTGTTTCACGGCACGCATATCCGAACATAATTCCCTGATCCCCAGCTCCCTCATCCTTGTTGCCCACAGCGTCCACACCGATCGCAATATCAGAGGACTGACGATGCAAATGAACATCCACTCGCGACTCATTCCAGTGGAATCCTTCTTGTTCGTAACCTACATCTCGAACTACTCTACGAGCTGTTTCCTCAATCTTACTGATGGCAATTTCAGGACCGCGTGTCTCACCGGCAATTACAATCAGATTTGTAGTCACCATTGTTTCTACAGCAACCCTGGATTTTGGGTCCGCTGCTATATACATATCAACTATAGCGTCCGATATAAGATCACACACTTTATCCGGATGACCTTCTGATACAGACTCGCTAGTGAACAAATATTTAGATACGGGCATTTTTAGCCTCTAGTAAGAGAAAAACAGGAACACTATTCAAAAAAACTTCTGGACTTCTGGCTTAATAGCACTTGCACTACCAAAGCGCTATGTCCCAGACGTTTAAACAGACGGATCTCTAGAAAACAACTGACTCTTGGTACCTATAATGCTAGCCAAGTAGTTTTAACTACTATTACCAGATTCAATAACATAGTTGATGCCGGAAACGGCAAAATACAAATATTCCAATTACCAGGCTGACCAAAGAAATAACCGGGACATTACCATAACTGCTGTAATAGGTGCCCTTACTTATTTTATCAGGAAGACCCGTATCTATAACACCCCGCTCACCCAGCGCCAAAAATTTTACAATCCGACCATACGCGTCAATAGTCGCAGATATACCTGTATTTGCTACACGCACTAACGGTAGCCCCTCCTCAACGGCTCGAAACTGTGCTTGTACCAAATGCTGATACGGACCTGCAGTGTGGCCATACCAAGCATCGTTAGTAAGATTAAGAAACCACTCTGGACGTCGATTTTTGTCTGCAATAACGCCAGGGAAAATAACCTCAAAACAAATCAATGGACCCACTGGAGGCAAACCAGGTAGATCCATTGTTCTAGGCCCAGTACCTGCCGTAAAATCACGGCTCCCCTGAACTAGTTTGCTAATTGGCAACCAATTCCGAAATGGAACGTACTCCCCAAATGGCACTAGACGCCTCTTGTCGTAAGAACCAGCAATCTCCCCCATAAACGTAACGGCTTGCAACCCATTCCATATCTCCTGAGGCACGTGCTCACTATCAGAGAAACGAATGGCCCCTGTAATAAGCAACCCGTTTTGAGGTGCAGCCGACGCCAACATCTGTCGCGCCCCTTCGTCACGGTCCAAGGCGTAAGGCGTGGCGGTTTCAGGCCATATTACATGTGTGACGTCTGCCGAAAGGGCCGTTTGACTTAGTGTCAAATAGTTCCTCGAGTGAGTCTTTCTTAACGCTAGGTCCCATTTTTCATCCTGCACAATATTTGCCTGCACCAACCTGAGTTTAATGCCTTCCTTCATCGTTTCGTTGGCAGCATCCAACCTTAATGCTCCACCGCCCCATATTGCTAACAAAATAAGCATAGGAGCACCAATACATCGCGATATTTCCCAATAACCAAGCTTCGGCAAGAAAAGGAGCAGGGCCGGCATAGAAGCACATAGAACAGTAACTGCGCTCATACCAAAAACGCCGACCACTGACGCCAACTGCATCATCGGATCTGAAATGCCCCAAACATAGCCCAATAAATTCCAGGGAAAACCGCCGAACACAAAAAAACTTCGGCACCACTCAGCTAAAGTCCACAGGGCAGAAAACAACAGTATTTGCTTAAATCCAAGAGCTCCACAATATCTGCACACCCAAGCCACCCATCCGACAAAGAGAGCGGAGACGCCCGCAAGACAAAAAACCGCTAGAATAGCAACCAACAGGCCCCAACCAGCCACCAGAAACGCATTTCCGATCCAATAATAGCCCGTCAAAAAATGACCTAACCCGAATGATAGTCCAAATAGGAATGCGGATCCGGGGCTGGAAGCCCGGTTTATAGCCCAGTAAAAACCCGTGAGGACTGGCACCAAAACAATAACTGCATGAAGGGGGGCAAAAGCGAGGCTTCCCACCCCACCGAGTATAATCAAACCCAAACCTTGCATCCAAAACGGAGTTGTCGGCAGCATTATCCGCAAACGCTTAACCACCACGGATGTGGCTATTCTGTTTTTCCAACTGCGGTTGTGTCGGTTGATCGCGGTCTAAAAGCGGGTGAACTCGAAGGCGTCGGATTTTCCTTGGATCTGCATCAACTATTTCGAACTTCATGCCCGAAGGATGGGCTATTAACTCTCCACGGAGCGGTACTCTGCCAGCCAACTCACAAACTAACCCCCCCAAAGTGTCTATCTCTTCGTCCCTTGCGTCAGGTAACAAGTCGATACCACATTTTAACTCTAAATCGGGCACTGCAACTCGCGCATCCGCATCGATTAACCCATCAGCCCTGTCGGTTAGCTTCGGCTCTACCGTCCGATCATGTTCGTCTTCTATCTCTCCAACAATTTCTTCCACCAAGTCCTCAATTGTTACCAGACCATCTGTTCCGCCATATTCGTCGACAACTAACGCCATATGTATCTTTGTTGCCCGCATCTCAAGAAGAAGTTCGCGGATGGGCATCGATGGGGGAACAAACAAAAGAGACCGAATAACTGTCGAAAGTTGGAAATCTGAACTCCTTTGCCAAAAAGCGAGAATATCTCGAACATGTACCATGCCCATTACATCATCCAAGGATCCGCGATGCACAGGAACACGGGAATGTCCGTGCTCAAATATTACTGATATCAGCTCTTCGAGTGACGAGGATTCTGGTACAGATAGGATGTCGGCGCGCGGCACCATTACGTCAGCAACATCGAGCCTACCAAAATCTAACAGGTTGCGGAACATTGTGTGTTCTTCTACGTCCTCGGGAAGAACAACGTCATCATGTTCTTCTATCAGTTCCTCTATAGACTGACGAAAAGTCGGTTCACCAGAAGCTTTATAAAAAAAGGTCTTTATATAGTCCCAAACCACCAGAAGACCGGACCGGCGCTGGTTCGCTTGTTCAACTCTTTTCTCTTGGTTAGTTTTCGATGGACATATCATCTCGTTCCACCTTTTGAGCATTTGAGTTTTTAGCCTGATAGGGATTTCTAATGCCAAGCCTGCGTAGCGACAGTATCTCGAGTTTCTCCATATCTTCAGCTGCAGTTTGTTCTTGGTGATCAAAACCAAGAAGGTGCAAAGTTCCGTGAATAATCAAATGCGCCACATGATCCCTGACAGATTTCTCCTGATATTTTGCTTCATCACTCACTCGATCTAATGAAATAACGACGTCTCCCCAAAGTTGTGGTAACATTTTCCCATCGTTTGTTGAGCTACTGATTGTTCCTGAAAAGGACAATACATTAGTTGGCTCTGATCTCCTTCGGTACCTTGAGTTTAAACCACGTATAACGGGATCGTTCGTAAGAAGAATGCTAACTTCCCCATATTGCGCTTGATTCGCCACCAGAAATGCTATCCTAACAGCGGAGTCACACAAGTCATCAACATTGAACGAAAGATCTTTCCAACGACTGTCATCTATACTAAGTGATATTAGCAGGGTATCACTTGAATTCATTACGTACTTTTCTTTACGGGTGAAGAGCCATTGTTTCCATAGGATGAATCGGTTGAATTCTCATGCTTATTATACGCCTTCACAATTTTTGTAACCAGAGGGTGACGCAAAACATCAACATCGGAAAACTCTACTACCTGCGTACCTTTCAATTGCCCAACTACTGACAAGGCATGAGCTAAACCACTCTGCACACCCCTCGGAAGATCCACCTGGGAAAGATCTCCGGTAACAGCCATCCTGGAATTTTCTCCAAGACGAGTCAAAAACATTTTCATCTGAACTGGGGTTGTATTCTGTGCTTCATCCAGTATCACGAAGGCGTTAGATAACGTTCTACCGCGCATAAAAGCCAGCGGCGCGATTTCCACTTCCCCTCCCTGCAAATATCCATTCACCTTATCCGCAGGCATCATGTCGTATAAGGCGTCGTAGAGGGGGCGAAGATATGGGTCCACTTTCTCTCTCAGGTCTCCGGGCAAGAAGCCAAGTCGCTCGCCGGCCTCTACGGCAGGACGGGACAATATTAATCTTTCAACTTCGCCTTGGGACATCATAGATAGAGCGATAGCCACCGCGAGGTAAGTTTTACCCGTTCCCGCGGGCCCAACCCCAAATACCAGTTCAGATTCCCTCAGGGCTTTCACATATTGAACTTGGTTAGAAGAACGGGGAAGTATTCGACGTTTAGGGGTGTGTACAACTATTTTGCTTTGAGGACCTTCTTCTAGGTCCAATCTAACATTGGATTCTATTCTCAACACTGCATCTACTTCTGCCAAAGTGACTGGGAAGTCTCCCTCTAACATTGCGTACAGTTCTGTAAACACCTTTTTTGCCATGTTGACGGCATCAGTCGGCCCAGTAAGAGCTAACTGATTTCCCCTACTAGTTACCATCACTCCAAGAGAGTGTTCTATACGAGCGACATGTTGATCGTGGTGACCAAACAATGCTGGCAATAGTGTATTGTTCTCAAAGGTAATAAACTGAGGGGCTTCGTGTTCTGCACTGTGGGTCGTTTCATGCGCCATCGAGAAGATCCTCTTCTCAAAGATCAATCATTGATATAGTCTCCACCCAATGTGCCCATCAAACTATTTGATGAGCTTCCTGTGATGTTAACCTGAATAATGTCCCCTATATTCAACTCCTGGTTATCACTTTTCGCTGCGACATGCACAGGCTGAAGATAGGGGGTCCGTCCCACTAGTTGTCCTGGATAACGACCAGGCTTTTCGATCAAAATCTCTGTAGCCGCACCGACCAGAGATTGATTGAATTTAGACTGCTGTTCCACCAATAAATTCTGAAGAACCTGCAATCTCTCCCATTTGATTTCATCTTCAATTTGGATTTCTCCTGCGGCAGCTGGTGTTCCTGGCCGCGGACTATATTTAAAGGAATAGGCTTGAGCGTATCCAACGGTCTTTACCAGGTTCATAGTTTGTCGGAAGTCTTCCTCTGTCTCACCAGGAAAACCCACTATAAAATCCGAAGACAAAGCAATATCTGGTCTGGCGGTTCTCAACTTGTCCACTACCCCAAGGTAATCCGCAACAGTGTATCTGCGATTCATAGCCTCCAAAATCCGATCGGACCCAGATTGGACGGGTAAATGCACCGATGGCATTAGCTCGGGAATTCGACCGTGCGCATCAATAAGTGATAAGTCCATATCCTTAGGATGCGAAGTAGTATAACGCAAACGCGATAAACCTTTAAGCGCAGCGAGGCGCTCAATTAGTACACTCAAAGAGGACACCTGCTTGCCTAAATGTTGCCCATGGTAAGCATTTACATTTTGACCAAGAAGCGTGATCTCCTTGACCCCACACTCAACTAATAACTTTGCTTCAGTAACCAAGTCATCGACAGGTCGAGAATATTCGGCCCCCCGAGTGTAGGGGACTACACAAAAGGTGCAAAACTTATCGCAACCTTCTTGAACAGAGAGAAAAGCAGACACACTTCCTCCTTTTCTCTCAACGGGCAACTCATCAAACTTAGGATTAACCGGGAATTCTGTGCATATTTGTGTATCCCCAGAAGTCGATTCTATTCGAGAAATTAATTCGGGAAGGCGATGGTAGGTCTGTGGACCAACCACTATATCAACCTCCGGAACACGACGTGCTATCTCTTCACCGATAGCTTGAGCAACACAACCTGCGACCGCTATGATCATCTGCTTGCCTATTGCGCTACGTCGTCTTTTGTGCGCTCGTAGGCGGCCCAGTTCTGAAAATAGTTTTTCGCTCGCCTTTTCGCGGATATGGCAAGTATTCAATACTGCCATGTCCACATTTTCGAGGGCATCTTTGATTGTATAGCCTAAAGGGACAAGTAATTCTGAGATCCTTTCAGAATCGTACACATTCATCTGACAACCGAAGGTTTTTATAAACAGGGATTTTGAGGCCGGTGCTAGCTCAAATCCACCCCCGGTGGTCGCAGGCACATTTCGCGTATTCTGGTTGGTCACAACTAGTTATGCCCAAACTGAATAGTTTCTCGCCGTCCGCCTACCATCCTAAAGAACGCCCTAATATATTGGAATATAATGCATTTCGTGAAAATATACACCAAGGATCCTAGCACCCAACTAAACACTGTCAAGTTGAGGTCTCTTTCAAGGGAGCGGGCGAACCTCGCAGCATGTTCGATACACTACCCTCTACCATGGATTGACATTCCTTCGCCATCTCCTTGCGGTTTGAGTAGTCACTGATAGTAACGGTTGGCAAGAACGTGACCTCTACGGTCACAGTATTCTGCCCGAGCACTGACCATAAATGGCTCACTAGATCCATATCCCCATACCAGGCGAAAAGGGGTCGACCACTTCTTCCCACCGGTAAGCCGTTGAGACGTGTATAAGCTATCGCTATGGGTTGCACTGGAATTAATTTTCCCTTTAGAGAAATCTCCGCAACACTAAAAAATGTGCTATTAAACCTCAAGACTCGGTTCCCATCATTGCTAGTACCTTCTGGGAACAAAATTAAATTTCTACCACCTAGGAGCTGAGACTGCATTTCATCTCTATACGCGCCACTTTTACCTGCTCGGCGTTGCACAAAGACTGTACGATTCAAACGGGCTAAAAGGCCGAATAAAGGCCACTTAGCAACCTCTTGCTTGGCAACAAAAGACGCCTTCAATTGTGCTGCTAGCACAACGATGTCAAGATATGATGTATGATTTGAAACGAAGAGTGTTGGTGACGACTTTACTGGCTTACCGTAACGACGAACCCGTAAACCCAAAATAGCGCAATTTCCCTGATGATATATTTGCGGAATAAGCCGACTCAAGCGCGCACTAAATAGTATTGTAAACGCCTGAAGTGGCAACCAAAAGAGCGTCCACCCTAGAAAAGCAAGAAATCGCATTAAAGCAAACAGATGTGCAAATAGACTCATGATTAAACAAATCACACAGCATTCACTGAACGTCGATTTCCTTCATAATGCTGCCGGTACTTCCCGGTCACTCGATCTGTCTTCAGAACTACGCATACATCGGTAGTCTGAAACTGGGAATCAACCACTGCCCCGTCGCCAACGAAACAACCAACCCTAAGATATCCTTTGATCAACGGAGGCAACAACTCGCGAGCCAAACGCTTTTCGATATCTTCTTTGGGCATAAGATCCATCGAAACACATAGATCGTCCAATGCTCGCGGCCGCAAACCTTCAGGAGCCAAGTGAAAGTGGTGCAAATAAGACAGTGGTAACGCAAGTTGATCCGGTTCCGTACCCCTTAGACTAGCACAACCAAACATCCACGCTATGTCGTGACTAAACACATATGCAGCTATTCCGCGCCACAATAGCGCCATGGTATGTCCAGAGCGGTATTGCTTGGCAACACAGGAGCGACCAAGTTCTAGAATCTCTCCTTTCTGAGCAACTATATCAGAAATATCGTATTCGTTAGCCGTATAGAATCCACCAGAGCGCTCCGCGTTGACCCTGCGACTCAACCTATAAGTACCAACGACTGATTCATACAAACCATTTCGACAATTATCAATCACCATTAGGTGGTCGCAAGCTCTGTCAAATTTATCAAAATCACGACGAAGTTCCGACATCTCTGTACTAGGAATTGCCGCCATCTCTTCATAAAAAATTTTGTATCTGAGGGCTTGTGACGCGTCAATTTCCTCATTAGAAGAAGCGAGTCTTACCTCAAGATCACCTGATTGAATACCTATGTTCAAATCATCTAGCTGTTCCGCCGTGGCCATGCTGAACCTTTTTCGGGGCTATTTATCACAAACCAAACACATATACTTTGAGCTCTTTACTGTTCCTCAGAATCAAGAACACTAGTACCAAGGGGCATACCGTACAACTCAAGACGATGGTCCACCAACTCATATCCCAGCTTACGGGCGGCTTTTTTCTGCAATTCTTCAATTTCTGTGTTTTGAAATTCTATTACCTGCCCTGTTTTCACATCTATCAGATGATCGTGATGCTCCCGCGACGCCTCCTCATATCGCACTCTCCCGTCACCGAAATCATGCCGCTCAAGGACACCACAATCCTCAAAAAGTCGAATTGTTCTGTACACAGTTGCCATGCTAATACGATCGTCTTCGCTAACTGCTCTTTTGTATACTTCCGCAGCATCGGGATGATCGCTAGCATCAGACAGAACACGGGCGATAACTCGCCTTTGTCCGGTCATTTTGAGCCCTTTGTCTCGACATCGCTCCTCAATAGGTGATGACATAAGAATGAACCTCACAAAGCAGCCTTGATGTTTATACAGCCGATTTTATTCTCTCGATCATACGTGAGACTTGCCCTTCAAACAACCAATGCTGTTACACTTAGATTATGTTATAATCAACGAATTATGGAATCTAAGTTTGAAATTAAGTACCCTCATTATGAAAAATATTGCCGACTGTGATCAAGAGCTAGATATTACGGACAAAATATGCCCTCTTACCTTCGTACATACTCGACTTACCATCGATTCCATGCGACCTGGAACAATTCTCGCAGTGGTCCTTAACGAAGGAGAACCACTTGAAAATGTCCCACGTTCATTGAAAGAACTAGGCCACACCATACTCTCATTGGAACCCACTTCGGCTGCTCCGGGCACGTATCGCCTCAGGGTGCTAGTTAACTGACTCCTGTATTCCTTAGCCGGCAACGCATTATTGCTGCGTCCTCATACGCCCCAGAGCCTACGCGATAATAATTTTTCCGTCCGCCGACTTGAGCAAAACCTGCTGCTGCATAGAGGTTTTTTGCCGCTAGATTATTCTCACCGACTTCCAGCACCAAAGACTCCGCCCCCCGGTGACCCGCTTCAGTAATAATTGCTGATAGTATTGTTTTACCATAACCGGAACCCCGTTTATTCGGGACAACACCTATCGATAGCAGTTCAGCCTCCTCCAAAGCCACTCTACAAATTGCATAGGCAACTTCAAGATTAGGATCTTCCTCAGAAATAATGAGACCAAATACACCAGGACTAAAGATCATTCGCTCTAATCCTGGTTGCACATTAGAGTTCTCGAAACATTTATACTGAAGAGTTGCCAAAACCGAAATCTGATGATCGCTAACAACAGACCAAATATTAAACATTATCCCCAACATTTTTGTTGGTCGATTCTTGTTTCCGAAACATATTATCGGGAGAACGTAGGTAAATTGGATGCAAAGTAGATGGTTTGGCAGACTCACGAGTGCTCGCAATCTTCGCTAGCACAGCCGCATTTGGAGAACTGACCGCAGGATCAAAGAACACCTCCTCATGGCCGTCGAACTTAGTTTTAGTTAGATAGGGTCGTACCAGAGGTATGCCCGTTCCAACAACCACACATGAGCCAGCAGGCAAGAAGGATGGAATATTTTCAGCTTCCACTACGGAAGCTGGAACCGTCGCACATAGAGATGAATTGAAGCGTTGGGCATACAGTCTGCCACGTCCTGCGTCCAATATGGCCAGCACGGAGTTTCGTTCCAAGCTGGTAGCATGTGCTAGAACTTCAAGCGAACTAATACCGACCATGGGTATCGATGCAGCCAACGCAAGCCCGCGAGCAGCAGAAAGTCCAATTCGCAAGCCTGTGAAAGTCCCTGGACCGAGGGTGACTGCTATTGCATCCAACTGAAAATAATCAATGTCTGCCTTACGCATTACAGACGCAATCATGGGTACTAAGGCTTCAGCATGGCCTCGCCCAAGATCCACATATTCGTTGGCAACTATTTCGGTTGATTTCCAACACGCAACTGAACAAGCACTACTACTTGTATCAAGCGCTAAGATATTCGAGCCCATTTTAATGTATCACTTGCCGTAGGACGTAGTTCATAAAATGATTTGATGCTATCTTTACTCCTGTCAACGTCGAGAAACGAATCTTTGTATTAAGTATGAACTAAGGTTATATCGTTTAGTAGGTTTAGCATTACTGCTACTCTTGGGTTTTCAAAAAAGGCAAATCCACTTTAACACGTGTACCGACACCAAAGACAGTTACGAAAATGCGCATCCATTGGCAAATAATGTTGGTTATCGCAACGATGCTGAATTCCATGGTGTGCGCTGTGGAAGCTCAAGATTCTGCCGTCGCCATAATGTATAGCAAAATCAGCCGGGTCGACAGTGCTTCCACGGACCTCACGGCGTTTGAAAATCACCTGAACTACCTTTCATCTGGAAATTATCAGGTAATGCCGTTACCCCAGATCGTTGCAGCGTTGCGAAACAGCACTTCTGTTCCAGAAAATGCCATTGCTATTACTTTTGATGGAGGCAATGTCTCTATCTATCACGAAGCCTGGCCTCGGCTTAAAAAATTAGGTTTCCCATTTACTGTCTTCATTGCTACGGCTTTTATTGACGCCGGAGGAGACAGCTACATGTCATGGGACCAACTTCGTGAGATGGCATCTTCAGGAGTTACAATCGGCACACTGGGAACAAATTACAGCCATTTAGCGTCAGTGGCTCCTTCAGCAGCAAGCAAAGACATTGCTGGAGCAAATCAACGGATAGTGGATGAAATTGGTATAGCTCCAGAGCTATTTGCCTACCCTTTTGGTGAATACAGTAACACTCTGCAGCAGATAGTTGGGGAGTATGGTCACAGCGCTGCCTTTGGACAACACTCGGGTGTTATATACAAGGGTTCCGATTACCTAGCATTACCCAGGTATCCCGTCACAGGCGCTTATTCTGATATGGACAGGTTTCGAACAATTATAGATACTCTCCCACTACCGATCACTGATTTAGTGCCCAGCCAACCCCTTTTATTGATCAACCCTCCCAGATTAGGCTTTACGGTGGCGGACAACGTGGGCCCACTTAGCAACCTTGCCTGCTATCTTGGCGGGATTGGAAAACTAAAAACAGAGCAACTAGGACCATTTAGGATAGAAGTGCGTTTCTCAAAAGCGCTGCCCCAAGGACGAAGCCGGGTAAACTGCACGCTCCCGGGTCCCGAACGAAGATGGCGATGGTTTGGCTTACAATTTCTGGTCCAAGATTAACCGTGATCCAATTCAAGATTAGGAAGCTGTCACGTCAAACTTTTGATTTGATCCTCCGTTAGATTCCCCGGAACAATTAATAGCGGAATACGGAGCCTCTTGGTGAGTTCTTTTGTCAGCTCCTGCACAAGATTGTTTGTTCCTTTCCCCTCAGGAGCACATCCAAGAACCATCGCATTAATATCCGGTTGCTCGTCGATAAGCTTAAGAATTTGTTCAATTTTCGGCCCATCTTGAACAAACAATACTGGTCGAATATCTGCATACTCGTGAATCTCCGCAGCAAGTAATTGCAAACGCTCCTCTGCCTCTTGACGGCCTTCTCGCGCCATCACGTCACTTACTGCTGTCCAGTGTTGAAAATCGGATGGCTCTATGACGTAGAGCAGTATAACACGACCACCACTATTGCGGGCACGAAGTGCTGCCAAGCGCGTTGCAACACGGCATTCATCGCTTTCGTCAACACAAACGAGGTAGGTAATTTCACCCGGTATATGGTCTGCATCGTTTTCCACAAGTTAACTTCTTCTAAAAATTGCGCTGGCTAACCATCCTGCCATCAAGGCAAGAACTACAGCAAGGATACCATATAGCCAGGGGCTGTCATGGGCCGTCTGATATATTCGGGCCTCAATGCCCGTTTTCCTAATGTTCAGGCTAGTTGAACCCGTCGCGACCACAGTTCCATCTTCCACTTGGTGAACCATAGCTCGATAAGTACCCGGTGGCACAGACGACGGAAAGGTGAAACGCGCCCTAAATAAATTCACTCCTACAAATTCAATCGGTATGGGTTTTTCGAAATACAACCCCTGCTCTACTTTGTGTCTCAGTAATGCACTTTGATATTGTGCATAACTGCCGCCCCTTGCAGTAATGCCAGCGGGCACTAATTGAATATTATTTAGGCCAATTTGATTGGCTTCTCTTTGTCGAGTGTCCAAGATTTCACTCACAGGAGCAGAAGTCGCAAGCGCGTAATATCCAGGCGCCTCTTCAAAGACTACTTCATTACGATTTAACCAAATACCTGCCGTACGGGCTTTTCGACGAACCACCGTAGGGTGGTTAGGCCCCTTCAGCACCACAATGATATTACCGTTTATTACCTTCTGTACAGCTCCAAACAAAAGCACCTGAGCGCCTGTAAAACTCGAATCAATTGCAATTTGGTGTTGGCTGAAATCCAGTGCTAATGACTCACAATGGAGTGGTTTTACCTTACATATCATACAAACTGCAAACAGGACACAAGCCACATTGCCGAGTTTTAAGGATTCAATTTTCATTGAATTAAAGGAACACTGGAAAAAATGTCGGCGGGTGTTGTTAATAAGTTGAACGCCAATTTGACACAAACAGTGATGACCAGCAGTGCCAATAAGATCCGCAGCTCTTCACCTCTCAAGCGCGCACCAACGCGGGTCCCAAATTGAGCTCCCACAACCGCGCCCAAGAGAAGAATCAGTGCTAGCAATATGTCGACTGTCTGGTTAGTGCCTGCGTGCAAAAGGGTGCTGTTAGCAGTCACAAAAATAATTTGGAACAATGACGTGCCAACTACCATCGCTGTTGGCATCCCAAGCAAATAAATCATAGCCGGAATGAGTATAAACCCTCCACCCACACCCATAATCGCAGACAAAACCCCAACAAAAATTCCAATTCCGGCAGGCACCAGGGCACTGATGTATAGTTTTGACTTACGGAAACGCATCTTTAGGGGCAGCCCATGCACCCAGTAGTGAACGTGCATTCGTTTAGGCTTCCCGCCCCGCCGTCGCCGCAATATTGAATGTCCGCTCTCTAGGGCCATCAATGCTCCAACAACGCCTAAAAAGAAAACAAAAACAAGCGAAATGAATTCATCGACTTGCCCAATTGAGCGCAATTTACTGAATAACCAAACTCCTAGCGCGGATCCAATGCCGCCAAAAATAACCAGCACAGATCCCATTTTGAGGTCCACATTGCCTCTTCGCCAATGGGCCAGGAATCCAGAAACAGACGCAGCTGTAATTTGATTTGCCTCTGTAGCAACGGCTACTGGCGGCGGAATACCAATAAAAATCAACAACGGCGTCATCAGAAAACCGCCACCCACACCAAACATTCCCGATAAAAACCCTACGCCCGCGCCCATGCCTAGCAGCAATACGATGTTAACCGACATTTCGGCGATGGGGAGATATATTTCCATCGTGGTTATTTAGCAAAAATTGATTTTAAAAATGTTTTGCGCCTAGAGTCTCGTCTAAGCAAGTGTTTTCTTCTAATTTGATTAATTCAGTGTCCAAATATTGGTCCGCGGAGTCACATACCCGCTCTACAGCCTGACAAAAACAACGGTGGGAAATATGCGATCTTAGCTTAGACCAACAACACTTTTTACTTCTTCAAGTATCGGTCGAGCGATACGGGACGCGCGTTCCGCCCCCTCTGACAACACCTGATCAATATGGCCAGGGTTTTCCGAAAAACGTCTTATCTCAGCTCCAATGGGATTTAATTCACTGACGGCTAATTCAATCAACCTTACCTTAAAAGACGAAAATGGCTGACCCGCAAATTCTTCACAAACTTCGTCGATAGTTCTATCAGATAGCGCACCGTAAATCCCCAGTAAGTTTTTAGCTTCTTCTCTGCCGACAAGGCCATTTGAAACTCCCGGAAGCACTTCAGGATCAGTACGTGCCTTTCTTATCTTAAGCGCAATAGTATCAGCATCATCCGTCATATTAATCCTAGAATAGTCTGATTCGTCCGATTTACTCATCTTCTTCGAGCCATCTCGGAGACTCATGACCCTTGCTGCCGCGTCAAAAATTATAGGTTCTGGCAAAGGAAATACTTCACTATCAACCATACTATTGAAAGCTTTACCAATGTCTCGCGTCAACTCCAAATGTTGTTTCTGATCCTCGCCTACCGGCACATGCGTGGCTTTGTAGAGCAGGATATCAGCGGCCATCAGCGTTGGGTAAGCATAAAGTCCGACAGTGGCATTATCGCGATGCTTCCCTGCCTTTTCTTTAAACTGTGTCATACGATTAAGCCATCCCAGACGTGCGACACAATTAAATATCCACGCAAGCTCAGAATGGCCCGCCACCCGACTTTGATTAAAAATGATATTTTTTTTAGGGTCTATTCCCGCAGCCAATAGGCCAGCTGTCACTTCCCGGATATTGTTTCGTAACTCAGATGGTTGTTGAGGTATGGTAATAGCGTGTAGATCCACAACACAATATATACAATCATATTGATCCTGCAGGCGGACCCAGTTTCTAATTGCACCCAGGTAATTTCCAAGATGCAGGTTCCCAGTCGGCTGCACACCAGAGAAGATACGGTTCATTAGCACCCCGTCGCGAAGAATATACTTGGCGGTGTATCGTCCTCGGTCCCTCCGGTCAATCTTCTATACAAAGACATTTACAAAAATTCCTGATCGGGGTGCCAATCCCTACCTCCAGTTAAAAACTATATGATTTGATTTACTGGCATTTCCCCAATCTCCAACCGTCGGATCGATACGTCTTTACCTACCCACGGCCCCCTTCAATTCCTGCCAACGACCAGCACCAATATATACGCAGACCAAACCATAACTACCCAATCCAATAATTATCAGACAGCAAAGAGCTAGTACTCGCTCACCCAAACTACTTTCAAAAAGGGGAGATAAGGCATTGGACGCAAAAAGCAAAGCGATAGCCATTCCAAAACATGCTAATAGCATTCTTGGCAGTCGCCGCCGCAGTACGTTATCTGGCCTCAGATATCCTCGTCTCATTAGACCTTTGGCTAAAATGACTACGTTCACCCAAGATGCGATAGCGCTTGCCAAGGCAATCCCAATGATCCCCAAGGGCACCATAAATATCAGATTTAGTACCACATTTACAACAAGCGCAACTAACGCTGCATGCAACGGGGTTTTAGGATCCTGACGGGCAAAGTACGCTGGCGAAAGAACTTTTATTAGAACATAAGCCGGTAGACCTAGAGCATAAGCTACTAACACACCAGCGACTGTTGCGGTGACAGCTGTATCAAACGCACCACGTTCAAACAACACCCCGACAATTTCGGTTCCGATTACCATCATGGCAGCAGCAGCAGGCAAGGTGACAAGCAAGGAAAATTCGATGGCTCGATTTTGTGAAGCCAAGGCTGCCCCCGTTTCTTCGCTGACGAGTTGCCGTGTCAACGTAGGAAGCAATGCTGTACCCATAGCAACACCGATGACCCCCAGTGGTAATTGCACCAAACGGTCCGCGTAGTACAAATGGGAGATAGAACCATCGGATAAAAAAGAGGCAATAATCATATCTACAAGCAGATTTAATTGCATGACGCCGGCTCCCACAACTGCAGGCAGCATTAATTGGAACAATTCCGTAACCCCCCGGGTGAACTGAGGAAAACGCAAGCTAGGAAGCATATCTAGTCGTTTACAGTTCCAAGCGAGCCAAAGAAATTGGATTACCCCTGCCAAAGCAACACCCCATGAAAGAGAGTGGGTCGGAGGCACCGACAATTTCGTAGCGGCTAGCAAAGAGGCTATCAAACAGAGGTTCAGAAAAATAGGCGCTGCTGCTGCAGCTGCAAATCGCTCCAGACTGTTCAATATACCACCTAGTAGCGACACGATTGAGATAAACAATAAGTACGGAAATGTTAACCGAGCTAGGTATACGGTCAGATCGAATTTATCGGCATCACTAGAAAAACCCGGGGCAATTAATAGCATTAGCCAAGGCATGAAAATTTGCGCGAGTATTACGATCAATAGCAGCACCCAAATTAGAATTGCTAACACTTCTTCAGCAAAAAACCGTGCAGAACTGCGCCCATTAATTTCCAACTGCCTGGCAAATAACGGCACAAATGCCAGGCTAAATGCACCCTCTGAAAATAGCCTTCGAAAAAGATTTGGAAATTTAAAGGCTATGAAGAATGCGTCACCGGCGGAACTTGCACCCAAAAAGCCCGCAATTAGGATATCCCGCGCAAAGCCTAATATGCGGGATACCATCGTAAGACCGCCCACCGTCGCCGCGAAACGAATTAACATTGCTTATTCTGCTATTTGAATGAGACCCAATTTGAAACAGTTCCTTACGAATAACCAATCCATGAAGTCAACACGAAATAGCCCCGGACTGAGACTGTCACAATAATTACTAATGCCAGCAACGCGTCAATCAAGTAATTTACCAAATGCAAATTGTGGAAGTAAATTAAGGCAAATAATGGCGTACCACTGGTCGAGGATCTGTCAGTTTTACCGCACCAGCTTAGTCTGCGAGCCACGAATTAAGGCCCCGGGTAGTGCACCTGTAAGTTCACCTTGGTGAAGCACCTCTACCCCTCTTACAAATGTATGGTTATACCCGACTGCACGTTGAATAAACCGGCGTCCGCCCGCTGGCAAATCGTAAACCAACTCAGGTTCAGTAACCGCTAGAGTTGAAAAATCAACAATATTGATATCTGCTTGATATCCACGCGCAAGCACACCACGATCGGATAGTCCAAATGCCCGGGCTGTTTTAGAGGTCTGCTTTGCTATCAGGTACTCCATAGGAAGCCCTTTGCCACGCTTACGGTCTCGAGCCCAATGAGTCAGCATAAATGTCGGATAGCTAGCGTCACAGATAGTGGCAACATGAGCCCCCGCATCACCAAGCCCACAGATTGTGTATTCGTCTTTGAGCATTTCTCGAACAACCTCTAAATTTCCCCCAGTGTAATTTTCAAATGGGTATAGCAAAAGTCCCTTTCCGTTATTTCTTAACATAAGCTCAAGGGCTAAATCCCATGGGTCTCGGTCACCTTTCTCCGCGCGAGCACTAATACTATACGTAGGGTCCGGCTCATAGTCCGGGGGATCCCCAAATTCGTACGATTTCGACAACGAACATTCCATCCAAGTAGTGTGCGGGTCTTTAGGCCTAGTCTCTATAAGCGAACGTCTTAAATTTCCATCTTGCTCGATTCTCTGTACACGTTCACTAGGTGATAAAGACTCTAGTTTCTTCCACGCAGGATGAGTGGAAAAAGGGTGTAAACTAGTTTCCAAGCCCATCAGAATACCTATCGGCCGGCAACCTACTTGGCCGTTAACATTGATACCTGCTCTATTTGCGGCATGGATTTGAGAAAGGGTATCTCGCCATAGGTCTGGGTAAGCATCAACCTGCAACAGCAATACTGACAAAGGACGTCCAGAAATTTCTGCAACTTCTCTTAAGGCTGCAAACTCGCCAGGCCCAAAATCGGAATTGCATTCGAAAACCCCCTTTCCAGCGCGGCGCATCGCTCTGGCAAGACCGAGAAGCTCTTTTTTGTTCGCGGAAAGGCTCGGTGTAAACCGCCCGTCTGCCGCTTTGTGTTTTGTAGTCCTTGATGTGGTAAACCCAAGGGCGCCAGAGTTTAACGCCTCTTCAAGCAGGAGGGCCATTTGCTCTACTTCGCCATCATACGGAATATTTTTGTGATCAGCACCACGTTCACCCATAACAAAGAAACGAAGTGCTCCGTGTGGCACCTGAGCACCTATATCAATCGCTCGTGGCATGGATTCCAAGACATCGAGATATTCTGGAAAGCTTTCCCAGTCGAAATTCATGCCTTCCGATAAAACGGTGCCCGGAATATCTTCTACCCCCTGCATGAGATTGATTAGATAATCCTCGGTGCCCGCTTTAACCGGGGCAAAACCAACACCACAATTACCAAAAATGCTCGTTGTTACACCATGCCACGTAGACGGTGTTAGATAAGGATCCCACGTTGCTTGACCGTCATAATGAGCATGAACGTCTACCCAACCCGGTAGAACAAAAAGATCGGTTGCGTCAATTTCCCTACGACCTGCTGAAACATCTGACCCCACTTTACTTATAAGTCCATTATCGACTGAAAGGTCACCGACATAACGTTTCTTGCCAGAACCATCAATAATTGTGCCATTCCGTATAACAAGATCGTGCATATACCTTCGTGTCCCAAATACAATAAATAGCTATCGGGGCTACCTTACCTTTTAGGAGGGTGTGCCCGAATGACTTCCTCGTCAGGATCTGCTCCCCAACCAGGTCCCGTTGGCAATTTTAAATATCCATTCTCAATGACGGGTGGGACTGTAACCAAGTCATCCTTCCAAGGAACATCATCAGGATCGATTTCCATTATTCTGAGATGGGGAACAACCGCGCAAAAATGGGCGCTCATTAGTGTCGACAGATGCCCATAAAAGTTGTGTGGCGCGACATTAATCTCATAGGGTTCAGCCATTGCCGCAATTTTTACCGACTCTAGAATTCCATTCCACGGCACATCGATTATTGCAACATCTACAGAGTGCTGTTCAAAAAACGGCCTGTATTGCCGACGCCCGTACAACGATTCACAAGACGCAATTGGTGTCTTACATGATCTTCGAATATCCCGGAGAGCTGTCGGGTTATAAGTATCAATCTCAAACCATTGAAGGCCAAGATCGTCAAGTTCGTGCACCATCCCGAGGAAGCCCTCGGTCTTGAAGTTGAAGTTAATATCCAAATGGACCTTAACGCCGGGACCCGCTCCCTCTTGCAATGCTAGAATCTGATTTCGTACTGCCTTTTTAATCCTATCGTCTGGGTTTAGGGCAAGATCCCACAAACCCTCATTCAATCCATCGCTCGCTCTACTTGAAAATCCTGGCATATATACCTGCGGACCATGAACCCGTCCGGGCCCTTCCTCTTCAAATAAGAACATATTCGTCTTCAGGGCACTAAATCCAGCATCAGCAACCTCTCTCCCCAGTTCCCGGCAACCATCTAAGGAATTAAGCTGTTTGACACCCAAAATTTCGTGGTGGTGCAGTCTGTAAGTGCCACAATGAGACCAATACAACTGGATCTCATCTCTAACAGCCCCGCCCAACATCTCGTAAACCGGAACACCCAGAGCCTTTGCCTTGATATCCACCAAAGCGTTCTCTATCGCCGCAATAGCTTGAGCAATCATACCACCAGGTGCCTGTCGCGTCTGTCCATGAAGACTTGCGCTAATTCTACCAACCGCTCGTGGGTCCATTCCAATCAAACTATCGGCAAGTGGTCTAATCACACCAGTCAAACCCTTGGATCCATAGCCCTCGTTGTACTCCGAATACCCAACCAGGCCTTCATCAGTCATAATTTTCAGGAAGGAAAAAACCCTCCATCCTGCGTCGCAATGTAAATCTTCAATACCAGTGATTTTCATTTTACTTCCTAAAAAAAGCATTCAGAATAAGCAAGAAATTCCTACGCGGCAGAGGCCGCCGCGCCATGCATAGTGCCTGTGTCGTCTTCTCGTAATAGAACATCTAATAAGGTTTTTTGTATTCGCTCAATATGTTCATTGTTGGTGATCTTCATTCCAAACATATCTTTAACATAAAAGACATCAACTGCCCTCACACCGTACGTCGTAATCCGTGCAGAGCCAATTGACAGGCGCAATGTCACCAACGTTTTAGTAATTTCGTACAACAAACCAACCTTATCTCTTGCGTTGACTTCAACGACCGTATAGGTCGCACTCGCATTGTTATCAATTAAAACACGTGGAGCAATTGTTAGAACCTTTGTTCGGCTAGGCAACGAAGTACGTTGGGCTAAAACGTCTGTTGGTTTGAAGTCTTTTGTGAGAGTTTCCTCTATAATAATTCTCAGTTTATCGAGATGCTTGTTCCTGCTAAACGCACTCCCTCTCGAATCTTGAATCCAAAAAACATCTAGGGCCATACCGTCTGTTGTAGAAGAAACGCGTGCATCTACTATATTAGCCCCCATTACTGCTATAGCGCCGGCTATCCCGGCAAATAATCCGTGGTGTACCGGACAATAAACGATCACCTCAGTAACGGAACGAGATTTATCAACTCGAATATCTATAGAAAAGTTCTTTTTCGCTTTATCTGCACCACGCATAAATATGGCGTGGCGTACGTGCGCCCCTGTTTCAAAAGACAACCAGTAACTAGGATAGCCGCGTCCAAGATGGTACTCTTTTTCCTGGTCCGGCCAATCGTCAAGTTCCACCCGAAGGGACTCCTTTGCAGCCTCAACTCGTTGAGGTCGGTCAAAGCGAGTGCGACCAGCGCTTAACACTGCCGCCGCTTCATGATAAAGGTCACTCATAAGTTGGCCTTTCCAACCATTCCATACCTTCGGTCCCACGGCGCGTATATCAGCAACGGTTAAAACGAATAGCAGGCGAAGGCGCTCCAAAGATTGCACCACTTCTAGAAAATGTTGCACTGTTCGTGGATCGCCAATGTCCCGTTTAAATGCCGTATTTGAAAATAATAAATGATGTTCTACCAACCAGGCGACGGTTTCTGTCTCCTCCGCACTCAAACCCAATCTTGGTGCCATTTTACGCGCTATTCTTGCGCCAATTACGGAATGGTTCCCTCCACGTCCCTTCCCAATATCATGAAGGAAAAGAGCCAAATAGAGCACCTCCCGTGAAAGCATTTCCCCAACAATTTCTGTTGCCAAGGGAAACTCTTCACCGAGTGTTCTGTTTTCAATACGGGACAAAATCCCAATTGCAAACACAGTGTGTTCATCGACAGTATAAGAATGATACATGTCATGCTGCATCTGTGCCACAACACGCCCAAAATCAAGAATAAAACGACCCAACACCCCAGCTTCATTCATCCGCCGGAGTGTCGTCTCGGGATCTATTTTAGAAGTCAGTATTTCCAGGAAGTACTTGTTTGCAACTTGGTTTGTGCGCAAGTGCCCATCGATTTTATTGAGGCTTCTTGTAATCAAACGTAAAGCATGCGGGTGAATATCCAGTTTGTTTTTCTGGGCTATTCTAAACAAATCTATCATTTTCACTGGATCCTCAACGAAAGCCTCATCAGACTGTACGTTAAGGCGCCCATGGCCCACCACAAATCCGTCGAGTGTTCGACCAGATCGTTTTATCCATGGAAGACCGAACCTACTCGGATGCTGGTGTTCCACCTCCAGGGCAGCACAGAAAATACGTGTCAAATTCCCTACATCTTTCACCACCCTATAATAATATTTCATGAATCGCTCAACACCAGGAACATTGGGACGCTCGACATAGTTCATGGCTTCAGCAATGACCAATTGCTTATCAAACGTAAGACGATCGTCAGCTCGACCCGCTGCATAATGCAAATAACACCGAACGGACCACAGAAATGTGTGAGCTCTTCGGAATATTTTGATTTCCTCAGCTCGCAATACACCAAATGTAATTAGATCATCGATTTGTACTATTCTGTACAGATACCTGGATATCCAGAAGAGTGTATGCAAATCTCGGAGCCCCCCCTTTCCATCTTTTACATTTGGCTCAAGCACATAACGAGAGTCTCCCATTTGTGCGTGACGCGAGTCACGTTCCGAAAGCTTGGCAGATAAAAAGTCTGAACTACCCTCGTCTACTACTTCGGCTTTGAAACGGTCCTGGAGTTCCAGAAATAAAGCTTGCTCACCACACAGAAAACGGGCTTCCAAAAGGCTCGTACAAATTGTTACATCCTTTTTTGCCCGTGCAATGGATTCATCGATCGACCGCGTCGCATGCCCTACA
Source organism: uncultured Rhodospirillaceae bacterium (assembly GCA_964515905.1). Lineage (GTDB taxonomy): Bacteria > Pseudomonadota > Alphaproteobacteria > UBA7887 > UBA7887. Next base: position 96,510 of record CAZEWK010000086.1, on the reverse strand, counting down.
GTAAAACCAAGATCCCAAAACAAATAGAGAAGGTACTCTATGACTTGTTCTGCACGGGGGGTAATTTTCCAGGGATACAAGAACAAAATATCCACGTCGGAAAACGGGGCCATCTCCTCTCGACCATAACCGCCCACTGCAATAAGGGTAAGCCGGTCTGCCGAAGTTGGATTCGCTGTTGGAAAAACAAATCCATCTACATACTCAAAAACAACCGTGATTATTTGATCCACCAAAAAACTGTTGGCAGCAGCAACATCCGGACCCTTCTTACCATTCATGAACGAACCCCGGATCACCGCTTGACCGGCCACCAACGTTGATTTCAACAAATGAACCAGTTCGGCCCGTCTTTCTAGCGGGCTTGAAATCTGTTTGACCAAAGCGGCAACGTCACCACTTAACTTCCGACGCTTTATAATGTCGCGCTGTTTCATTTTTATTCTCGTAGGTTTGACACCAATCGCCGGAGACCTATCTGATCCTAGCTACTGTTCATCCATTAACGCTTACACAAGTTGAGAAGATCTAATCCTGCCTCTCACTTCATTGATCGGTCAAATGCTTTAGTTTGTAAATTAACTCTAGCGCTTCCATTGGACTTAATAAATCCGGATTTATTTCCTGTATATGTTCGGTTAACTCCTCGCCCACAAGTTTCTCCGTTCGCAAACTGGATGCAGAAAAAAGTGGCATATCTCCCACTAGGTGCTTTGATTGCGACCCACGTTCCTCTCGTTCTAAGCCTGCCAGCACCTCTCGGGCTCGGTCGAGGACGGAATCGGGTAATCCGGCCAACCGCGCCACTTGTATCCCATATGAACGGTCAGCAGCGCCTGGGCCCACCTCATAAAGGAATACGACTTCGTCTTCCCATTCCCTTACCTTCATATGATAGCAACTAAGGAATTTCAATATTGTGGTAAGAGCCGTGAGCTCGTGAAAGTGAGTGGCAAAAAGAGCCCTGCAGCAATTATGATTGTGCAGATATTCTATTGTGGCCCAGGCAATGGAGAGGCCGTCATATGTTGCAGTCCCACGTCCAATTTCGTCCAAAACTACCAATGCATTTGGCCCTGCCTGATTCAGAATTGCCGCTGTCTCAACCATTTCGACCATAAATGTAGAACGCCCCCGAGCAAGATCATCTGACGCCCCAACGCGACTAAACAAACGGTCTACAACACCAAATCTAGCAGAGACTGCGGGCACGAATGAACCCATTTGTCCCAACAAAGCAATAAGTGCATTTTGGCGAAGGAATGTGCTTTTCCCGGCCATATTCGGTCCGGTCAACAACCAAATACGTTGTTCATCGGACAGTTTACAGTCGTTAGCGATAAACGATGAAGACCCCACTTGCGCTTCAGCTACCCCTTCCACCACTGGGTGCCTGCCACCGACAATAGTAAAGTCTCTACCGGAATCAATCAGAGGCCGCACGTATTGTCGGACTCCTGCCAATTCGGCCAGCCCAGCCGCCACATCAACTTGGGCTATACCGTCTGCAACTCGCCCGAGCAACTCATGTTTGAGCACCACTGATTCAACCAGTTCATCGAATATCTTGAGTTCAAGACTTAGAGCCATTTCACCAGCAAGCTTGATCTTTTGCTCTAACCCTCCTAGTTCTGTCGTGGTAAAACGCACTGCACTCGCTAGGGTTTGTCTATGTATGAAAGAACTAGGAATTTTATCTGACTGTAAGGGTGTGACCTCAACAAAATAGCCAAGAATATTATTATGTTTTACCTTTAGGGTGTTAACACCTGTCTTTTCACGATAATTTTTTTCGAGGTCGCGAACTAAACGTCTGCTTTCATCCCTAGCAAAACGATGTTCATCCAACGGCCCTGAGTACTCCGGTGAAATAAAATCACCGTCCCGTGCAAACATCGGCAACTCTTCAGCTAGTGCTGCGGCGAACATTTCAATTAGCTCATCATTTTTATCGAATTCTCTTACTATAAACGACAACTGCTCTGGCAATTCTGCCCTATTATCAGCGGTTAGAAGTTTCTTGAGGGCTTTAGCCTTGACCAAAGCATCCCGAATAGCCGCTAAATCTCTAGGCCCACCACGCTCCAGCGCCAATCGACCCATTGATCGTTCAATATCAGGACACGACCGCAGAATTTCTCGTGCCTCCATCCTGCTCTTTGTTTCCTTCAAAAACCAGTCAACCATATCTAAGCGTTTATTAATCTCTGATGGCTGAGTTAATGGTGCAGACAAACGGACAGACAACAATCGTGCTCCGGGCCCAGTTAAAGTTCTATCTATGGCCCCCAGCAGGCTATGAGTGCGCCCGCCATCAGCGGCTACCGTAATTTCGAGATTACGCCGAGTGGCGGCATCAATCGCCATAACTGAATCTGCAGTTTGCCGGCGTGGTGGTGACAGTCTCGGTAGCCGCCCCTTCTGGGTCAATTCAAGGTAGGTCAATAAAGCACCACATGCAGCCACCTCCGCCCTATGGAAGGCACCAAAAGGCTCAAGAGAGGCCACTCTGAAAAATCTCTTCAGTTGACGTTCGCCAGAAAGACTTTCGAAGCGGTCAATTGGAAGCGTCGTGAGTAAATTACTCCAATCCCGTAACACTTCAGAGAGTGTAGCGTTTGCCAAAAAGGAATCGGCAACTAGGATTTCTCCCGGTGAAAGCTGAGATAAAGTGGCCGTTAGTTCCCGCTGAGGAGGTGTGCTTGCCCAAAAAGAGCCAGTTGAGACATCTATCCACGCTAAAGCAGTTTCTCCGCTCACTTGAGCAAAGGCCACTAAATGGTTATTGGAACGCGCATCCAGCAAAGTTTCCTCAGTAAGGGTTCCGGGCGTAATGATCCTTTCAACGGCGCGTTTGACAATCACCTTACCTGGGCGTTTCCGTGCCTCAGCCGGGTCTTCTATTTGTTCACAAATCGCGACTCTAAAGCCTTTTTTGATCAACCTCTGCAAATACGTTTGGTGACTGTGCACAGGCACCCCACACATTGGGATGTCAGATCCCTCATGTTTTCCGCGTTTAGTTAACGCAATATCGAGCGCACCCGACGCTGCCACTGCATCGTCGAAAAACATCTCGTAAAAATCACCCATCCGAAAAAAAAGTAAGCTATCGGAATGTGCCTCTTTGATTTCCAAATACTGGGCCATCATGGGCGTAATGTTAGGTGTCGTCGCGTTACTGGCCATGCGCATAGGCTTTATTTTTTTGGTTTTTTCTGCTCTTTTTTCATATTTTATAGCATAGCATACCAAATTGTTGTTGGGACCGCTTTACGCCGGTTAATCGCGGCACTACATTCTTAACAATAGGTCCGGATACTTACTTCCAAGGATTAAAAAATGCCCCCATCTAATCCTACATCAAAAGCAATGCGTGACGAAGCACTGGCCTTTCACGCCAACGGGAAGCCTGGCAAACTAGAGGTTAGAGCTACCAAACCCCTGACCACTGCCCGAGAGCTATCTCTTGCCTATTCTCCAGGTGTAGCAGAACCATGTCTTAAGATACAAAAAAACTCTGACGCTGCATACGAGTATACATCCAAAGGCAATATGGTGGCCGTAATATCAAATGGGACTGCGGTCTTGGGGCTTGGCAACTTAGGGGCTCTGGCCGCTAAGCCAGTGATGGAAGGCAAGGCCGTTCTATTTAAGCGATTTGCAGATATTGACAGTATCGATCTTGAAATTGATACCCAAAATGTTGATGAATTTGTGAACTGTGTACGCTTTCTAGGCAAAAGTTGGGGAGGCATCAATTTAGAGGATATTCGTGCTCCTGAATGCTTTATTATTGAACAACAACTCCGAGAGGAAATGGACATACCAGTGTTCCATGACGACCAGCATGGAACGGCAATAATTGCTGCAGCAGGGTTCCTCAATGCTCTACACCTTACAGATAGAAACATAAAGGACACTAAAATTGTCGTAAATGGCGCTGGGGCAGCCGGAATCGCAAGTGCTGAACTGTTAAAGGGCATGGGTGTCCCTCCGAACAACATAGTCGTCTGTGACACCCGAGGCGTCATCTATACTGGCCGAGAAGTGGGTATGAACCAATGGAAATCAGCCCATGCAAGCAGTACAAAATGTCGAACTTTAGCGGCGGCTCTTGATGGTGCAGATGTTTTCTTTGGTCTCTCCAAAAAAGGTGTAATGACTCCGAAAATGGTCAAAAACATGGCCCCGCACCCGATCATTTTTGCTATGGCCAATCCGGATCCGGAGATTACCCCGGAAGAAGTTGCTGCCATACGCGGGGACGCAATAATGGCTACGGGCCGTTCGGACTACCCCAATCAAGTCAATAATGTATTAGGATTCCCCTACATTTTTAGGGGTGCCCTGGATGTCAGGGCAACAACGATTAACGATGAGATGAAAATTGCTGCTGCAGAGGCGATTGCGGCGTTAGCCCGAGAAGATGTGCCTGACGAAGTTGCTCTTGCCTACTCCTCTACGAGGCTAAGTTATGGGCCCAATTATATTATACCAGCACCATTCGACCCTCGCCTCATAACATCAGTCCCACTAGCTGTGGCAAAAGCGGCTATTGCCTCAGGAGTAGCCAAAAGACCCTTCAAAGACGAACCGACTTATCGCCGGCAACTCAGTGTGAGACTGGATCCAACCGCTGGCAGCGTGCAAATGATCCAGGACGTGATCAGGGCACACCCTGTGCGAATGGTTTTTGCCGAGGGTGAGCAAGAACAAGTGATTCGAGCTGCACTGCAGTGGAGGAGCCTTGGCCTCGGAACGCCCATTCTTATCGGCCGGGAAAACGAGATCCTTGAAAAAATGTCAACACTGGGTCTGTCTGGACCTGAAAGCTTGGAAATTCATAACGCGAGTGTCAGCAAACAAAACAAACTATACACCGATTTCTTATATTCTCGACAACAGCGAAACGGTTTTCTATTCAGAGACTGTCAAAGACTTGTAAACCAAGACCGTAACATCCATGCAGCCTGCATGGTTGCCTTAGATCATGCGGATGCGATGGTCACAGGATTAACCCGCAGTTATTATGTGGCCCTAAAAGAGATCCAACGAGTACTAGATCCCCGCCCAAACGAACGTTTGTTTGGACTTTCGATGGTCATTGCTGGTAACCGCACTGTCTTTATTGCTGACACAACTGTCCACGAACTTCCCACACCAGAAGAGTTAGCTGACATTGCCTGTCAAACTGCGGCCAAAGCCCAATCAATGGGCCATGAACCAAAGGTGGCCTTGTTATCAAATTCTAATTTTGGCAATCCACGGTGGGAACAGGCCGATCGAATTCGCAATGCTGTTCAAGAATTGGATTCTCGAAAAGTCAATTTTGAATACGATGGTGAAATTGCCGCAGATGTAGCACTTGATCCAAGTTTGCTTGAACATTATCCGTTCTGCAGGCTGTCTGGACCCGCCAATGTACTGATCATGCCAGCTCTACATAGCGCCAATATCTCAGCCAAATTACTCAAAGAGATTGGCAACCGCATTGTCATAGGACCTTTACTGATGGGTTTAAGTAAACCAGCGCAGATTGTACCCATGGGTTCAACCGTCTCAGCCATTATCAACCAAGCTGCTTTTGCAGCACATGAAGCGATCCGCCATATGAAACCGAGCAGTTCACGATCTTCAAAGAAAAACTCTCGGCGCAAAACAGCGTAGCACAAAAGTGACAAAAACTGAATGGTCCCGACGAAATCGATTTAATCCGCACGGTTCGTTCTGCAGGCTATGCAGTAGAAGCACCGATTCAATAGAACTTTATCAATTTTGAAACACTGGGCCGTGTTCAGTAGGTTCGTATTCCCTTTAGTAGTGAACTAGCATATACAAGATAGAGACCGTAACAACGAAGGTCGATTGTCGCCGAATTCTTCTCTTAAATTAGGCCAACGCGTAAATAAGTACATATAGAGCAATGGTGGGTTCTCCAAAAAATCAACAAATGCCGTGCCAAGTATGTGGAGAAAATCGTCCTGATTTCTTTGCATCAAAAAATGGATTCCAATTATATCAGTGTAGAAGTTGCCAATTGGTGTACCAAGATCCCATGCCAACAGACGACGAATTAAGCGAATTATACGCTGATGCTTATGACGGGAATACTGCAGGCTACTTTATCAAAGCAAACAAAAAAATGCGCCGATCCCGCCGATTGATTTCCCGCATACGGCGGAGAGCTTCCGGACGGCGGTTTCTGGATATAGGCTGCAATGGAGGTTTTATGGTAGAGGCAGCCCACGAGAATGGATTTGATGCCGTGGGAATCGAGTTAGATCCCATATCGCTTGAATATGCCCAACGCAATTTTCCAGACAATGAATATTTTCATGGTCGGGTTGAAGAGTACCAACCCATTAAACCTTTCGATATAGTGTATTGTTCTGAAGTGGTTGAACATGTCTCAGATTCCAATAGCTTCATATCTGCTGCTGCCCGTCTGATGAGACCAGGTGCCCTGCTTTACTTGACGACCCCCGACATCAGCCATTGGCGCCGACCAAATGATATTAGCCGATGGGACGCTTTTTGCCCGCCTGCACACTGTATATATTTTAACCCAAAAAATTTAACTAAACTACTTTCACACCATGGGCTCAGCGTCGCCCAAAAACGTTGGGCATGGAAGCCGGGAATTCGACTTTACGCCTACAAAACAAATTAAGATTTTTCGGACCGCATTAAAATGACAACTAAAACAATAGCAGGGACACCTGCTAGTGCAGCATAAATAAAGAACTCAAAATATCCTGTCGCATTGACTACAATACCTGTAAAGCCTCCAAGGAACTTCCCTGGCAAGGTCATCAGTGAGCTGAACAAAGCGTATTGCGTGGCAGTATATGCCACATTCGTTAAGCTGGACAGGTAAGCGATGAACACAGTCCCAGCAAGGCCTGCACTCAGATTATCAAGAGTTATGGTAACAATTAACATGGTGCGATCAGGCCCAATTAGTGCCAGAATGGAGAATAAAATATTGGTGAAAGCTAACAACACGGCACCTACCAACAAAGGCTTCATGATCCCGTACTTTGCAACCACCAAACCACCTAAGAATGCCCCCACTATTGTGGCTACAGTGCCGTACCCTTTGATTATTAAGCCTATCTCACTTAGCGAGAATCCAAGGTCAATATAAAATGGGTTGGCCATCACTCCCATTAGAATATCGCTTATTCGAAATAATCCTATAAACAATAATATCAGAATCGCATACCGACCATTCCGCGAAAAAAAATCCACAAATGGATCCATCACAGCGACAGATAACCAACGGCGCACACCCCCCAAAGGAGTTGTGAACGATTTTGACATTTGTGGTTCATCGATTATGAGTACGGTGGCGATGCCAACAACAGTGAGACTAGAAAGGAAAAAATAAGTTAAAGACCAGCTGACAGAGTCTGCTAATAGTAAGGCTCCACCACCTGCAACAAGTAATGCCATCCTGTATCCCAACTGATACGTAGCGGCCATTGCTCCTTGGTATTCCTTCGCTACCACTTCAATACGGTATGCATCTATAGCAATATCCTGAGTAGCGGATGAAAAGGCCACTAACAAGGCAAACAAAGCTATAAAGAGTAGGTCCGTGCTGGGTTCCGTACCGGCCATACCCATCAATCCGGATGCAACTCCACACATTGCCAAGAACATCCATCCTCGTCTTCTACCCAACCGACGCGTCAAGAAAGGCAAGGACACCCGATCTACTATTGGGGCCCAAAGAACTTTTATGGAATACGTGATTCCGATCCAACTGAAAAACCCGATGGCTGCACGATCAACCTCCTCAGTTCGCAGCCAAGCTGAAAGGGTGGAAAAAATTAGTAAAAAAGGAAGGCCCGCTGAAAACCCTAGAAAAAGCATACTAACAACCTTGGGGTTTTTATAAATTGTAACTGCCGACACCCAACTGTATTTTGCATCTATCATTTAGTATGTGCCCGTACCCACCTGCGCACTATAACCATCTAGAAATTGTCAAATTAGGAATTTAGAACATCAGAAAGTGAAACTGTCGCACGAGCCCCATAATCACTAATAATCTGAGAGGCGGCTTTGGCTCCATACATCCCACAAGTTGTTAAGTCTGCCCCCTGAGAGTAGCCGAACAAGAATCCGGATGCGTATAAGTCACCAGCCCCCGTTGTATCTAAAACGTTTGATACTGGGTATGCCGGAACTTCAAGAAGTTCGTGAGGTGTAACAATAGTTGAACCAAGCGAGCCTCGTGTTAGTACCGCAATTTTACAATGCCCTCTTATCTCGCGAACAGCATCTGCAAACGCTTCCACTTTATAAAGAGACTGTATCTCCTGCTCATTGGCAAAGAGTATATCGATATCGTTCTTGACCAAATCCAAAAATTCTGTCCTATGCCGTTCCACACAGAAAATATCAGACAACGTGAACGCCACTAAACGACTCGCTTGGTGTGCAATATTTATAGCCTTACGGAACGCATCCTTCGCTTTAGGCGGGTCCCACAGGTACCCTTCCAGATATGTGACATTTGCAGCACCGACTACATTAATATCAACATCTTCAGGACCAAGATCCGCACATGCGCCTAAGTATGTATTCATCGTTCTCTCTGCATCGTCTGTCACAAATACGAAACAGCGCGCTGTTGCCGGCCCCTTGATGCTGAGCTGGCTCACAAATTCTATACCCAACGAACAGATGTCATCGCGAAATATTCTGCCCAGCTCGTCATCAGAAACCTTACCAATAAATGCCCCGTGACCACCCATCGAGGCTATACCGGCAATCGTATTGGCAGCAGATCCACCCGAGGTTACAGTCTCTGTTTCTACTTCGCTATATAGTACTGAAGCCTGATCCCCATCGATCAATGTCATACTTCCTTTCTGAAGTTTTTTGTCAGACAGGAAATCATCATTTGTCTTAACGATTACATCAACAATAGCATTACCAATTCCTAAAACATCAAGCGGTTTTCTGGACACTTTTTTTCCTTGGCTCATAAAAGGTTAAGAATAATCGGGGCCATTTAATTCAACTACTTTAAAGAAATGTTTTTAAATAAAATATTATAATCATAATCGTCTAGATCCCTTCAAGCCGGCATTATTTTGTTTCAGCGGGTGTCTTTTCCGAAAAATCGCATAAATCATGAATTAAGCAACCTATACACTTCGGTTTTCTTGCAATACAAACATAGCGACCGTGAAGAATTAACCAGTGATGTGCGTGTCGCCTATATTTTTTTGGTACAACTTTTTCAAAGCGCAATTCAACCTCAAGGGGCGTCTTACCAACAGCAAGGCCTGTTCTATTCCCTACTCTGAACAAGTGAGTATCAACCGCTATTGTAGGGTGCCCAAATGCAATATTGAGTACCACATTTGCGGTTTTACGTCCGACTCCAGGCAGAGTTACAAGTTCTTCCCGACTTTCTGGGACTACACCGTCAAATTCAGCGAGCAACTTTCTACTAAGCGCTATCACATTTTTTGCCTTAGTTTTGAAAAGACCCACCGTCCGAATCAGGTCTCGAACGTTTTTTTCACCTAACTCCAGCATTTTATGGGGAGTATCTGCATGTCTAAACAGGCGCTCGGTGACCTTATTAACCGATACATCAGTTGCTTGTGCCGAAAGAACTACTGCCACTAGGAGCGTGTAATTACTATGATAATTTAGTTCGCCCTTTGGCTCCGGGTCTTCGACAGAAAATCGTCTGAATATCTCTTCGATGTTATCCTTCTTCATAAAATCTCTTTCCATCGAAATTCTTATGGCTCTTAGATGGAATCTATTAATGTGAGCCTTGCCTTATAGTCACTGATGTATCAGTAGCTCTGTTGGCATAGGCAAAGTGAAAAGGTATCATACAAATTCATCGCTGGCTGTAATCATGTAGTTTCTAGGCCCATGGAAAATGAAATTTTGTTCGATGCGGTATTAACGCCTAACCGGTCTCTGACTAAGAAGAGCTTTCTAATAGTCATGGCTGCAGCATCATTCTTCTGCTTTACTATAGGTCTAATATTTTTTTTGGCTGGAGCCTGGCCCGTAACTGGGTTTTTAGGTCTTGAGTTATTATTATTATATTTGTCGTTTCGCATCAGTTACCGATCAGCAAATCGTAGAGAAACCGTACAACTCCGAAGAACAAGCTTATCTGTTTCCCGGTTCCTACAGAATGGAAAATCGCTTGTATGGTCCTTCCAACCATACTGGCTGCAGATCGAGTGTAATTTTGAAGCCAAGCATGATAGCTCAATTGTCCTACGATCAAAAGGCACTACCGTAGGCATCGGATCATTTTTATCTCCGAAGGAACGAGCTGACTTTGCAGAAGCTTTAATTAAAGCCCTGCACAAATGCAAAGCATAAGCATTAGTTCCTATCGCTGCACGGCAACCACAGATGGGCAAGCAAGTCTAATAACAAACCCGCAAACCGATGTGAACCGTTCACCGCCTCTCAGCACCGAGTTATCTTAATAAAACCCCATAGAAACCAGACCATCGGGTAACTCATACAACAGTTTCTAACATGTCACTCATTCCATAGAGGCCCGCTGGCTTTCCGCGTAGCCACAAACCCGCCCGAACGGCTCCTTCAGCAAAAATCTGACGTGATGTCGCGTGGTGACTTAATTCCAATCGATCATTTTGACCCGCCAAAATTACGTTATGTGTCCCGACCACATCGCCCCCTCGCAAGACCGCAAAACCTATATCGCCACGCTTACGTTCACCAGTTATGCCGTCCCGAATTCGCTGACTTACGACCTCCAAATCGACATTTCGCCCCTTAGCGACCGCTCGACCCAAAGCTAATGCGGTGCCAGAAGGAGCATCCACCTTATGCCGATGATGCATCTCCATAATTTCGATATCAAAATCATCACTTAGAATAGCAGCTGCTTGTTCCGCAAGAATAAGAAGGACATTGACGCCTATACTCATGTTGGCTGCCCAAAATATGGCTGTCTCTTTAGCACATGCCCCAATACTAGCCTGTTCTTGTGTATCAAGCCCCGTAGTGCCTATAACGTGGCACACGTGTCTAACCGCAGCAATTTGAGCATGGGCAGCCGTTGCTTGTGGGCTCGAAAACTCCAACACACAATCAGCTGATTTAAAAACCTCCGAGGCATTGTCTGTAATTTCAATATTCAGGGGCCCAAGGCCACACAGCAGACCAATATCCTGCCCTAACGCTGGGTGGGATTTCCGTTCACTAGTGGCCACTAAACACGCGCCTTCTGTCCGAACGACTTGCTTCACCAACGATTGGCCCATACGTCCAGCCGCCCCAACCACTCCGAACTTTACTTGTTCCATTGATCACGTCTCTCAAAAGAATAATACCGACCAACCAAATCCAGGATCCGGTTCAGTCCCTGAGATCATCCCACAATTCTCTGACCGACGAGAAAAAGCCATTGGTTTCCGGATTGTTATTTGTTCCACCGTTCTTCTCGAAGTCACGAAGCAACTCTTTTTGTTTTTTTGACAAATTTACCGGTGTCTCAACCTTTGTTTGTACAATCATATCACCAAAACTTTGGCCCCTCACTGCCGGCATACCTTTTCCACGTAAACGGAATTGTTGTCCACTCTGTGTACCCTCAGGGATCGTTATCCGTGCTCTGCTTCCATCCAAACTTGGTACTTCAATTGTCCCTCCCAAAGTAGCTTGAGTCATAGGCAGGGGAACACTGCAATAAAGCTCCGCGCCATCTCGTTGAAACAAAGCGTGCGAAGAAATTTTTATGAAAATATAAAGATCCCCCGGTGGACCACCTCGCACACCCGCTTCTCCTTCCCCCGTAAGTCGTATGCGCATCCCGTCATCAACACCACGCGGTATATTAACCTGCAGCTGTTTTTCCTTTGCTACGCGACCGCCTCCGCCACACCCCGTGCATATACTCTCTATTCTTTGGCCAGCACCCTGGCAGCTGGGACAAGTCCGCTCTATAGTGAAGAAACCCTGTTGGGCTCGCACTTTTCCTGCTCCGCCACAACCGTTACATGTCACAGGGGAAGTTCCTTTTTCTGCCCCACTACCCCCACATGCGTCACATGTAGCAGCACTATTAGCCCGAATTGTCGTACTCTTTCCGTGGTATGCATCCTCAAGGGATATCTCAAGGTTATATCTCAGGTCCCCCCCAGATTGGCCGCCCGAATTCCCTCGGCGCCCAACAAAATCACCAAACAAATCGTCAAACACATCAGCAAAGCTAGAAGCTGTAAATCCAAAACCACCACCAGGCCCACCAGCGGATCCTTCAAAAGCAGCGTGCCCAAATTGGTCGTAAGCGGACCGTTTCTCTCCGTCCTTCAAAACACTATAAGCTTCTGATAGCTCTTTAAACTGTTTCTCGGCCTCAGTGTCTCCTGGATTCCGGTCTGGATGGCATTCCATCGCTAAACGACGGTAAGCTTTCTTTATATCACTATCGCCAGCGTTTCGGTCTAGACCGAGCGTTTCATAATAATCGCGCTTGGCCATAAATATATTACTCCATTCCCCGAAAAGACCTAACGGTCATTGCTCTAATCACCAGTTGTTTTATTTAGAGCCAAAGTCTCAATGATTATATGCACCCTTATTGCCGGGTTGTTGTATCATCATCCTTAACCTCTTCAAAATCAGCATCGACTACAGTTTCATCGGTGCCTCCATCAGCATTATTAGTATCTCCATCAGGCGAAGCAGCAGCAGCTTGCTCCTTATACATAGCTTCTCCTAACTTCATCGATACTTCTTGCAGCTTATCGATAGCGACCTGAATTTCCGCCGGATCTTCTCCAGACATGACATCTCGAAGCTTACTGGTTGCATTTTCAATTTCCTCTTTGTCCGTCTCACCTACCTTGTCACCAAACTCAGCCAATGATTTCTCAGTTGCATGAATCAAACCATCTGCATGATTGCGCTTATCTACTAGTTCTCGCCTCTTACGATCATCGTCAGCATGCTGTTCCGCCTCTGCTACCATTCGCTCTATATCGTCTTCACCAAGACCACCAGAGGCCTGAATTTGGATTTGTTGTTCTTTGCCCGTGCCTTTGTCTTTAGCCGATACATTTACGATTCCGTTCGCATCGATATCAAACGTAACTTCAATTTGTGGTACTCCCCTCGGAGCAGGAGGTATTCCAACCAAATCAAACTGACCGAGCGCCTTATTGTCGTTGGCCATTTCTCGTTCACCTTGAAAAACCCTTATCGTAACAGCATTCTGATTGTCATCAGCGGTTGAGAAGGTCTGACTTTTTTTGGTTGGGATTGTGGTATTTCGATCAATTAAACGAGTGAAGACCCCACCTAAAGTCTCTATCCCCAATGACAGTGGCGTTACATCTAGCAACAAAACATCCTTCACGTCACCACTAAGAACAGCCCCTTGGATGGCTGCGCCAACCGCAACGACTTCATCCGGATTTACACCTTTATGAGGCTCGCGACCAAAAAAATTCTTTACTGTCTCGATTACCTTAGGCATTCGGGTCATGCCCCCAACCAAAACGACGTCGTCAATTTCGCTCGCGCTTAGACCCGCATCTTTAAGCGCTTGCCTGCATGGGTCGATAGTTCTTTCGACTAAATCTGCTGCCAGAGCCTCAAGCTTTGCACGAGTCAATTTTATAGCCAAATGCTTTGGACCTGCTTGATCTGCTGTTATGAATGGAAGATTAATCTCAGTTTGTGGAGTACTGGATAGCTCCACCTTCGCTTTTTCTGCGGCTTCCTTCAAACGCTGGAGGGCAAGCTTATCTTTTAAAAGATCTATCGCATTTTCTTTTTTAAACTCATCAGCAAGGTAATTAACGATTCGGAGATCAAAATCTTCTCCGCCTAAGAATGTATCGCCATTAGTCGCCTTAACCTCAAAAACTCCATCTCCAATTTCTAAAATAGATACATCGAAAGTACCGCCACCTAAATCATATACAGCGATGACTCCACCGTCTTTCTTATCCAGACCGTATCCGAATGCCGCCGCAGTCGGTTCATTAATAATCCGTAATACCTCCAAACCCGCTATCTGACCCGCATCTTTCGTCGCTTGGCGCTGCGAATCATTGAAATATGCTGGAACCGTAATAACAGCCTTGTCTACCGTATCTCCCAAATAACTTTCGGCTGTTTCCTTCATTTTCTGGAGTACAAACGCGCTTATCTGACTTGGAGCATACTTCTTATCTTTAGCTTCAACCCAAGCGTCACCGTTATCTGCCTTAGTGATCTTAAATGGCACCATATCAGCGTCTTTTTGAACTGCCGGATCATCATAGGAACGGCCAATTAAACGTTTGATAGCAAAAAAACTCCCCTCTGGATTAGTCACCATCTGCCTTTTTGCCGGCTGCCCAACCAGGCGTTCTCCATCATCAGAAAATGCCACTATGGATGGCGTCGTCCGGGCGCCCTCCGAGTTTTCGATTACCCGCGCCTCTTTGCCTTCCATAACAGCAACGCACGAATTGGTAGTCCCTAAATCGATACCAATAATCTTGCTCATAGAACCCTCTTCTATCCAGTCACAACCTACTATTTATGAAGCCCTGCAACACCCGGTTTCGCCTCGAAAAAACGTAGAATGCCCATCCCACTTTCGAGCCGAAATTGGTATATCGCTGATATATGGGGGTTTTATAGTTCGGGTACAACCTTACACAAATGGGATTTTTGTGAAAATATGATCGGCTACCCTTCTGGCTTAGGCTCTATTGGCCTTTTTTTTACTACCCCGACCATAGCCGGTCGCAACAACCGATCATGAATCTTATAACCCGGTTGCAAGACTTGGACAACCGTACCAGCGGGCTGGTCCTCATTGTCCAGCTCGAACATCGCTTGATGGTAATTGTGATCAAAAACTTCACCCAATGGCTCTATCCGTTCAATACCGTGTCGAGCCAGAACACTCTCTAGCTCCTGCTGGGTCAAAGATATACCTTCCTGAAGGCTTTTAGTGATTGGGTTATCGGCAGCCTCCCTCTCATTCAAATTAGGGACGCTCTCCAAGGCCCGTTTTAAGTTATCCGCAATACTAACAATGTCTCTCGCAAAACTGGTGATACCATACTTTGAAGCCTCTTCTCGATCTCTATCTGCCCGTTTGCGGACATTCTCAACTTCCGCCAAAGCACGCAATAATTGATCTCTTAATGATTCTGTTTCTTCTAATACATCCGGTGCGTTGCTTATCTCGGGGTCGTCTTGATCCGGATGAACATAATCGTCTTCATCGCTGGACACCGTAGATTCGTCTTCGTTGACTTCATTAGCTCGCCTCAAAACATTCCTCTTCTCACTTTGGTCAGTCGCTGCATCTATATCCGGCTTTTGCGCATCATCTGACTCCAAGTTTGCCTTTTTGTCTTTTCTATTATTTTTCATCAATCAATCCACTATTTCTAGTCATCAAACGGCTTATAGCACGAGCTGTATAGTCAACCATCGGTATGATGCGCGCATAGTTAATTCTAGTTGGCCCGATTACACCAATTGCACCAAGCGGACGGGAAGCCATTGAGGCAGTATCCCGCAATGGGGCAACAATCAATGAACAACCGGATAAATCAAAGAGCCGGTTATCTGAACCAATAAAAACGTGCACGCCCTCCGCAGCTTGGGTCTTCTCAATTACTTTTAATAAGCTCTTTTTTCTCTCCAATATATCGAATAACTGGCGCAGCCTTTCAAGGTCATCAATAGCATCTACATCGTCAAATAAGTTGGCTCTGCCGCGCAAAATTAATAGACCCTCATCCCCATTGCTGGACCAAGTAGCAATGCCTGATTCAACGACACGTGCCGCAAGATCATCCAACTGACTTGAGTGTGTATCGAGGTCTTTTGTAATACTTTGGTGGGCATCGGTTAAAGTATGCCCCGAAAGTCGAGCGTTGAGATAGTTCGCCGCTTCAACAAGGGTGGAAGGCGTGAAACCCACAGGCAAATCAATCAATCTATTTTCGACCAGTCCGGTTTCAGTGACCATAATTGCAAGGGCTTTTCCTGATGACAAAAGCACAAACTCAACATGGTTGACTGCTGCTTCAGATTTAGGAGCCACAACCAAACTCGCTGTTTTCGTAAGATCCGACAGCATATCCGTTGTTTCGTTTAAAACTTCAGTTAGACTTCGCCCGTCTCCCACGCATGTTTCTTCTATGTTCTCACGTTCATCAGATGTCAAATGCCCCACTTGTAAAAGACCATCTACAAAAAGACGTACACCACGATCAGTAGGCAAACGCCCGGCAGATGTATGCGGAGCAAACAAAAGACCGGAGTCCTCTAGATCTGACATAACATTCCGGATTGTTGCGGGGGAAAGTGTCAGCGCGAGTCGCTGTGACAGAGTCTGTGATCCAACTGGCTCACCTGTTTCGAAATACGTTTCTACTATTTCCCTGAAAATCTCTCGCGAGCGTTCAGTAAGTTCACTAATCATATACGTTGTCAGTTACAGCTAAAAAAACACTAAGTGAGTAAATCTAACTTTCGTACACATAAAATACAATATTCTCGAATATAGTTTGGACTATAAACACTCGGACTAGACTGTGGGACCACACCGCGGTAGCTTGGATATGTTCTACCAAATCGAAAGGTTGCTAAATCATGAGAGCATCTGGGCGCATGGCAACAGAACTCCGAAAAATCGTTCTTGAAGCCCAAGTCAGCAAGCACGCTGAAGGCTCGTGTTTTGCTAAGTTCGGCGATACTCACGTTTTGTGTACAGCGAGCATAGACGACAGAGTACCGCCTTTCCTGCGTAATAGCGGTCGGGGATGGGTAACCGCAGAATACGGGATGCTACCGCGATCCACAAATTCACGCACGGATCGAGAAGCGTCTAGAGGCCGCCAAACTGGCCGAACCCAAGAAATTCAGCGGCTAATAGGTCGAAGTTTAAGGTCAGTAGTCCGACTCGATGCTTTTGGAGAAAGGCAAATCCGGATTGATTGTGATGTGGTACAGGCGGATGGTGGGACACGCACAGCATCGATAACCGGTGCATATGTGGCGTTGTACAAAGCTTTTTCCCACCTAGCCAATCAGGGGTTGGTAACTACAATTCCCATAACCGATCAAGTCGCGGCTATTTCCTGTGGCCTGGTGGATGGAGAGGTTTTGGTTGATTTGGACTACGAAGAAGATAGTACCGCTCAAACTGACGCAAATTTTGTAATGACCGCCAAAGGCGGATTAGTTGAAGTACAAGCTACAGGAGAAACTGGCCCATTTTCCCGCCAGCAACTTGATCAGCTGTTAAATTGCGCCACAAAAGCGTCAGAAGAACTTTATACTGTCCAACGCACTGCGCTTGATTTAGTTTAAATTTCCAGTCGCTTACTTACTACAAAATACGAGCAACAATCCAATATTCTCAATTTATTGCAATGCACTCGATCTTTAATCAAGAACTAATAATTGCGACTCATAATTTAGGAAAAGCAAGAGAAATTGGTATCCTGCTTGCAGAATATAAACTAAACTTCAGTTTCGCAACGGAACTCCAACTTGCTGAACCTGAGGAAACAGGCTCTACATTCTCTGAAAATGCAGCAATAAAAGCAAAGGCTGCTCGAGATCAAACCAGTTTACTGGCTCTTGCAGATGACTCAGGCCTTGTGATTCCTGCTCTTAACGGTGCTCCTGGAATCTATTCTGCACGTTGGGCAGGACCCAACAAAGACTTCAAATTGGCAATCTCACGAATTGAACAACAACTAGGAAAACAAGATCCTGCCGCCTATTTCGTGTGTTCCCTTGCTCTAGCCTGGCCCGACGGTGAATGTGAATTTTTTGAGGGCAGGGTTCACGGCACATTAGTGTTCCCACCTCGCGGGGAAAATGGATTTGGTTATGATCCCATATTTAGGCCACTCGGCATCCAAGAGACATTCGGGGAAATGGCTCCAAAAGATAAGGATCTGTTAAGTCATAGATCAGACGCTTTTAAGAAGCTGGTTGCCCAACACCTAATTTTAAAGAACTGAAGCCTGCTAAAAATAAGTCATGGAAAAATCGGACGCACAAGAGCCATCTTTAGGACAAAACGCACGGAATCATGAGAACTTAGCTGTATACTTGCATTGGCCCTTCTGTTTATCAAAATGCCCCTACTGCGACTTCAACAGCCACGTCGCATCAACAATTAACCACGAATCCTGGAAAAAGGGGTTTTTATCTGAGATTAAACGATCGGCGTCTTCAATTGGAAACCGACAGGTTACTAGTATTTTTTTTGGGGGTGGCACTCCCTCACTTATGGATCCAAATACGGTATCAGAGATAATAGATCTCATAACGCAACTATGGTCCGTTGCAGAACGAGTTGAAATTACTATTGAGGCGAACCCTTCTTCTTCTGATGTTTCGAGGTTTCGAGCTTTTCGATCCGCTGGGATCAATAGGGTGTCTCTTGGCATACAGTCCTTACAAAACAATTCTCTAAAATTTCTTGGCCGTGAACACACGGCCGCAGAGGGCATTTCGGCAGCTCAGATTGGGGCCAAAGTATTTGACCGGATATCCATCGACCTAATTTATGGGCGCCCTGAGCAAACCGTAAAAGATTGGCGCAACGAGCTTCAAATGGCGCTAGATCTCATAAACAACCACATTTCGGTATACCAGTTAACTATCGAAAAAGGCACTCCTTTTTATGACTTGGCTAGACGAGGTTCCCTGATATTGCCCAGTGAAGGAATTGCTGCCGATCTGTACCAAACCACGCAGGGACTTCTCGAGGAAGTAGGTCTTCCTGCTTACGAAGTTTCAAATCATGCAAGCAAAGGAAATGAAAGCCAGCATAATCTTACCTATTGGCAGTACGGAGACTATTTGGGAATTGGGCCGGGCGCTCATAGTAGGATTATGATCGATTCACAGATTCAAGCATTGGAGCAATTTCGACAGCCCGCACGTTGGCTACTAGCTGCTTCATCAGAGAAATACGGCACATCCCAAAAAAAAATTCTCTCTAGGTCGGAAAGCGCTCGAGAAATGGTCATGATGGGTTTACGCCTAAAAACCGGCCTAAACCGCAAGAGCTTCCATAGACGCATTGGTTTAAATCTGGAGGATATATTGAATACCGCAACTCTTTCTGCTTTGGAGGATGCAAATCTCGTATCCAACGATCGAAATTCCTTACGTCTAACACCAAGCGGCTTATTAGTTTTAGATTCCGTCCTAGCCAGAATTTTCCCATAATGCCGTTCGGCACTCAGACCTACATACCATTCTCATCCGTTCCAACTATCGGTCGGTCAATAACCTCCACAGTATCTTCAGATACCTGGTAAATCGCACGCGCCCGCTGGGCCACTCCTTTAGCATTAAATCGAAAAGCACCTTGGATACCAATGAACCCTCCTTTTCTACGCAGAGGATGTCCACCCATCGGCGGAGCAAAATCTACCTCTTTTTCTTTCATTAAGGTACCGGCTAACGAAACAGCGTCGTATGCTAATACTGCGCCACGTAGTGGCTCAGATTCAAATTTTTCTTTGTACATAGTGTTAAACGCATCCAAAGTACCGGTTGCAGGTGCAACAAACCATCCTCCATTTAAAGAGGGTTCTCCCAAAAGATTTTCGTGCTGCCAAAGTTCTGTGCCAAGTAGACGAATGTTATCAGTTTCTATATCAAAATAAGGAAAACGTGTGGCGAGCAAACGCAATGTTTTGCCACCTGCTGCAATCAATATCCCCTCTAATGCTGGCTTGAACGCATTTTTTGAATTCTGATTAATCATGGCAATACGTTGTACTACGTCAGCCGCATCTGACGCATCCAATTGAAAATATTCAATATGCCCCGGCCCAATACCCGCTTCTTTCAGACCTTCGTTGAAAGCGGAAGCGACGGCATAACCGTAGTCATTATATGGAACCAAGGCCGCCATTCTCGTTAGACCAGAGGAAGCCGCATAAAATACAATGCGTTTTACCTGTTGATGGGGAGTAAAACCAAAAACGTAAACACCCTCGCCGGCTAGTGTGCGATCGTTTGATAAGCCTACCATGGTAACACCATGCCGGCGAGCAATAGGAGCTGCGGCTCTCACTGACTCACTAAAAAGCGGGCCTACCAAAATGCTTGCTCCCTCGTTAATTGCCTCGCTTGTCGCATGGGCTGCACCCTCGGGAGTACCTAAAGTATCCTTTACAAATAACAGGGTATTTTCGTCAAAGGAACTGAACATGGCTAGTTGTGCAGCGTTTAGCATCGATCTGCCCCATTCCGAACCGCTACCAGTAAGAGGAACTAGCAAGGCAGCAATACGTTGACGATCTACCAAACCGGAAGTCGACGCTCCTGAATCATCTCGATTACGCAGTAATTGATCGACTGAGTTTGACAACAAAGTTTCCCCGGGCACTGCCATAGGCTGATTATCCACCGCCGCCATGGCGGTTATTTCGGATTCTTCCATTAAAGCAAGCATTTCGGTGGCCGACAGGTTTGTTTGCGGCAGATTGTTATCTTTTGGTGTTATCGTTGCCGAATCATCTGAAAGCATACCTTCCGTGTTGCCAAACTCCTCATCATTCCCATTTTGTGTAACCCCTTGACCAACTGCTAGTTGATCTTCATCGAAAACCGTCATAGACCTTGGTGGTTCACATCCAATTATTGGCAGGAACAATGCCCAGACGAGCGGAGAGCAGACACGGCGGAAATCCGGAAAGCTTGAGGAAAATATCTTCGGCACCACGACCTCTTTCAAAAGCAAAGCGCATACCCAGATCACGGGGTCACACTAACGCAGGTGTTTCTAATGGCAAATTCCCGCCAGGTCTTTATATCGTTTCCACCCCTATCGGACATGCAGACGATATCACCTTAAGAGCACTTAAGGTACTAGATAAGGCAGAAATTATAGCTTGCGAAGATACGCGACATACGGGGACTTTAATGGCCAGATACGGAATTACCACGCGCCGGATTTCGTATCATGAGCATAATGCGACACGCGTTAGGCCTGGTATACTTAAAAAGATTCAAACCGGCGGGGCCGTGGCGTTAGTTTCAGACGCGGGGACACCTCTTATTTCGGACCCCGGATATAAATTAGTGAACGAAGCCATAAAGGCGGGAATATCAATAATTCCTATTCCCGGGGCTTCAGCACCCATAGCGGCACTTGTATCATCAGGCTTGCCGACAGATAAGTTTGTGTACTGTGGCTTTCTTCCATCGCGGGCCATAGCTCGCGAAAAAGTGCTGCTAGAACTTTCACTAGTTCCATGCAGTCTGATATTTTTAGAGAGTCCCCAAAGACTTGTCAGTACTTTGGAAGCATTAGGTTATACATTGGGAAACAGGAAAGCTGTGGTTGCGCGGGAATTAACGAAGCTCCATGAAACTATTTTGCGAGGTTCAGTACATGAACTAACTAACCACTATAGCAATGAACAAGCGTCGGGCATTCAGCTACGTGGCGAATTAACGATTGTGATTGGGCCTCCCCCGAAACGTGAAACAAAGGATTTAGGAGAGAATACAAATCCGGACACCGATAAACTACTTCAGGGTGCTTTGAAAGAAATGAGCACTAGGGATGCGGTAAAAAGAGTAGCGAAACTGACGGGAAGTAACCGACGAGATATATACGACCGGGCGATCAAGCTGCTGAAAGAAGTAAAATGAAGTATTTCACCAAAAATCTCTTCTGGACAGATCACCGGCTTGGTCTTTTGCTGTTAGGTCTAATATCAGGACCCTTGATTTGTTCATGTACACCAGTTGGTACTGCCATTGGTGCTAGCGCGAGAGCAGGAATTGCTATTGCTGAAGAACGGTCTGTGCGAAACGTCATAAGTGATACAGCCCTAAAACTCGAAGTAAATAAACGTTTGCTAGAAAGCTCTTTTGAGAATTTATTTTGGACTGTTTCAATTACGGTTTTCGAGGGTAGGATTCTGCTTACCGGGCGTTTGGATTCCGAGGAACTGAGGGATCAAGTTAACGAGATAGTGTGGGGGATCGATGGTGTAAAGGAAGTCCTCAATGAAGTGGAACTGCTTAAAGACACCAATACAGTCAACCCCGTCAGAGACAAACTGATAGCGCTAACTCTCCGAAGCAAAATCATTAGTGATCAAAACATATTAGGCATAAACTACAAAATAGCTGCCTACAATCGGACAATTTATCTTATAGGAGTGGCTCAAACCGATGTGGAACTTGACCGCGTCATTGAGCACGCGCGCTCTGTTCGTTATGTCCGTCATTTAATTAATTACGTCTTGCTCGTACAAGATCCTCGCCGTAACGAATAGCGGCAGCGTATCAATACAGTGTTGGAGTGTATTATGAGGCTGACAGTCGCAATCCAAATGGACCCCATAGAGAACATAGACATTAATGCAGATACTACTTTTGCGATTGCTCTAGAGGGTCAAAATCGAGGACACAAATTGTACCACTATTTGCCTGGCGCTTTGTCCTTAGAGTCAGGCAGCCTGATTGCTACTGGCCGATCATTGAAGGTACGCAATATACAAGGGGATCATTATTCACTAGGGGATTATGAGATATTGAATTTGTCCGAAGTAGATGTGGTTCTCATGCGCCAGGACCCTCCTTTCAATATGGCATACATTACGGCCACACATTTATTAGAACACATCCACCCTAAGACATTGGTGGTTAATAATCCTATTGCAGTTCGAAATTCACCAGAAAAACTATTAGTTACTAAATTCCCCGATCTGATGCCACCAACTCTGATCAGTTCTCATCGACCCGCCATCGAACAGTTTCGGGCTCGGCATCATGACATAATATTAAAACCACTGTTTGGCAACGGGGGTGCTGGAGTATTTCACGTTACTCCGGATGATGAAAACTTGAGTGCTCTGCTAGAAATATTTGCTTCTATTTCAGATGAACCCTTAGTAGCACAAAAGTACCTTCCTGAAGTACGCACAGGCGATAAACGGATTATATTGATAAATGGAGAACCCGTGGGCGCAATCAATCGCATTCCCCCAGCCGGAGAAGCACGAGCCAATATGCATGTGGGTGCGAAAGCGGAAGCTACTGAGGTCACTGATCATGAACAATCTATTTGCACGACTATTGGTCCAACCTTAAAAAAAGAAGGACTTATCTTTGTTGGCATTGATGTGATCGGAGGATATCTCACAGAGATTAATGTTACATCCCCAACCGGCATTCAAGAATATAAGCGTTTTACCGGTATTTCTTTATCGACCCCACTTTGGGAAGCCGTTGAAGCATATTGTGAATAAATTAAAGACCGTGAACGAAACAACGTTATGGACTCATTGTAAGTGTCAGGCCTCCATCCACAATTAATTCTATACCCGTAACATAAGATGATTCGTCTGACGCTAAAAAAACTGCAGCATTGGCAACATCCCATGCGGTTCCCATTTCCCCCATAGGGCATATCGCGTTTCGTTCAGCCACCATTGAGTCCACATCTTTATAGGCTCCAGAAACCGCACCTCTTATAAGGGGCGTGTCCATGAGTCCCGGTAATATAGCATTGCATCGAATTTTATGCTTCGCGTACTCCGTCGCGATATTGCGTGTCAGAGCGTTAACTGCCCCTTTTGAAGCAGAGTAGGAAACACAAGCATATCCAAGAGAGTAGAACGATGCTATCGACGAAACATTGATAATAGTGCCACCTTTTGCACGTACCATATGTGGCAATACATATTTCGACGTTAAATACATACTTTTCACGTTGACATCTATCAGCCGGTCCCAGTTTGCTTCTGTAATATCTTCTGGACTTCCTGGTTCCACAATACCAACGTTGTTATGCAATATATCAATTCGGCCCCAGCGGTCTTCGCAAATTTTAACAAAATCCGCGACCTCATCACTATTTGTTACATCGGCAAGATGAGCAAAGCAGGAACCTCCCTCACTGCGAATAATGTCTGCTGTCTCACTCACAGCGTTCTCATCCACATCAACTGCAAAAACATGAGCGCCCTCGCGCGCAAATCTAACGGAGCAAGCCTTCCCGTTACCCCAGCCTGGACCAGAAGCGCCGGCCCCGGTTACAATTGCAACTTTTCCACTAAGTCTTTGAGCCATTATCTTGTTGTCGCCTTATTTCGTTGATATCGAAATTATTACGAGTCAACTTTGTTGACCATAGAGTAGATGAATGATTGAACCAAGATATAGTAGTTAAGTAGACCTTCCACCACCGAGCTTACGCCCTCCAAATATATGGGAATGAAAGTGCATTACTTCCTGATTTGCATCTGGGCCACAGTTTGATACCACACGGTATCCTGTCTTCGAAACTCCTAACTTCTTCGCAACCAACCCAATTGCACGCATATAACAAGCAATCTCAATGTCGCTTGCCTGCTCTGCAAAATCGTCGATCGACTTATAGGGCTTCTTGGGAATTACTAGCACATGAACTGGGGCTAGTTGGGCAATATCGTTGAAAGCTAACACATGTTCATCCTCGTAAATCTTCTCGGCCGTAATCTCTCCTCTTAAAATACGAGCGAAAATATTTTCGATATCATACGTCATAGATTATACTCACATAGTGATAGCAAATTACCGACGGTAGGCGATCAACCTATTGGCCTTTCCCTACCCTTTTAGCATCGAGCCCAGATATACCTTCACGACGTACCAATTCTTTATAAATATCAGCAGGTTCCACGTCGCTATCAGCCCACAGCATCATCAAGTGAAACAAAAGGTCAGCACTTTCCAATATTACTTCGTCTCGGTCTTGGTTAACGGCTGCTAGAGCTGTTTCTATTGCCTCCTCACCTACTTTTTGCGCAATCCGAGTCGTACCTGATTCAAACTGCCGGGCAACGTAGGACTGCTCCGGATCCGCCCCCTTACGTTTCTTAATGATTGAAAAAAGACGGTCCAAGATATCCGGATCTATTTCAACCATACAACTGCTCCGGTTCCACAAGTACTTTGCGTTTCTCTGAAAACCCTTCCAGGGTAACAGACATAAAAAAGCAGCTCCGTCTCCCAGTATGACAAGCTACCCCCCTTTGATTGACCAAAGCCAGCAATGAGTCGCTGTCACAGTCCAAACAAAGTTCCACTAGTTCTTGGGTTTGGCCCGACTTCTCGCCTTTTTGCCACAATTGATTACGGCTTCGCGAAAAATAGTGAAGACAACCTGTTTTAAGGGTCTCACAAACAGCATCCCTATTCATCCAAGCCAACATTAAAATTTCTTTGGAATCATATTGTTGGGCAATGACTGGAATTAAACCATCTTCACTGAATTTTATAGTGTCTAGAAGTTTATTGTGCATAAAAGTCTCTCAGTACTACTTGTCTTGGTATTCAGACAAAATCAGAGTTAACATCCTCTTTCTCTTCTCTCTCTTCTCAGCAAAAGTATACAAGAGGCATGCGCGCCCTCTTTCTTATAATCATTTGATTCACAAACGCACAGATAGCCCCGCCCCATTCATATGTTCTTTTGCCTCCCCTATTGAATAGGTTCCAAAATGGAAAATAGATGCAGCCAAAACAGCACTTGCGTGCGCGTCTCGTGCTGCTTCGACCAAATGATCCAGATTACCGGCACCACCAGAAGCTATAACGGGTACGGAGACCAAGTCCGAAACAGCTCTGGTAAGAGCTAAATCAAATCCATCTTTGGTTCCGTCACGGTCCATTGAGGTTAATAATATTTCTCCTGCTCCCTGTTCCACCATCTGATCTGCCCACTCAAGAACATCTAGACCAGTTGGCTCTCTTCCACCGTGAGTGTACACCTGCCACCTATCTCGCTGAATAGTTTTCGCATCAATGGCGACAACAATGCATTGCGCACCAAACTTTTCAGATGCCTCAGCTACTAAAGTGGGTTCCCTAACCGCTGCAGTGTTGATAGAAACTTTATCTGCCCCCGCTAGTAAAAGTTCCCTTATGTCTTCTAGACTTCTGACCCCACCACCGACAGTTAGCGGCATAAAACATTTCTCGGCTGTTCGTGATACCACGTCAAGAATGATGCGCCTATTGTCGCTAGAAGCAGTGATATCAAGAAAACATAGCTCGTCCGCACCGGCTGCATCATAAATGCGAGCCTGTTCTATTGGATCGCCTGCATCAATTAAATTAATAAAGTTGACACCTTTAACGACACGGCCTGCGTTAACGTCAAGACAAGGTATAATCCGAGTTTTTAGCATTGTCTTATGATCTTATTATTTTAAGTGCCTTAGACATATTTAAATTACCCTCATAAAAAGCTCGTCCAGCGATTACACCTACCACACCGTCCTTCTCAAGACTTTTCACTTTTTCTAGGTCTTCTAATGTCGCAACACCACCAGAAGCGATTAAGGGGGTCGAAAGTTCTTGAGCGAGCGCGTGTGTAGCCGCAATGTTTACGCCCTTCATAGCTCCATCACGACTAATATCAGTATAGATAATTGCAGACACACCAACTTCCTCAAATCTCTGACTAACCTCTAGGACGGATATATCCGATTGCTCAACCCAACCGTTAACTGCCACACGACCATTACGCCCATCTATCCCCACGCATATACGTCCCGCAAAGTTCTTACACGCTCCTTTAACTAACTCTGGATCATATAAGGCTGCCGTTCCTAAGATCACACGGTTCACACCAATTGTTAGCCATTTCTCAATAGCATCGATATTCCTAA
This sequence comes from uncultured Rhodospirillaceae bacterium, assembly GCA_964515905.1. Lineage (GTDB taxonomy): Bacteria > Pseudomonadota > Alphaproteobacteria > UBA7887 > UBA7887. The sequence goes on along the minus strand of CAZEWK010000086.1, from coordinate 69,814 downwards.
TCCCACCACCCAACTGAATTTTAATATCGGACGACGCAACAATCTTTTCCACCACGTGTCCATTAACTGATTGCCCCTCAATTGCACCGTTTAAGTCGACGAGATGCAACCATTCAAAACCCGCGGATTCAAACATAGTTGCCTGAGACACTGGGTCTATTGAAAAAACCGTAGCTTTAGCCATATCTCCCTGAAAAAGGCGAACGCAGTGGCCATCCTTCAGGTCAATCGCTGGAAATAAAATCATTGACCGAAATTAAACCAAATCTTTGACATAAAAATATCCTGCAATTAATTCTCCATTCACCATATGATATTTATTTAGCGTCCCCCATCTTTGGTAATTAGACCGTTCATACAAGGCAATAGCACGTTCTTGAGATTCTCTAACATCTAAACGAATAACTGATAAGCCAGCACCACGTGCACCCTTTTCTGCAGCCTCAAGCAGCAACTTTGCAAGACCATGCCCTCTTCCCCAAGGCGCCACAAAATGCGTATCTATCGAAGCAGAAAAAATACCGGCTTCGAAATTTGGTGGGGGTTTTAGTAGTTGCACTGAACCAGCGACTGTGCCGTCTACCCGACCAATGAACAGTTCCCGTTCAGGTACCACCAAGACACCCTTCCAGTAGGCCTCTAATCTTTGGAGCGAAGGCGGACGAACCCAGCCGAATCCTATTCCGTCACGAATTGCCGAGTCCGTAGCCTCACACAAATCTATTAAATCACCTCGGGTCAATTCCGTAGCAAGTGTAACAGACAACTCAGGCATTAGGGCCGCCAAGAAAGAAAATTAGATATGAATTTTAAACCTACTGCTTGGCTTTTTTCTGGGTGAAATTGTGTGCCAATCATATTTTCACGTCCAACCACTGCGCAGACTGTCCCCCCATAATCGGTATCGGCAAGCATCTCTCCCTCATTCTCACATGTTAAGTGATAGCTGTGAACAAAGTAGACGTCTTTCCCATCGACAAAATCATCGAGCACCGGATGATTTGTTCGTATTCTCAATTCGTTCCAACCCATGTGTGGTACTTTTAATTCTGGCTTGGAAAGCGCTATAACTTCACCTTTAATCCAATCAAGGCCAAGGTGATAGCCATTTTCCGTGCCCTTCGTAGCCATTAACTGCATTCCCACACAAATTCCCATAAATGGCTTACCTTTTACTATTACGGCTTCTTGCATGGCGGCGCGAACCCCGTGCAAACTATTTAACCCAGCTAAACAATCTCCAAACGACCCGACACCCGGTAATACAATATAATCTGCCTGAAGAATCTCCTCAGCTCTGTCTGTTACCAAAACACGAGAAGCAATAGAAACTTCGCTAGCAGCCTTCTCAAATGCCTTAGCAGCTGACCTCAAATTCCCTGAACCATAATCGACTATAGCTATCATCATCCAATTTCTTTCAATTGTTTGCTAATTTGCAAATCCCCCATATCAAGAAAGCGGCGCATTGCGGATGTCTCGTTATGACCAGACACAATAGAGGTTTCAACAAAACCCTGTTGTTTTAACACAGCGCGCCTAGCATCATTCCCGTGACAACCAACAAAACAACGCCAACCAGTTAGAAACAGAAAAAAGAGCGATTGGGTCAACCAACCTAAATACCACATCCAAATAAACACAAATACACCCATAACTAATATTAAGCTTATGGACCATGCTCGATAATAAAGTGCCCAAAAAAAGTCAAAAAAGAATGCAGCCCAACAAAAACCCTCCTTAACCAATATCAAGTTAAAGTCCGATTCATCTTTCCGAAGATGGACTGTGTATATACGCACAGGGCTCAACTACTCCGTCTGAGGTACTGAGGAGTCCCCCAAAGTGCCTTTAGTAGACGGCATTGATGTACTAGCTCTAATATCCAAAGTTGCCGCATCACGCAGAGTTCTTGCTAGTCCTTTGAAACATGATTCCACTATGTGATGGGCGTTCTCACCATACAAATTCTGGATGTGCAAGGTTGCGCCACAAGCTTGAGAAAAAGCTTGGAACCATTCCTTAAACAGCTCGGTATCCATTTCTCCTAATTTTGGTTTAGTGAATTTAACCTTCCAGATTAAATAGGGGCGATTGGACAAATCTAAGGCCACTTGCGTTAATGTCTCATCCATCGGGATTAAAGCTGACCCATATCGAACTATCCCGCGTCGATCTTTCAACGCCTTGTTGATGGCTTGACCGATTGCGATACCTGTATCTTCCGTCGTATGGTGGTAATCAATATGCAGGTCGCCTCTGGCCCTTACCGTCAAATCTATTAGGCTGTGGCGTGAAAGCTGTTCCAACATATGATCCAAAAACCCGATGCCGGTTTTAATGTCATATTTGCCTTGACCGTCAAGGTTGACAGTGACCGTGACCTCAGTTTCTTTGGTGCTGCGTTCTATATTAGCCTGCCGCATTGCATTTCCTGTAAATATCGTGGCACTGTAATAGTTTTAGCAAGAACCTCGCCTTGAGGCCAGCCAATCTCGATAATCGTAATTTATCAGTGGTTTGAGGTAAAGCTCAGTTTAAACCCTCCAGTCCACTAATATCTTTCTCAATTACTAAAAAGTTTAGTTCTTGACGTTGGCAACACTAACACCAAGTTATAAGGCTATGCTTATACTATATTAGCATTAATAATTTCGAGGCATACAGGATTGAACCCCAAGAACTTTAAAAATATGCACGCGACAACAATTCTTTCAGTGCGGAAAAATGGCGTCTTGGCGATGGCGGGAGATGGGCAGGTAAGCTTCGGTGATACTGTCATTAAAGCCAACGCTCGAAAAGTGCGTCGGATTGGAGATGGGACTATCGTAGCCGGGTTTGCTGGCGCCACAGCAGACGCGTTTACGTTGTTTGAAAGGCTTGAGGGTAAATTAGAACAGTATCCAGCACAATTGACGAGGGCCTGTGTCGAATTAGCAAAAGATTGGCGGACGGATCGTTACTTACGGAGGCTCGAAGCAATGATGGCTGTATCTGACATTGACACTTCTCTGTTGTTGTCTGGAAATGGAGATGTATTAGAACCTGAAGACGGTTTAATCGGTCTTGGTTCCGGCGGAGCATATGCTCTCTCAGCTGCCCGTGCATTAATTGATGTTGATGGGCTAGATGCCGAAACAATAGCAAGAAAAGCCATGAAAATTGCTGCCAACATATGTGTTTACACCAATGAGAACGTAATTGTGGAAACAATAGAATCACATGCGGGCTGCTCATGACCGCTTTCACTCCTCGCGAAATTGTTTCAGAACTCGACAGGTTTATAGTGGGCCAAAGCGAAGCAAAAAGGGCTGTAGCAATCGCCTTACGGAACCGGTGGCGGCGGCAACAACTTCCGGATGATCTACGGGAAGAAGTTCTTCCAAAGAATATTCTTATGATTGGGCCAACTGGCGTGGGGAAAACCGAAATAGCGAGACGAGTAGCCCGGCTGGCTCAGGCTCCCTTTATAAAAGTTGAAGCTACCAAATTTACGGAAGTCGGTTATGTAGGAAGAGACGTAGAATCCATAATCCGGGATTTGGTTGAAGTGGCTTTGAATATGGCCCGAGAGCGGATGCGAAAAGAGGTTGAAGCTCGAGCGCATGGCGCGGCTGAGGAGCGAGTTTTGAACGCATTAGTCGGAGACAAAGCTAGCGAGGAGACCCGTCAGAAATTTCGCAAAATGCTACGAGAGGGTACCCTCAATGACCGAGAAATTTCTCTTGAGATTCAAGAAACAACTTTTCCTGGTATGCCAACCATGGATATTCCAGGAATGCCTGGCGCCCAAATGGGAATGATAAATCTGAACGAAATACTTGGCAAAGCCCTTGGAGGACGTACTCAAGAGCGAAAATTATCGGTGGCAGAAAGTTACGATATCTTGATCGCTGAGGAAAGTGACAAGCTATTAGATGAAGAAAAATTAGTTAGAGAGGCGCTGAGCACAGTAGAAGACACGGGAATTGTGTTTCTTGACGAGTTGGACAAGATCTGCGCACGTTCCGAGCGCACTGGGGCCGAAGTCAGCAGAGAAGGTGTCCAACGCGATCTTTTGCCTTTAATAGAGGGTACAGTAGTTTCCACAAAACACGGGCAAGTCCGCACAGATCACATCCTATTTGTTGCATCCGGTGCATTTCATACTGCAAAACCCTCTGATTTACTGCCAGAACTGCAAGGAAGGCTTCCTATCCGAGTTGAACTAAAACCACTAGAGCGCAGTGATTTAGTTCGTATACTTACAGAGCCTGAGAATAGTCTTCCCAGACAATATTCCGCGCTGATGGCCACTGAAGAAGTCACACTTGATTTTACTGTGGACGGCATCAACACAATTGCCACATTGGCAGATGAAGTGAACAAAGGAGTGGAAAATATTGGCGCTCGGCGCCTTCATACTGTGATGGAACGACTATTAGAAGAAATCAGCTTTAACGCCACTGACCAAGGTGGTTCAACTCTGACGGTAGATGATAGTTTTGTAAAAGACAATATTGGCGATTTGGTGCGAGATGCGGATCTAAGCAAGTTTATTCTTTGAGTTTTTTTGTTATGAAACGAAAACGATCAGGTCAAATTACTACTTCTTCTTTCTCAATAGCACATACAAGGCTCCAGATCCTCCGTGACGGGGTCTTGCTACTTTACTGGTCAAGACACGGGATTGATTCGGTGGGTCTTGCAACCATCTAGGAACCATCGCCTTTAAGATGCCGCCATCTTTACGAGCGGTACCTTTGCCAGTTATTACTAATAAACATCGTTTTCCTACCTCCTGTGCATGCTCTATCGAACTATTTAGATGAATATGGGCCTCAGATTGAGTCATTCCATGGAGATCTAGGCGCATTTCTATAGGTATTTGCCCGCGCTGCAATTTTTGTTCTGTCCTTCTATCAAGGCCGACACCAATATTAACGCTAGGCCGCGCGGGTTGAGGTACAGTATGAGGCTGCCTAGACGGGACGCTTGGGGCGTTCTCCGGTATTTTTGCCTGACCCAAATTGTCAGATTCATCGGCCAAGTTGTACATACGGCCTGGTAAAATATTATCACCCTCCGTTATTTGCCGCCAAAGCTGCAGGTCCTGTTTACTTAACCCAACGTATCGGCTGTTCTTTTTCCCGTCAGATTTTCTCATCAAATTAAGTGCCATTTAACCCAGAAAGATAAAGGGTTTATACACTCTTCTGTCTAAGCTAGCACCTTTTAGGTTTCGAAGCCGAGGTGTTGAAGGCAAGTGGCACAAGTATTTCAGCTATTCTGAATAAGATATAAATTAACAGGTCAGTCGATATCGGAGATTCCCCTCGGCAACAGTATGTAGTACCTCCCGATGCTTTTCATACGCCCTGCTATCTCCGCTGCATCCTCAGTCGCGCCCCAAAAAACATCGCCCCTAATGGCACCCCGAATTGCCCCTCCCGTATCCTGGGCTATCATTAAACGACGAAAAGACACCTCCCCATCCTTTAGCCCCGGCACACCTGTCTCCAGCCAAAGGGGTACCCCTAGTGGAAGAAAGCGAAGATCCACAGCTATCGATCTGAGAGGAGTCAATACTACATTGGCAGCTCCAACTGGCCCTTCTTGGCTGTTAAAACGAAAAAAAACGTACGACGCGTTACGATTTAGTATGTCGGACCTACGATCCGGATTCGCCTGTAACCACGCCTTAATAGATTGCATAGAAACGTCAGCGCGCTTGATGGCACCTTCGTTCACTAGTTCTTTGCCGATAGAGGTATATGAATGCCCATTTTGGCTGTCATATCCTAATCGAAGGATTTTTCCATCAGGGAGTGAAATTCGTCCCGAGCCTTGGATATGCATAAAAAATGCATCGATAGGGTCTTTAACCCAAACCAGTTCAAGCCCCTTATTTCTTAGCCGTCCATCCTCAATTTCTGCTCGGCTAAAATAAGGTTCTAATCGCCCTTTCTTGACCACACCAGCTGTTCTCTCTCCCTTCCATTCATTTCGAAACCGTCCGAGGGATACACTCACTAGATCTTTTGGCCGGGCCAAAAGCGGTATCCTAAACACACTATCCGGACTCAGGGAGCCCTCTAGAGTGGGCTCGTAATAGCCGGTGAACAAGCCATTGTGTTTTCCCTCATAAGTAATCAGATACGGTTTGAACCACTTTTGAAAAAAAGCCCTAGCGGCAATATGATCTGCTTGCTCAACCGTCTCAGCAGCATTGCAGGGAGAAAACCAGTCCCTAGCATATCCCGCAACCGCTCTGGGGCCCATTGCTCTAGAGGGAGCATATCGAACTATCTTGGAACAAGAACGCAATAATGCCGCGATTGCTTGTCCTTGGTGATCGAAATTCCAATCATGAAGGTGATCGTATTCGACACTAATTAGCTGTAAAGATGGGGTCCCACGAGGCGGTATCAACCATATCGCTATGCTCAAACACGCAGACACGACCAGTAGAAAAGAAACCAGTACACCAAGTAGAAACCACTTTTCGGCGATCAAGTTACTCGCAGAACCAGTCCAATGTCGAAGAGTGCTCAATCACCCGGCCTGGTCTCAATCAGCTTCCAATTGGGGTCCGCAGATCGAAGTTCCCGAGCAAACACCCATAGATCTTTTATGGTCTCGACCCGTAATGGATCTCCTGCTACGACTTCATCAGATTTATTACGAGTAACATTTACCTGTTCGCTTATAAACTTAACAGTTATAAGGGCCGCACTTCCAGACAGTTCGGCATCAGTAATATCCGCAAGTTTGATGGAGACCAAAGTGGTTTCCAGCATCTCACCCGTATGGTCGCGCCGTTCAATCTCTTCATAAAAACTTTTATAGGTGGCCGCATCCAACAGCGTTTCCAACTGGCTAGAATCAGCCTTAGCAAAAGCTCCCAATATCAGCTCAAATGCCGTTTTTGCACCTTCCAAGAAAAGTGCTTCGTCAAAATTCGGATCCACAACTTTAATCTGGGAAAGTGTTCTTAAATTATCGGTGGTTGCATCCGTGGCATCCTCGGAAACGTCGGTGTCTTTTATAGGAACGACGTTCTCATGTTGACGTTTCTCATCTGAGAGGAATTGCGAAGGCTGATCATTACCGGTTTTCTTCCCCAAAACTCTGTGCAATCTCAGCAGAAGAAAGCCTGCGATCATTGCGAAAACAAGAATATCCAAAAACTGAAGGCCGGTGTTCATAGTAATGCCGCTCTTTTTGGCAGAAGATCCCTGCATATATCTCTATATCCAGAGCAACTTTAGTGGGTTGTGAGGACTGGGTCCAGCACTCAGATTAAAATTCTATATCAAAGATGGGGGTAATACTTATCATAGACAAGGGGTACTTTTATAACCTGGTGTTCTTCCCTTACTTTAATCGGTTGTCACACAGGTTTATACGTGCTAGCGAGCGCTAATCTTTTAACACTTAATGGAGACAGAGATGTCAGATATATCGGGCACCTCCAAAACCGAACCCGAGACGGCCCCTGGTTCCAGTGATCAAGCCAGCCAGCGCCGGAGAATTATCTCTCGCGGACAGTTTGTAAAAGATCTTTCGTTCGAAAATCCAAATGCTGGCAAACAATTTGGCACAGAGAACCCGCCCAAAATAGACATCTCAGTGTCTGTTAACGGTCGCTCAGCTCCTGATGACGGCCATGAGATTGAGCTACATATCAATGCCAAAGCCTCTATAAATGATGAATTAGTGTTTTTGGTGGAACTAGTGTACGGAGGAACATTTGTAGTGTCCGGGGTATCCGCTGAACAATTGGAACCCGTTATAATGATAGAGTGTCCACGCCTTTTATTCCCGTTCGCACGACGCATTATTGCAGATTGTTCACGCGACGGCGGATATCCACCTCTAATGCTTGAACCAATTGACTTCGCCCAAATGTATCTGCAGCGCAAAGCAGATGCGAAAACAAATGAAAATAAAAATTAGGGCCTCAATATGATAGGCATCAGGCTAATGTGATAACCAGATTGGCCGCACTAATTTTTCCAATAACAGTCTGTGTTTCGATAACTCATGTTCACTAGGTGCATGGGAGCGCGGCGTGCGGAAGGTTCGCGGAGCGCTGGATTTTACATCTGAGCCAGTGGCCGCAGGAACAAATCCAAGTGCTGGTTGGCGTGCTTCAATGAGTTCTACGTACACTTGCGCCAGTAAATCAGCATCAAGCAAGGCTCCGTGCTTATCTCTCATAGAGTTATTAATCGAGAATTTCCTACATAAAGCATCCAAACTGGCTGGCGACCCCGGAAACTTTTGGCGGGCAATTTTAACGGTGTCTACCGACCTATCTAATTCTATCGGATCAAGACCAACTCGGAGGAGCTCTGCATTGAGAAAGCGAAGGTCAAACTCGGCATTGTGAATAATCAGCCTGTCATTAGCAATAAATTTAAGAAACCGGGCCGCCAGGTCAGCAAAAACAGGTTGATCATGGAGGTCCGCTGCAGTTAGACCATGCACTGCTGTAGCTTCAGTCGGTATATCTCGCTCAGGATTAAAGTAACTATGGAACGTGCGACCACTGGGTAAGTGGTTGATGAGCTCTATGCAACCTAGTTCAATGACGCGATGCCCATCATCGGGGTTCAAGCCAGTGGTTTCAGTATCAAGTACTATTTCACGCACGACGAACCTTTTTAAAACGCCTTCGCTGGCCAATTACAGCACCAGACCGAAGTCTGCGCAAGAGTTCACCTATGTCTCTCCAGGTAGCTCGCTTCCCAACCCCCGTTGAGACCACGTAGTCGGCCTTCAACCGTTTGAGGGCATCCGGCATTTGACGACGCAAAATACTGTTAAGCTTTTCCGGGCTCATGTTGGGTCGAGCGAAAGCCCTTTGTCGTTGTACAAACTTGGGAGCGCTAACAACTAAAACTGCGTGGTAGTTATTTTGTCCCCCGGTCTCGAACAATAAAGGTACATCGATTACAACCAGAAATTTTCGCTGCAGCTTTACTCTCGACAGGAACTTTGCCCTTGCATCATAGACTAACGGATGAATTATTTTTTCTAAGGTTGCCAAATCTCGAGGATCGCTAAACACCCGCTTAGCAAGTGCTGCTCGGTCCACGTTATTGTCCTTCACCACTCCCGGAAAGCTCTCAGAAACAGGTCTCACAGCTAGTCCTCCACGCTCCAGCAACCGATGAACCACTGCGTCAGAATCAAAAACAGGGATTTGCATGTAGCGAAACATTTTAGCCGTTTCGCTTTTCCCCATAGCAATAGAGCCTGTTAACCCGAGTATAAGTGGCCTTTCACGAACCATTCTCTTGACCAAGAACATAGTCGCGAAGAGCTGCGGAGACCTTTGGTATCCTCCCATACCACTCCGCAAAGCCTGGCTCCGCCTGATGCAGCAACATGCCCAAACCATCAACCACGACATTCCCCCGTTTCCGTGCATTTTCCAGTAATGGCGTAATAAGGGGCGAATACACAATGTCAGTCACTACAGCGGACGGAGGCAATTTCGTCAGCGGCATGTCGAGTGCCGTTTGGCCTACCATACCCAAGTTGGTCGTATTTACTAACAGCCCCACATCAGTAGAGGCCTGCACCCGATCAAACCAGTCTATCGCAGTGATTGGCCCAGCTAAGTCACCAGCTAAGGTTTCGGCGCGTGAAAACGTCCGATTGCAAACTCGTACCTCCGGTACATCCGCATCTATTAATGCAGCACAAACAGCGCGACTCGCACCTCCAGCGCCTAATACCAAGGCTGGCTTTCGAACGCTCCATCGCTGAGCGTTTGATCTTAGATTTTGTATAAACCCATATGCGTCCGTATTAGTTCCCAACAATTGGCCATTTTTTTCGACGCTAATGGTGTTCACTGCCCCAATTTTGCGAGCTAAGTCATCTGCTTCATCAACTATTTCTAGGGCTTTTTCTTTGTGTGGTATCGTAATGTTTACGCCTCTGATGCCAAGTGCCGGCAGAGCCGATAGTGCCAGTGCCAGAACATCTGGCCGGACAGCCATAGGTATGTATGCACCATTAATGCCGAATTCATCTAACCAAAACCCATGCACTTTGGGCGACCAAGAATGTGCTACTGGCCAACCTATTACGCCAGTAATTTGAGCAGATCCTGTCAGAGTCATTCCACCAACACCCCCTTTTCACGCAAAAATTCTAGTAACGCAATAAGAGGTAATCCAAGAATATCAAAATATGCACCCTCAATTTCTGAAAATAGCTGTACACCCATTCCTTCTAATTTGTAACCTCCTACAGAATCGGACGTTTCTGTCTTCTGTGAGGCCAGGTAACTTTCGAGGAACTTGTCTGAGAAATGACGCATTTTTAGCCTTGAATTAGAGCAATAACGCCATACTGTCTGTCCCCCCAGTGCGACGGAAACCGCTGATACCAGATGGTGTGACTGGCCTCGTAAAAGCATTAATTGGTCACGAGCTATCGATATAGTACTTGGCTTACTTAGCCAGGAGCCAGAACATTCTAGCATCTGGTCACTCCCTATAACAAAAGCCGACTTCTCGAGCTTAGAAATAGTTTCTGCTTTAAGATCAGCCAAAGTCTGCGCTGTTTCGGCAACGGTCCTACCTTCTAAACTCATCATTTCTTTTATAGAAACTTCATCAATACTCGCAGGCTGAATCGTAAATTTTACCCCCGCTTTTCTTAGAAGCGCTGCCCGCGCCTTACTACCAGAGGCAAGAATCACTGTGTTAAGTCTTTGTCTGCTACCCTGTTTCATCGGTTTAAGCTATACCTTCACTGGCCTACACGTGTGCCACGATACAGTGACAGGACAGCCGCGGCCGTTTCTTCTATTGAACGTCGAGTTACATCAATGATAGGCCAACTTTGTTTCGCAAAAAAATCGCGGGCTTCCTTTATTTCACCCCTCACAGTCTCTAAATCCACGTAGCCCTCAAGTCCCGTTTCTTGCATTTGCCTTAGACGGTTTCGTCGCACCTGGACTAGACGCTGCGGTGTAGTCGTTAGGCCAACTATTAGGGACTGTTTAGCCTTAGCAATTTCTTCTGGCAAACCCTGGTTTGGTATAAACGGAACATTGCCAGCTTTTAATCCACGGTTCGCTAGATATATACAGGTTGGTGTTTTGGAGGTGCGCGAGACCCCAACTAGAATTACATCTGCTCGATCGATGTCAAACAAAGCCTGACCATCGTCATGCGATAAGGCAAACTGCATAGCTTCAATTCTTTTGAAGTATTCTTCATCAAGTTCATGTTGACCTCCAGGGCGATGTTGGACTTCTCTGGTCAGAAACAAACTGAAAGCATCCATAACTGGTGCTAAGACTGGTACACAAGGCACAGATATAGCAAGACAGCTATTTTTTAGGATCTCCTCCAACTCCGGTTTTACTAACGTGTACAAAACAATCCCGCGATGCTCTTTGATAGTGTCAAGCAATTTTTCCAGCTGACCTTTACTTCTAATTAGTGACCAATTGTGCTCTATAACTTCCACGCCATCAAACTGAGCCAGTACTGCTCTAGCTATAGTAGTTACTGTTTCTCCAGTAGAATCAGAAATTAGATGAAGATGAAAAGTAGTCATTATGTGTATAAAGTTAGGACAGTCTATGGATATAGATAACTGTGAGAAATTCTTTCATATCTGTCCCCCTAAGATACATGAAAAATACAAGTGGTTACTAATCCAAAGGAGTTGTAATTTAAAAGTGGTATAAGCGTGTGAAAATCAGTTATTAACAACTTTATATGATTAATAGATAAAATAATTTGGACTAATTCCCTAATAGAACACTGGTTCGGTAAGTTTTATACACATTTTCTCCAATAATTTTCCCTGTGTTTAAGTATTTCCATATTTTTGTTTTTAACTATGAATTAATCGTGATCCCCATTTTTCCTATCTTAAACATCTACTACTACATATATAATTAAGATTCTTTATTATATATTAGGAATAAATATGAGTGGAAAACCTCTTCTAGAAGTTCTTGCAGGTAATGTTCTAACGAACCCGCCAATTTGGCTTATGCGTCAAGCAGGTCGGTATTTACCCGAGTATAGAGATTTAAGGTCGGAAGCAGGGAGTTTCCTCGATTTATGTTATAACTCAGAGTTTGCAAAAGCAGCGACGTTACAACCTGTTCAAAGGTTTAAATTAGATGCGGCAATCCTTTTTTCAGATATTCTCGTAATCCCTCATGCGTTAGGACAAGAACTTAAATTTGTAGAGGGGGAGGGTCCAAGACTCACAGCAATTCGATCCATAGCAGACCTTCGATTGTTATCTAAAGATCTAAACTTACAAAATTTGTCAGCAGTTTACGAAACAATTGAGAAAGTAGTCTCGGAATTAGACCATTCAGTTACGTTGATAGGGTTTGCTGGCGCACCCTGGACAGTTGCGACGTATATGATAGAAGGCGGGCCATCTAAGAACTTTGAGAATATTAAACACTGGGCATTTAGTAATCCAAATGATTTTGAATTTCTAATTCATCGTTTAGTCGAAGTAACAGTGGAACATCTATCTCGACAAATAGAAGCCGGTGCAGAGGTAATTCAGTTATTTGAAAGCTGGGCTGGTATACTGCCGGAAAAAGAATTTGTCAGATGGTGTATAAAGCCGGTTAAAACGATTGTAGATCGTTTAAAGAGGAAGCACCCGAATGTTCCCATTATAGGCTTTCCACGAGGTGCGGGAACTATGTACTCTGGGTATGCACGCAGGACGTTGATTGATGCGGTAAGCGTGGACTATACAATACCCCCGAGGTGGATTGCTGAAGAGTTACAAAAAGAGACAGTGGTGCAAGGTAATTTGGATCCTCATATATTGCAGGTTGGCGGGAACATTATGGTAGAAGCAGTGAGAAATATTAAAACTTCTCTGTCCAATGGCCCCTTCATATTTAATCTGGGTCATGGGGTTCTTCCCAATACACCACCAAACCACGTATCTGAACTAATCGATTTAGTTCATGAGCACTAGGTGCATTCTCAATTGTCTAGCAAAGCATTAGTTTTATTTAATCTGGGTGGGCCAGATGGTGCAGCTTCAGTTCGCCCGTTTTTAATGAATTTGTTCAATGACAGAGCAATAATTAAACTACCTCAACCCATTCGTTGGATAATAGCACAGGTTATCTCAAGAAAACGCGCACCGATCGCTAAGACAATATATGAGAAACTTGGAGGGTCTTCTCCTTTACTAACAGAGACGCAAAAGCAGGCGGACGCGCTAAGGGCTCAACTCGGTAGAAACTGGGAAGTATTTGTATGTATGCGTTATTGGCATCCGTTTAGCTCGGAAACTGTTAAAGCGGTGAAAGAATATAACCCAGATCAAATTATTTTGTTGCCCTTGTATCCACAATATTCCACTACTACGACAGGGTCGGCTATTGCCGATTGGGTCGCTTCAGCAAAAAAATTAAATTTGCAACGGCCGACAAAAGTAATTCGTTGTTACCCAGTAGCAGAAGGCGTGATTAAAGCGCACTGCCATTTACTGCAGGAGGTATTAACGGAAAGTAGTATTCCAGTGCAAAACTTGAGAGTGCTGTTTTCAGCGCATGGTTTGCCAACCAAAGTGATCGCGGGTGGTGATCCATATCAGTGGCAAGTTGAAAAAACTGCTTCGGAGATAGTGAACAATTTAGGGGTGAAAAATTTGGACTGGCGGGTTTGTTATCAAAGTAGAGTTGGTCCATTGGAATGGATAGGACCATCGACAGAAGAGGAAATTGCGCGTGCTGGAATAGAGGGAAAGTCCTTAGTAGTAGTGCCCGTTGCGTTTGTATCGGAACATTCTGAAACTCTTGTAGAGTTAGATATTGAGTACAGTGAACTTGCGAAATCATCGGGTGTTCCAGAGTATCGACGAGTTCCAGCATTAGGCATTACATCAGAGTTCGTATCGGCATTAGCGGAGTTGGCCCAGAGACTATCTGCTGGCCAAAAGGACCAAGGAACTTTATGTCCCCAACACTTTAAGCAATGTGGCTGCCGAACTTTACGGTGACAGCATAAGATTAAAAAGAGGTTGTGTTGATTGAGCAACTTGGTGACGCATATTTTTGGCTTAAGGCATTACATCTTATAGCCGCAATATCGTGGATGGTCGGGTTATTGTATCTGCCCCGATTATTTGTTTATCATTGTGATGTTAACAAAGATGCCCCAAGTGCAAAACTGTTTAAAACCATGGAACGTCGTCTTTTGTATGCGATTATGACTCCAGCACTGTTTGCTACGTGGTTTTTAGGGATCATGTTATTAATTGTTTCGCCTAGTGTTAATTGGACCGATGGTTGGTTACACATGAAACTGTTCCTAGTCGTCTCAATGACGGTGTTTCATGTTTGTTTGGCTAAGTGGCGTTCGGATTTTAATAACGACAACAATAAGCACAGTACATTGTTTTATCGTATAGCAAATGAACTTCCTGCAGTTATGATGGTTCTCATCGTTATATTGGCAGTGGTCAAACCGTTCTGAGGGAAGTAAGGTTTTATCCACAGTATTGATTTGAAAGTTTGACTAAACGTGTAGACTGGCGTAAAAAAGTTGCTAATTCTTTGTTAGTTTTTCTTTTTGTCCCGAGAAGTTCCTCCTGTTTACAGATAATTTTTCGTTAAACCGCAAAGTATCGTGGTAATAACTAAAGTAGTTCAGGTTCGATAAAAATCGAATTGGTTCTGCGCGGCGCAATCGTGACATCCTGACCAATCCGAGCACATCATGCATTTGCAAGAACTAAAACAAAAATCTCCTAGCGACCTAATCGCCTATGCCGAAGAGCATGGTGTAGAAAATGCAAGCACCTTGCGTAAGCAAGATTTGATGTTTGCGCTACTCAAGCAACTTGCGGAAAGTGATATAGAGATTTCGGGTGGAGGAGTCCTAGAAATATTACAGGACGGTTTTGGCTTTCTACGCTCACCCGAATCCAACTATTTGCCAGGGCCAGACGACATCTATGTATCTCCCAACCAGATCCGTAGATTTGGCTTACGTACTGGGGACACCGTAGATGGTGAAATTCGCCCACCAAAAGACGGTGAGCGGTATTTCGCTTTACTTAAAATAAAAGATATTAATTTTGAGTCCCCAGATAATGTTAGACACAAGATCCATTTTGATAATTTAACCCCATTATATCCAGATCAGTGGCTTCGTCTTGAAGTGGAAACCTCTGAGGATAAAGACATGACGGCGCGTGTAATAGATTTGGTTGCACCGCTGGGAAAAGGGCAACGCGCGCTAATCGTGGCCCAGCCACGGACCGGTAAAACTGTTGTCCTGCAGAATATCGCTCATTCTATTACCGCCAACCATCCGGAAGTCTACTTACTTGTTCTGCTAATAGACGAGCGACCGGAGGAAGTTACTGATATGCAACGATCTGTGAAAGGTGAGGTGGTCAGCTCTACTTTCGACGAACCTGCGGCACGTCACGTTCAAGTGGCAGAGATGGTAATTGAAAAAGCCAAGCGTTTGACAGAGCATGGTAGGGATGTGGTAATCCTTTTGGATTCAATCACCCGTTTGGGTAGAGCCTATAATACAGTTGTACCTTCATCAGGAAAGGTACTTACAGGCGGTGTCGATGCGAATGCCTTACAACGCCCCAAACGTTTTTTTGGTGCGGCTAGGAATATTGAAGAAGGCGGATCATTAACGATTATTGCAACAGCGTTAATCGATACCGGTTCTCGAATGGACGAGGTAATTTTCGAGGAGTTTAAAGGTACGGGTAACAGCGAAATTGTGCTGGACCGTAAATTATCTGATAAACGTACCTTCCCAGCCATTGATATTGGGAAATCTGGAACTAGGAAAGAAGAGCTCCTCGTAGCTAAAGGGGAGCTTTCCAAAATGTATGTTCTGCGGCGCATTTTGACTCCAATGGGAGTTTCTGATGCCATGGAATTTTTATTAGATAAGTTAAAAGCTTCCAAAACTAATGATGACTTTTTTGAATCAATGAATACTTGATTGGGGGTAAAAACATTTGTCCAGAGACATGCCCTTGGACCAGTCCTGCTTTGGACTATTTAAATCTATAGCAGGACCGGCCGTTTTTGATACTGGCGTTTGTTCCTCCGCCTTATGGTGTGAATACGGTTGTACCTGTCGTTAAGCGGTTTTCGAGATCTTGATGAGCCTGCGCCGCATCTTTGAGTTCATATCGATTATTAACTGGAATTTTTACTTTACCGTTCAGTACCATATCAAAAAGTGTATTTGAGCTTTTCTCTAGATCGCTCCGTTCAGCGGTATAAGTCATTAGGGATGGTCTGGTGAGATATAGAGAACCTTTTTGAAGGGCACCTAAGTCGAAATTTTCGAGCTTTCCTGATGATTGCCCAAAATTGACGAGAATGCCCCGTGGTTGAATACACTCCACGGAATTTAGGAGTGTGTCCTTTCCTACCGAATCATATACGACAGGAACACCCTTACCATTTGTTATTTCTTTTACTCGGGCCACAAAATTTTCCTTACCATATAGCACGGTGTGATCACAGCCATGCTCTTTAGCTAGAGCGGCTTTTTCTTCAGATCCGACCGTACCAATAGTTGTGGCGCCGCGAGCCTTAGCCCATTGGCAAGCGATTAAACCTATCCCTCCTGCTGCTGCATGCAGTAGGATGGTGTCCCCTGGGACCACTTGGTAGGTTCGATCAAGCAGGTATTCCACCGTCATACCTTTTAGCATCATTCCCGCTGCGGTTTCGTCGTCAATGCCATCAGGTATCACCACAAGACGATGTGAAGGTATCAACCGGTAGTGCGAGTAAGCTCCAACCGGCATGCCCGCATAGGCAACCCGGTCTCCTACCCCCACTTCGGTGACGCCCTCCCCAACTTTTTCAACTACCCCTGCACCCTCCATTCCTGGGCATAGAGGCATATTAGGGGCGGGATACAAACCTGTCCGGAAATAAATATCTATGAAGTTCATGCCGATCCCAGTTTGACGAATTAACGCTTCGCCTGGGCCAGGATCACCCACTTCTACTTCTTCCCATTGCATGACTTCTGGTCCACCTGTTTGATGAGCCACGATGGCATTACACTTCATTTTTTTATCTCCAAAATTTTTATAGGTTTAGATGTCCGAGATGGCATCTTGTAGCCAAAATACTCTGCGTTGACAAAAAATATAGTTATTTAAACTGTGCGTCGAAATTTGGTTCATTCCTGGGCCGTCTCCTTTTCAAAAATGATTAAGTTTGCCTTGGTCGCTATGCCGTCTCCACCGCTATAGCCAACTAAGGCTCCTCCTCGACCAATGATTCTGTGGCAAGGTATTATCAAGGGAATAGGATTGCTGGCACATGCTCTGCCGACAGCCCGAGGACTAGTATTGAGTCTTTTGGCAAACTTTCCGTATGTTAAAGTTTCACCATACGGAACTTTAGTAAGACCTTTCCAGACTCGAACCTGAAATTGGGTTCCCTCAGGCGAAATTGGCAGGGAAAAAGACCTTAATGTCCCGTTAAAGTAATTTAGTATTTGAGATTTTGCTTCTATTAACACCTCATTTGGGGCGGAGATTCCGGCACGACCCCAGTCAACTCCGGTGATAGCATTATCGCCGTACACACTGAGTTCGCCCATTCTAGTTTTTATTACAATTAGAGATGTCATGACTGCATTAATGAAGTTGACAATGGTACAAATGGATTGTCCTAGTCGCGCCCAACTTTATAGATCATATGAACAGGGTTACCACCTGACGTACATCTCAATTTTGTTTGCAATACAATCCTGCATCCAGCTTGTGTCAGGGTGGAAAAAGTTAATACTTGTATCAAGATAATGTGAAAATTTAAAGGAACGAAAATATTGACGACTAATAATGATCCCCCACCATTCTACCAGACTCATGTCTTTTGTTGCGTAAATGTAAGACCCGAGGGCCATGCACGTGGTTGCTGTTCTGAGAAGGGGGGCCTAGAGCTCCGAGCATATATGAAGGCTAGAGCCAAGGAGTTGGGGCTGAATCAAGTGAGAATTAATTCGGCACAGTGCCTAGATCGGTGCGAGTTAGGACCAACTATTGTGATCTATCCTGAGGGGGTTTGGTATCGGTGTATGACTAAGGAAGATGTTGACGAGGTCTTGCAAACCCATGTTGTCAGGGGAGGCAGGGTCGAAAGGTTGATGTTAATGCCCGATGAAGAACCGGGATCCTCCGAATTTTAAATTCGGCTTCCCATGATGACTGAGTACAGGGGTCAAGATAGTTCGGTGTCGGAAACAATTTATGCTTTGGCAAGTGGCCCGGGTACTGCTGGAGTGGCCCTCATCAGGGTGTCGGGGCCGAGTGCAAAAACGACATTAGAAAAGCTAACTGATCAGAGTCAACTAAGGCCGCGCCATGCCACACTGACTAAGATATCTCGGCCTAAAACTGGGATACTACTTGATATGGCGTTGGTGATTTGGTTTCCAGAGCCACACAGTTTTACCGGCGAGGATGTAGTTGAGTACCATCTGCATGGAGGGAGGGCTGTTGTCTCCGCCGTAATGGAGGAGCTCAGCGCTATGAGCGGGGTACGTGTTGCGGACCCTGGAGAGTTTTCACGCCGAGCCTTTATTAACGAAAAAATGGACCTGACAGAAGCAGAAGGATTGGCGGATCTTATTGCGGCCGAAACAGAAATGCAGCGAATTCAAGCAATTAGGCAGCTTCAGGGAAGTCTGAGCGATGTGTATGAGGAATGGAGGTGCCGGCTATTTAGAAACCTAGCCCACATAGAAGCAGTCCTAGATTTTTCTGATGAAGAACTACCGGTTGGATTATCGGAGGCCCTCAGCGCAGAGGTGGCTCTGTTGGCGAAGGAAATATCAACACATCTTGACGATGATAATAGGGGTCAGCGATTACGGGATGGCATAAGCGTGGCCATAGTCGGAGCTCCAAACGTTGGGAAATCCAGTTTACTGAACTGGTTGGCTAAAAGGGATGTTGCGATTGTTCATGATAGGTCAGGAACTACAAGGGATGTTCTTGAAGTGCAACTGGATCTTTGTGGCTTTCCGGTATTGATATCAGATACTGCTGGGTTGCGGGAAAGCCATGATGCAGTGGAAATAGAAGGTATAAGAAGGGGTAAGATGGCAGCTGAGGCATCAGACATAGTAGTAGCTGTTTATGACGCTTCTAATGCCTCCAGGATCGATCCTGAGTATCTGCTAGCGGGGCGACCTGGTTTACTACTTATGAATAAAACTGATTTGAATGCAGTAAAAGTACCGCCGTCGATCAAAGGGCATCCGGTATTGGGTGTTTCCTGCCGTACGGGAGTTGGTCTAGAGAAGTTTTCTGAGGAGCTCGGTAGGCGTGTCGAGGAAATCATGGCGTCTGGGGGGGGTGGGGCAATTATTACTCGTCAACGTCATAGGGAGTCATTAATTGCTTGTGTGAAGGCACTGGGACGGTTTTCTGAGACTCATGCATTAGAACTTAGGGCGGAAGAGCTGCGCCATGCGTCAAACGCTTTGGGACGCATCACTGGCCGAGTTGATGTTGAAGATATACTCGGTTTAATTTTTTCTGAATTTTGTATTGGGAAATGAGACATTTCATTATGTTGTAATATAGAAATTAACGCATTATTCTATAATAACAATAATATCGACTATTTGTTATGATGTCTGCCATGTACAAAATGGGGGTGAGAACTTCCAAGGGAAATTGTTCGTTATAAGACCCGATCTGATACTGATTTGATGTTAAACTGTTATAGAACTTTGACTTATCACGGCTCTACTTTTAAGTTCTGTTCGATGATTGGATGATAGGTATGATATCGCGGAACGAACAAGGCAAGGGTATCTTGGATTTCGATGTGGTGGTTATAGGTGGTGGACACGCCGGATGTGAGGCTGCCGCAGCAGCTGTGCGTGTCGGTGTTCAGGTGTGTTTATTGACCCAGAAAATTGATACAATCGGCGAAATGTCGTGCAACCCGGCTATAGGTGGGGTTGGGAAGGGAACTCTGGTTCGCGAGATTGATGCTCTTGATGGCTTGATGGGTCGGGCAGCTGATACAGGTGGAATTCAGTTTCGTGTGCTAAACTCGAGCAAAGGGCCGGCCGTGAGAGGGCCACGGGCCCAGGTGGATAGGAAACTTTACAAGTTTGCTATCCAGAATTTGCTGTATTCGCTAAAGAGTCTCACTGTAAGGGCTGGAGAGGCAGAGGATATATGGCTCGATGGGTCGGGTAGTCTTCTGGGTGTAATATGCGCAAATGGTGATCGCATTCGTTCAGCACATGTAATAATAACTACCGGTACCTTTTTGGGTGGAATCATACATATTGGTGAAGACCAACGGCCTGCCGGGCGTCTGGGGGATGCAGCATCCAGCGGGTTGTCTGGCACATTAGCTAGCGTGGGGTTCAGACTAGGTCGCTTGAAAACTGGCACTCCTCCGCGCCTTGATGGCAAAACAATAGATTATGCAGCTTTAGAGATTCAGCATGGTGATGATGCTCCTGTTCCCTTCTCTTATTTAACGGATCAGATTGGACGGCAGCAAATTCAATGTCATATTACCGGCACGACTCAGCAGACCCATGATATAATAAGATCTAACCTGCATAGAACGCCAATATATTCGGGGGCGATTGAGAGCCGTGGGCCGAGGTATTGCCCTTCAATAGAGGATAAAGTAGTTCGTTTTTCGGATCGTGGCCGACACCAGATATTTCTGGAGCCAGAAGGCTTGGATAGTGAAGTGGTGTATCCCAACGGTATCTCAACCTCTTTGCCGTATGAAATCCAGGTCAAGATGGTTCAAAGTATACCCGGTCTCGAAGAAGCCCGATTGCTCCGGCCTGGTTACGCTGTAGAATATGATTTTATAGACCCAAGGGAGCTTCACCCTAGCCTTGAGACCCAAAAGATCCCAGGGCTTTATTTAGCAGGCCAAATTAATGGTACAACGGGATATGAGGAGGCAGCTGCTCAAGGGCTCGTGGCGGGTTTAAACGCTAGTCGCTCTGTCCTCGGTAAACAGCCAGTAATTTTCGATCGAGCAGAAGCACTGATGGGTGTGTTAATTGACGATTTAGTAACAATGGGTGTGACAGAGCCGTACCGTATGTTTACCTCGCGGGCAGAATACCGGTTGCGGTTAAGACCCGATAATGCTGATTTAAGGCTCACTGAACGAGGAACAATTGCGGGTTGTGTGAATAACAAAAGATATAGCGTTTTTCAGTCTAAGAAAACGGCTTTGAGTTTGGCCAAACGGACGCTGGAGTCGCTACAGATCAGTCCGACTTTAGCTCAGTCTCATGGGCTAAGTGTGCGATCTGACGGGGTAAGCCGAAGCGCCATAGAGTTACTCGGCTATCCTGGTATAGGTTTGGCTGAGCTAATTCCAATTTGGCCAGAGCTTGGTCATTTAAATCCAAAATTGGCGAAACAAATCCAGATTGATGCCCAGTACCAATGTTACTTGGAGCGCCAGGATACAGAGATCCAGGCATACCGACGGGACCTAGGTGTTAAGATTCCTGACCAAATTAACTATGAGACTGTTGGAAGCTTATCTCATGAGGCCAAGGAGCGCTTAATTCAGACCAGACCGGAGACCATAGCTGCGGCCTCTCGCCTACCGGGAGTGACACCAGCAGCTCTGACCGCCTTGATGGTTCACTTGCGCCGTGAAGCAAATCGTGCTCAGGGTTGAGTGTTTTGGCAATGCTTAAATGTTGAATGATGACTTCGGAGCGGAAGAGTTTCAGAGAGAGACCGGTGTTTCACGTGAAACATTGAATAATTTTCGACACTACGAATTATGCATACGATCTTGGCAGGAACGTTTTAACTTAGTCGGACAAAAAAGTCTTGAAAGCCTATGGCATCGGCATTTTTATGATTCTGCGCAGTTGATCGGTCTTTGGCCATCAACCCCATCTAGTGTGGTTGATCTTGGAACAGGAGCTGGATTTCCCGGCATGGTCTTATCAATAATGGGACAGCCTAATGTGGAACTAGTGGAAAGTAGTACAAAAAAATGCTTGTTTCTCTCTGAAGTTGCCAAAGCTACCAATGTAAACGTGAAAATCACAAATGGCCGCCTTGAATCTTCGAGTAACGAAGTGCTTGCGGATGTTGTTACTGCCCGTGCCTTGGCTCCTTTGACTAAGTTATTGGGCTACGTACATCTTTGGCTTCGTCCTGGTGGAACAGCTTTCTTACATAAAGGCCGTTCGATAGAACAAGAATTGACCCAGGCATATAAAGATTGGACAATGCGCCTCCATAAACACCCCAGCCGAACTGATCCAACCGGTGTGGTACTTGAAATAAAAGATCTAGCACCAGCAAATGAAAAATAACTTAGGTAACAGTGTCCATGCAGGAGCTAATTGTTTTGCAATTGCTAACCAAAAGGGTGGTGTGGGCAAAACTACAACCGCTATCAATGTGGCAACGGCGTTAGCCGCATTGAAGCGTAAAGTATTAGTAGTGGACCTCGATCCCCAGGGCAATGCTAGCACGGGCTTGGGAGTACCGAAAACGAGCCGCCTTCACACAACCTATGATGTTCTTATGGATGGTGTCACGCTGGAGCAGGCCATAATGCCTACTGAAGTCCCGGGTCTGTCTCTGGTACCCTCTGATATCAACTTAACGGGAGCTGAGTTGGAATTGGTAGATAAGGACGACCGAGCGTTCCGTTTGCGGGATCGTTTGGCGCCCATAACGGATCTTTATGACGATCTATTAATTGATTGTCCACCTTCATTGGGATTACTCACTTTGAACGCAATGTCAGCTGTTAATGCGTTATTGATCCCGTTGCAGTGCGAATTTTTTGCCCTTGAGGGTCTCTCCCAATTACTCAAGACAGTTGAGAGAGTCCAGGAGAGTTTTAATCCGGACCTCGAAATAAAAGGCGTACTTTTAACGATGTATGATCAACGAAATAGGTTGTCAGCCGATGTGGCGGCCGACGTTCGGGCACATTTTGGGTCCATAGTATATAAGACAGTAATTCCCAGAAATGTGCGGGTCTCGGAAGCTCCTTCACACGGGAAGCCGGTCATGCTTTATGATCACCGTTCCAGTGGTGCAAAAGCGTACATGAGGCTAGTGAAAGAAATTTGCGCCAGTGACGCAGAGGGAACAGTAATATGATATCTAAACCGCATGGTCTTGGACAAGGTCTCGATGCGCTATTAGGCAATAATCCTCAGGGAACAGTAATTGAGAATGGTACCCAAATTCTCAAAAGGGTCCCCCTTGATTTAATTCGCCCTAACCTTGGTCAGCCACGGCAGATTTTTGATGAGGCAGAACTCCAGGATTTAGCACTTTCCATAAAAAAGAAGGGAGTGTTGCAACCAATATTGCTTCGTCCCGATCCTTCAAACCCTGAACAATTTGAGATAGTTGCCGGAGAGCGTCGTTGGCGTGCGGCGCAAATTGCCCAGGAACACGAAATACCCGCGGTGGTGCGAGACCTTAATGACCGAGAGGCTTTGGAAGTAGCCCTGATAGAAAATATTCAAAGAGACGATTTAAACGCAATAGAGGAAGCCCGTGGATACGCTCGCCTTATTGAGGAATTTGGCGAGACCCAGGATGGTGTTGCCCAGCAGGTGGGCAAAAGTAGAAGTCATGTGGCTAATTCCATAAGATTGTTGAAGTTACCGCCTCCCGTCCAGAAATGGTTGGAAGAAGGTGCTATACAGGCGGGTCATGCACGCGCCTTGGTTGTAGCAGAAAATCCAATAAGGATTGGAAAAATAATTATAAAACAAGGACTTAGCGTACGACAAGCTGAACGACTAGTCGGGAAAGAGCGTTCACCGAAAGTTCATAGTAAAAAAAGTAAGAGTCCAAACACACTCGCTCTTGAAGCTGAACTGAGCCTGATTTTGGGCGTCAAAGTGATCATCAGTGGTGACGCGGAACGTGGCGATATCCTAATTTCTTATGGAAGTCTTGATCAATTGGACCGCATCATTAGTGGCTTGAAAAGCAGTGTAAGTTGTGACTAGTCTGGAAGTTCTATCGTTCGCTCTTCAATTTTCTGCCTGCATTTGAAATACTCAGGATGGCCATGTAAGTAACAAGAGAGGTGAGCTTGCTCTGCTGTTTACAGACTATTTCTGCCTCCAATAATATTTTCATGGCTTTCTGTAGTTTTTCCAACGGCCAAAGATGGGCCTGTGCCTTTACTTTGTCTCGAATTGAGAAATGAAGTGGCGGGCGAAAGCTATTTATAGCGAGGGTTACGTTTTCTCCCGCGACTAAACGAGTTACCACTAGATGCAGTCGGTGCAGGTGCCGCAGTGATCCACGAATTATTTGTATGTCACCAACGCCCTCTAACTTAAGCCGCGATAATGAGCGAACCACCTGTTCATTGTTACCATCCAAAATGTCTATGGCTAAAGTACTGATTGTAGTTTCCCCGTTGTCGCCAATTACAGCAGAGGCATCCATTTCAGTTATTTTTTGCGAGCTTCCTGCGTACAGCACCAGCTTCTCTAGTTCCCGACGGCTCACGAGCCGGTTAGCCCCCAGATTCTTAATAAGATATTGTGTGGCCTCCTGCGTGATGGAGAGATTATTTGTAGCACAAATTTCGTGAATCAAACTGTCTAAGGCTTGAGCGTCGTCCAGGTAACATCCAACGGCAGCAGCTTTTTCTTGGTTTTCAAAAAGTTGTCGCAATGGCGAACGTGGTCGGAGTTCGCCGGCCTCAGCAAGTACGAGCGAGAGTGGCTCCTGATTCTCCAAAAGCTGTTTAAACAAAGCTGTCTGGGAGTCATTTGCATCTTGGATGCGCACAATGCGTGGACCTGCTGTCATTGATAGGGAAGCTGCTTCGTCAAACAACAGGTTCGGGTTCTCTTTGATCATGGCCGCACTAAGAAAACAATTCCGAAATGGATCTGCTGGGTTGTCAACAATTCCTTTCGCAATTAAGTCTGCCCTCTCCCTCACTAGTCCTTGGTCTGGTCCGTAAAATAGCGCCGCTCTGAGGTCGCTCCCAGGATTCGCTAAGAAAGCATTGATTTTCGCGTTGCCAATCTTCACCTTATTACCTCGATTTGAATTCGGGTCGTTTGAACAGCAAAGATAGGGCAGCAACAATTTGTTCGCTGATTTGCCTGATACCTCGCAGGTTTGCTTCCTCTTCGGCGACCGAGGAACCATAATTATTGGTTTCGACCACGTTGTAACTAGCAATTGCACGTGCCCTTCCAGAGTGTAAGGCTCGGTCAGAGACTATTAGCTTTAACGTGTAGCTGGCAGTAACAGCCAGCTTAAAACGACGTATCTGGCTGTCCGCTTCTGTGATTAGTGCTTCCCTAGAGGTTTCCAATTGCATGACAAGCCTATAGCGGGGGACACTGCCATTACCTCGTGGACCGAGGTTATCAAGCAATTGATTGTACATTTCGTTGCCTAGCAGGCCTTGCATAGGGGCAATTTCAATAGCCCCTAGGTGTTCTAAAACCTCGTTGCCGTCATTATGACCGTACATAGGTCGAAAACCGCAACCAGCTATTGGCCCAACTAAAGTTATTAGGAGTGCTAAAGTTCTAAACCACCACATTTATGACTCGGTTTGGTACCACAATAACTTTGTGCACGGTTCGGTCGCCGATAGCGGCGACTATAGTGGGGTTTTCGAGAGCTTTTCTTTTGGCTTCCTCTTGGTCAGTATCATGGGGAAGGGAAATTGTTGCCCGGAGCTTTCCGTTCACTTGTAAAGCGATAGTTGTGCTTTGTTCTTCCACAAGATTTGGGTCTGGCTTCGGCCAAGGATAGACCACTAGACTAGGTTGATAACCAAGCACACACCACATTTCTTCAGCTATATGTGGTGTAATGGGTCCGAGAAGTTTTACCAATGTTTCAAGAGCCTCTCGTAAAACCCAAGACCCTTCAAAGCTATCGTCGTTAAACGTAGCTATTTTATTAGCGAGTTCGCGGATATGGGCGACTGCTCTATTGAATCTAAATTTTTCAAAATCAGCAGTTACATCCGTGATGGCTCGGTGTGTACATCGTCGAAGATCTATATGTGTTTCTTGAAAAGTGTTGGGCGTGGCTGCGCCAATTGGTGATAGTGGGAATTCGGATGGGTCTACGAACCGCCATAATTTTTGTACAAAACGCCATGCGCCTTCGACGCCAGACTCGCTCCATTCTATATCACGCTCAGGAGGACTATCAGACAACATAAAGAGGCGGGCTGTATCTGCACCGTAATTAGCTATTATTGTTTCTGGATCGACCACATTTTTCTTTGATTTACTCATGCTCTCTGATCGGCCCGTTATGACCGGAGCCTTATCATCCCGTCGCACTAGTGTGCCCTGCTGGGTACGTTCTACCTCCTCTGGGAAGAGCCACCCATTACTGTCTCTATATGTCTCGTGGCAAACCATGCCTTGAGCTAGTAATCCAGTAAATGGCTCGTCAAAATCGATATAGCCACATTGTCGCATGGCACGCATAAAAAAACGGGAGTACAATAAGTGGAGTATAGCGTGTTCTATCCCTCCTACATATTGGTCAACCGGTAACCATGTATTTATGTCATCGGGGTTTACTGGGACATCCGAGTCTGGGCAGGCGAAGCGGCAAAAATACCACGAAGAGTCAACGAATGTATCAAATGTGTCCGTTTCCCGTTCGGCCGGAGTTCCACATTCCGGACACGGCAGATTTTTCCAAGTAGGATGTCGGTCGAGGGGGTTTCCTGGCTTGTCGAAATCAATATCGTCTGGCAACAGCACCGGGAGGTCAGCTTGGGGCACAGGCACTATGCCGCATGTAGGGCAGTAAATAATGGGGATAGGGCATCCCCAGTAACGTTGACGCGACACCCCCCAATCCCGAAGTCTGTAGCTGATATGGATTTTTCCTTGATTTTGGTCCTCTAGACGTTCGGCAACCTCGCTCTTTGCAGCACTGATAGTCATGTCGTTTAGGAAAGAGGAGTTAATTAACAACCCTTGCCCGGTGAAAGCTTTGTCTCCAACACTAAAATTAGATCCTATCTCCCCTTCAGGGCAGACTACTGGTAAAACTTCTAGGTCATATTTCCTAGCGAAATCCAAATCACGTTGATCATGTGCAGGGCATCCAAAGATAGCACCAGTGCCATAATTCATAAGTACAAAATTGGCCACGAAAACAATGAGTTCTCGTTCTGGAAGGAATGGATGTAAAACTCGCACCCCAGTATCAAAACCAATTTTTTCCGCTTTTTCCAGAACAGCCTCACTTGTACCCAACTGCCTACATTTTTTAATAAAATCTCTCAAACCAGGATTATCCTGGGCGAGTTCATTAGCCAGTGGATGATCTGCGGCTATGGCACAGAAACTTGCTCCAAATAACGTGTCGTGTCGTGTGGTAAACACCGTTAGAAAGTCTTCACGGTCTTTCAAAGCAAAATCAATTATCATGCCATCCGAGCGACCGATCCAATTTTCTTGCATGAGCCTTACTGAATCGGGCCAGCGCTCAAGACTATTAAGACTATCGAGGAGGTCGTCGGCAAAAGCCGTGATTCGGAACATCCATTGTGGAAGGAGCTTCCGTTCTACTGGTGCTCCGGACCTCCAGCCACACCCATCAATGACTTGCTCATTGGCAAGTACCGTTCTGTCTACTGGATCCCAATTAACCCAGGATTCTTTTCGATATGCTAAATCTGCCCTCAATAGGTCCAAAAACATCCTCTGTTCGTGGCGATAATAAGTAGGGGAACACGTGGCAACTTCGCGAGACCAGTCGTAAGAGAGCCCCATTGATTTTAGTTGTCCCCTCATCGTTGCTATATTATCCCAAGTCCATTTCGCTGGATGTATTCCTTTCTCCATAGCTGCGTTCTCAGCAGGCATACCAAAAGCGTCCCAACCCATTGGATGAAGAACCTGTAAGCCGTTCGCTATTTTGAAACGGGCAATAGCATCTCCTATAGTGTACACCCGAACATGTCCCATGTGTATGCGACCAGAGGGATAGGGGAACATTTCTAAAATATAATATTTTTCAGAACTGACATCAGTGTGAGCGGCAAAAGTCTGGTTCTTGTCCCAAAAGGTTTGCCATTTTTGTTCCGTTGTTTGAGCGTTGTAGCGGGCCATTGAATCTTTGTTTGATGATAGATTGCGTTTACAGGATAGGATTAGGTGGCACCTTAAGGCCAGAGTTTTGCTTAGCTGATATGTGTTATTCTGCGGTGTTTCGTACTTTAAATTCTCGCGCTCGCGTTAAAATCGTGTTTTCAAGATCACTTGCTAAGGTTTGGTTAACAGTAGTGTTGATCCAATCCCCAAGTTCGGTTCGAGCTTGGCGAAATACAGAGACTCGAATCCCATCTGATTGAAGCGACCGCCCCAAAATATAGGCCGTTATTTTAAATCTTTCATCCGGTGTAGTGGGCGGGGAATACCAGTCTGTAATTATGACACCACCAAACGGATCTGCTGAACTCAGTGGCATAAAAGCAAGGGTGTCTAGGGACGCACGCCATAGGTAACCATTCACGGAGATCATCATCGGGCTGTTGTTATCTTTCTCAAACAGACTTCCGATAATAGGGCTACCGCCAGGATCATTGGCGACTGGGTTGCTATCTATTTCTACTCTTTGTTCTGGTTGGGATGGGTATATTGGATCGTTCCCAAAGTCCAGTTTATCGCATGCGGCCAATATCAACGGTCCAACGAATATAAGAAGCAACCCATCCCTCCATGGGTGGAGAGCACGCCTTGATTGTAAAACATAATGGCTCCCGCCAAATTTTATCATATCTAATTTTAGCCTCGGAGGTTCAGGATTGCAGGATACTTGGCCAGAGACAATAGATCTGGTTCATGTTTATGTCGAGTAAAAGGCGAGTCACTATTTCTGGAGACTTTATTATTCTTTTAAAGTAAAGGAGCAAGAGCAGATACTGCAGCGATCCCACATAGTTTGGCCCCAAAAAGGCGCTTTGCCGTGCTATTATTTATTCCTCCGAGCGCGTATACCGGGATAGGAGATCGAGATGCCATTTTTGCAAACTTCACTGATTGCAGAGTTCTGGCGTTTGGGTGGCTTTTTGTTGCGAATACAGGAGATAGTAAAGCGGCATCCGCGCCTGCCCTTTTCGCTTGCCATAGAGCTTTGGCCGAGTGTGCCGCCACAGTAATAAACCAATTGGGTCTCCACTGTCGCCAAACCAAAGCGTGGTGAACCAGAGGTTCTGGCATATGAATACCGTCTGCTCGTAGCTTTGCTGCCAGGTGACCATCACCAGCGACTAGGAACCGTATTCCGCGACGCCTGCAAATCCTTAGGATATATTTGCCCGTTTCTAAGCGAGACGAAAGAGTATAATCGCGAAACAAGACGGCAGAACCTCTTGGTAGCGCGCAGACCGCACTTGTGGCAAATGGCGCACGTGCTTCGTCCGTGATCATTATTAATTTGGGGGCAGTCGGCATTCCACCAACTTTCGTGTCCCTTTCACGAGCTTTGAGAGTTCTGTTACTGTTTGCTACGCTCATATGGCACCATAATGAAAGATTCAGGCAGCATGTCTAAAATGGCTCAAAAGATCGATAATCAAGGTAGCGCGGACAATCTTATACTTGTGAATGAACGGATTGTGGCTGCGGCCGAATCTATAGGTCGCCACCCTTCTACAATTTCACTCGTCGCTGTAAGCAAACTATCGCCAGTTGGTAAAATTAAATCCATAATCAAAAATGGCCAACTTATTTTTGGAGAAAACCGTGTTCAGGAGGCAATAAACAAGTGGCCTCCGCTAAAACATAGGAATCCGGATGTACGATTACATCTCATAGGGCCATTGCAGACGAATAAAGTGAAGGACGCAATGACACTGTTTGATGTCATAGAGACAATAGATCGGCCCAAACTCGCACATGCTATTGCTCGTCAACGTGATCTTACCCAAAAATGTCCAGACCTGTTGATTCAAGTAAATATTGGCTCAGAACCCCAAAAACATGGGATATTTCCTGACAGGGTTCATGAATTTATCATGCAATGCCATACGGAATTTGACCTTCAACTTCGAGGACTTATGTGTATCCCTCCAAAGGCGGAAGATCCGGCCATTCACTTTAATTTACTTAAAGAAATTGGCGACACACACAGCCTACCGTGGCTTAGCATGGGTATGAGTGATGATTTTGAGATTGCAGTTCGTTGTGGGGCAACCCACGTTAGGGTTGGGACAGCAATTTTTGGTCCCCGCACGAGCTAATACTGTCAAAGCATTTTCTCAGGTTGGGAAGATAGTGAAAACAAAGGATTATTTTATGATGTAACGATTCAATAAGTATAGGGATCGTGATACACACAGATGTTTCTAGAAGCAGGAGTTTTGCAATTAGGAAGGCCCTATTTTCGATGCTGAACAGTTAGTGTAAATTGGGTACAATAATACATTCTTGGGGGGAGCACGAATTGGCAAGAGCAGTTTGGAATGGTTCAGTCATTGCAGAGTCAACGGAGACTAGAGATCTGGAGGGAAATACATACTTTCCTCATGAATCAGTACTTTTAGAATACTTCCAGGATAGTACAACAACTACAATTTGTGACTGGAAAGGTATAGCCCACTACTTTCATATAGTTGTCGAGGGTAAAACTAACACAGATGGAGCCTGGTACTATCCGGATCCAAAGCCCGCTGCCGATCTGATAAAGGGCCACGTTGCTTTTTGGCGTGGTGTCATTATTGAAGTTTGATAGCCTTGATTGGAATCCCTAGGCTTAGATCAGTATCCGATGGATAAGGGTCATAAATCCCAGTATGGATCAGTATTATTGTTGGGTGATAATGCCCAATTTTGCCGAGCATTGCGTAACCAAATTACATCTCATTGGGAGTTTGGCTCTGTTGAGATTTTTGGCGGTTCTGGCACTTCCCGTTCCGATCTTAAAGAGGATCTCGATGCAATAATTGTTGATGTAACGCAACAACGTGTTACAGATCACAGCTGGTATAATTGGTTTCACGACAATTATCAGGGCACTTCTATTATTGTGTTGGTAGAAAAGTCGGAGCAGTCATTCCGAGAGATCGAAGCAACATGTCTTGGATCAGTCCAGTATATAACCAAGCCATTCCGTTTAGGTTTGTTCCTCGGGCACTTAGAGTCCATTTTAGCGCGTCGATTTTCTAACAAAACTGGGGTGATAAGCATTGGCCAATACGGCTTTGACCAAAACCTCAACCTTTTCTTTGATTCGTGCGGGTCCAATATCATTCGGCTAACTGATAAAGAGACCGCAATACTAGCTTTTTTATGCTTATACCAAGATCAAGTGGTCAGTAGAACAACGTTGTTGCGTGAGGTGTGGGGTTATAGAGACAATATTAAAACACACACACTAGAGACACATATTTACCGATTGCGGAAAAAACTCCGGGAGTTGCCAAAAACGGCTAATATACTGGTAACAACAGATGGAGGTTATCGGTTGTGTCGATAATGGAGAAATCGGCAAGCCCCGGGTACGCTGTTATCGTGGGTAGGCAAACTGGTCTATAATTCAAGGTCGATGAATACGGGTGCGTGGTCTGAGGGTACGGGCCAATCTCGTGCGTCCGTGAATATCCATGCTGCCTGTATTTTTTCGATTAGGTCAGGTGTGACCCATATATGGTCGAGCCTTCTTCCCCGATTGGCAGCCTTCCAGTTAGGTGAGCGGTAGCTCCACCAAGTAAAAAGCTTCTCGGGTTCCGGAATAAGATAACGCATTGCATCAGCCCAACCACCTTTATCCATTAATTTGTTTAGTGCTTCTACTTCGATAGGGGTATGGCTCACTACATTAAGAAGTTGTTTATGCGACCAAACATCGTTTTCCAATGGTGCTATGTTCAGGTCCCCCACCAATATCGCGCTGGTAAGACTATTTTTAAAAAACCACGCAGTAAGTTCTTCTAGGAATCGCAATTTGTGTCGAAATTTTTCATTGTTTTCTAAATCCGGCGTGTCTCCGCCAGCGGGAACGTAAAAGTTATGTAGCTGGACACTCCTACTGATCGTACAACTTAAATGTCTCGCATCAGTTTTCCCGGCCCAGTCCAAGCGTTGGCCATCTGTTAACTCATGGCGAGAGCAAATTGCAACACCGTTGTAGCTTTTTTGCCCATAAATAAGTTGTGATTTATAACCCAAAGCCTCCAGTTCAGTGATCGGGAATTTTGCGTCTTCCACTTTTGTTTCCTGGAAGCATATTATGTCGGGACTCGTCTCTTTGACCAAGCGTTCGACATTTTCAATGCGCCGGCGTATTGAATTAACGTTCCAAGTAGCTAAGCGAAATATCATAGTTTAAAATCACCACAATTCTAGGGACTACCGTTTAGAGCTAATATATTATCGTAGTTTATTGGTTATAATCACCGTATCGATAGTCATGTCGAACGCGGTCATGGTCTGTGAATCGAAATAATTTTTGCTCAAGTGTCAAGCCGAAACTATGTTCATACAAAGTGACATGAGTAATTTTCGATGCTGAATCAATAACTTCCCACTTCACTAGTCGAAAAGGTTTTTCTTCAAATACCAGTGTAACAGATCCTTGTCCTAGCATACTTTGATCAACTAATTTTAATCTCAGGAAGCCTGCTTTGCGCTCGATCGACTGTACTACCATGTCCTCCTCAAAGCTAATTTCGGTGGCTAATAGGAATCGAAAGGGCCCAACGTCATAGCTGAACTCCGTTACTTGGTTCATGTCGCGATCGAAAAAGATCAAAAAGGATCCGTCTGCAACAAGTAAAAGGTTATCCGGTGGGGCGTATTCAACTCGGAGTCGATCGGGCCTTTGTAGCCATAGCCATCCTTCCGAATATCCTCCGTCAGGGCCCACCTGGATAAACCGTGCACGGTAGGTATCTATTTCGTTAAGGAAAGATTCTACTTTGTCTATATCTCTCTGATCCGCGGCCGGCCACCCATCGTCACAGTGTCCCGTATCCGCCAATATTAAAAGTGAAAGTGATATACAAAAAAGAAAGCGCATTCTATTAAGTGCAATAACCATAATGGCTTATATATAAGAAAACTCTTCGAACGGTTTTATTCATTACCTTCAGTACTCACCATGTGTATCGCCAACTAATATGTCTCGCTTTCCTACATGGTTTGCTGGGCTAACTACACCTTCTGACTCCATTTTTTCAATTAGACGCGCAGCACGGTTATATCCTATTTGTAAGTGGCGTTGTATAAAGCTAGTAGAAGCTTTTCGTTCAGTTAATACTAGGTGTATAGCGCGGTCATATAATTCGTCGCCGCCCCCATCTGCTGTGGTCTCAGGGGAATTGTCCTCAGTTTGTTCCTCGGTGACCTCTGTTAAATAGTCTGGTGTGCCTTGAGATCGCAAAAAGTTAACTACCGTTTCTACTTCTTGATCACTAACGAAAGGTCCATGCACCCTTGTGATCTGCCCCCCACCAGCCATATACAACATGTCTCCCATGCCAAGTAACTGTTCTGCCCCCTGTTCCCCTAATATTGTTCGACTATCAATTTTGGAGGTTACTTGAAAACTAATTCGGGTCGGGAGATTAGCTTTGATGGTACCTGTGATAACGTCTACCGACGGACGCTGGGTCGCGATAATAAGATGTATGCCTGCCGCTCTGGCTCGTTGAGCGAGCGATTGAATGGCTACTTCGATCTCTTTCCCTGCCACTAACATCAGGTCCGCCATTTCGTCGACGACCACCACCAGAAGCGGCAGCGGTTCTGTGTCGAGAGGCTGTTCTTCGTAAAGTGGTTTGCCGGTCTCCGGATCATATCCAGTTTGAACCGTTCTGGTGAGTTTCTCACCTCTGGCTATAGCATCCTGGATGCGTTTGTTGTATCCCGCAATGTTTCGAACATTTAGATTAGACATTAAACGGTAACGTTGATTCATTTCCTTTACTGTCCACTTAAGCGCTACCACCGCCTTTTTGGGTTCCGTAACTACTGGATGCAATAAATGAGGGATGCCATCATATACAGATAATTCAAGTAATTTTGGATCTATCATTATTAGCCGGCAGTCTTGGGGCCTAAGTCTATATAAAAGTGATAGGATCATACTATTAATGGCCACGGATTTACCAGAACCTGTAGTGCCAGCAACTAAAAGATGCGGCATACGTGCAAGGTCGACAACTATTGGTTCGCTATTTATATTTTTCCCTAGTGCCAACGGTAGTTCATAGTTGGCGTTTTCAAATTCAGCAGACCCTAGTAACTCACGCAAATAAACAGTTTCTCTATGTGTATTTGGTAGCTCTATACCAATTGCATTTTTACCTGGGATCACCGCTACCCTTGCAGAAATTGCGCTCATTGACCGAGCAATGTCGTCAGCTAAAGCTATGACTCGTGCGGAGCGGGTGCCTGCTGCTGGTTCTAGCTCATATCGAGTGACGACGGGTCCTCCAGCGAATACATGTTCTATATTTCCATGAACCTTAAATTCTTCTAGGACTTTCTCGAGTAATTCTGCATTTTTCTTCAGCGCGTTCGAATCAAGTTCGGTTATTTTTCTCGGTTGTTGTACTGAATCGGTCAGTAAGCTAAGTGGGGGCAATTCAGCAAGATCTTTTTCCAATCGCAACTGACCCTGACGCTCGCTTGCTTCTCTAATTCCAGTGTGGGCGGTTTCGGAACCCATTACGACCGTATGAGTTGGCTCGGACTTCCCAAGCTTTGGTTCTATGCGCGTTTTCCTTTGCGAGTTTGTTTTCTTTTTCCGACGAGTCGGCCTTTTAGATGGCTTATTATGATTTGTGAATAGACGAGTAGCGGCTGCCATAAAGTTATAGATACAGAACGCGAGCCATCGAGTGCTTTGATAAAGAAATAAAACAATTGCCCAACCATCGTTTCTGGGCACACCAAGAATTAATGGTATCGAACCAACAGTTAGAACACCGATTGCAGCAGTAATGGGCCATGTGGGGACAGAAATTGCATCACAAAGAATTGTCTGTGTTCGAAACAACATTGTGCCAACCTGTCCCCCATATACTCCTATCGACCCCCATTCTGCAGGGAGGACTAGTCCCGAAAGAGTTAATGGTGCGCCTAACATAGCCAGTAAGATTGTCGAAAAACGTATCCACGCAAGATCAAGGGAATGATGTCGTATTAGTCGCCACCCCCAACCTAAGAGGGCTGCACTGGGAAGAAAAGCGACAAGACCAAAATAAGTAATCAGGATGTCTGCAAGATAAGCGCCTGGACTGCCTATCCAGTTTGTAGGCACTGCATTCGTAGAATTATTCGGTGATGGATCGTTAGGATTGTACGTCAATAAAGCGATAAGCAATGAGACAGCAGCGATAAATAAGGCAACACCGATAAATTCGAGTCCACGTCTACGAAGAAACTCGTTTGTTCCAGGAGGCAAAAGGGTAGGTTTACGGGTGGTTGTGCGCGAAACCATATGCGTTATTCCAGTAGGACAGTAGCTATTCGGTCGAGTGCTTCTAATGTATTTTTGCGATTATCTACAAGGGCTATACGAATGTAAGGACTGCCAGGTGACTTCAACCCCTGTCGGCTCAAATAGGCGCCGGGCATTACCTTAACGGCTGCTGTATTCCATAACTCCTGAGCCACCTTTTCGCCGTCACGTACATCTAGCCAGAGGTAGAAACCAGCGTCTGGTCGATAAAAACCAGGATGGTCGCCTAAGATAGATTCAGCATCCATAAATTTCTTCCGATAAAGTGCGCGGTTTGCTTTCACGTGTGCTTCGTCTTTCCAAAGTTGTGTAGCCACGGCTAAAATAGGCCCCGGGCTTGCACCACCAGTGTATTGCCGAAGCCTGGTAAAACCGTCAATTATCATTTTATCGCCCACCACAAACCCTGATCGCAGACCGGGAACATTAGAGCGTTTAGACAACGAGTGGAACGCGATCACATTATTTAATTTGCTTCCCTCTGAAACACATGCCTCAATTACACCATGCGGTGGTGCATCAAAGTAAATTTCACTGTAGCATTCGTCTGTGGCTAAAATGAAATCGTGATTTCTCGCTAGCTGAATGTATGAAGCAAGCTGGTCCAACGAGGCGACAGCTCCCTGTGGATTTGATGGCGTGCATAGATAAGCAAGAGCTGCACGGTTAAGCTTATCAGTGGGAAGTTTACTGAAATCTGGTAAAAAGCCCGTCTCCTGAGTTGTGGGCACATATACGGGCTCTGCACCAGCCATAATCGCTGCACCTGAATAGATTTGGTAGAAAGGGTCCGGTATGAGCACAGTTGGCTGTGCACCGCGTTTTTTTCCAGGAACGGCTAAAAGGGCGATTGAAAACAAGGCTTCTCGGGTTCCGGCTACTGGCAGTATGTGGTCTTTGTCATGAATCATTCCGTCTGGCAGAGAGTATCGACTATTGAGCCATTCCCTGACAGCCTTTCGAAATTCAGGAGTACCATTTGTTGGCGGGTACTTACCCCACAACTCGGTGTGCTGAGTTATTAATTTTTGGACAAAATCAGGATAAGCATGACGAGGTTCCCCGATTGACATGATTATGGGTGCGAGAGTTTTTGCTGGTTGTGTGTCGGCCAGCAAATTGTTCAATCGCCCAAAAGGATAGTCCTGCAGTAAAGCAAGCCGATCATTAATCATTGAAACCCAAATTAGACTACTTAGCAAATATTGTATATGCGTTGGGACTTCAACGCCATGGATAGTATCATACCGAGAAAATTGATGCAAAAACGGCGGCCTGTTGGCCGCCGTTAGAGTCACTTTAGAAATTAGCTAATGTCTAAAGTTCGTAACCTCGCTCACCGTGAGTAACAACATCTAATCCTTCTGTTTCTTCTTCAGTTGTTGCCCGTAGTCCAACAACAGCTTGAACGACTTTTACAATAACGAATGTCAACACTCCTGACCAAACCAAAGTCGCAATAACCCCGGTTAACTGGATTCCAAACTGGCCCCCGATAGAATTCTCAGAGAGACCCAATCCGCCGAGACTTGCTGCACCAAAAATCGCGGTTAGAAGCGCACCCATGGCACCGCCAACTCCGTGGACTGCGAAGACATCAAGGGAATCATCGATCTTCAACATACTTTTTACGACACCACACATGTAAAAACATACCACGCCAGCTGCAATCCCGATAAAGAGGGCCCCGACCGGGCCTACGAAGCCGGACGCTGGAGTTATAGTTGCTAACCCCGCTATGGCACCTGTTGCGATACCAACTAGTGTTGGTTTGCCATGCCCCAGCCATTCAATCAACATCCAGGTAAATGCTGCGGTAGCAGCTGAGATATGAGTTACGGTCATTGCCATACCGGCACCCTCGTTCGCTGCGAGGGCGCTGCCAGCATTAAATCCGTACCATCCGACCCACAGCATTGCAGCACCTATCATAACCATTCCTGGATTATGCGGTCGTTGTATCTCGCTTGGGAAACCTTTGCGTGGGCCTAAAATTGCTGCCAATACTAATGCAGAGATTCCACAGGTCATGTGGACAACAAGCCCTCCGGCAAAATCCTGCACGCCCATTTCCATTAGCCAACCGCCACCCCAAACCCAGTGGGCTACCGGAGCGTAAACCAAAATTGACCATATTAAGCTAAAAAGAATAACCGCACTAAATTTTATGCGTTCAACGTATGCTCCCACTATCAGGGCTGGGGTTATTATAGCAAATGTCATTTGGAACATAAAAAACACAGTTTCTGGTATATCGCCTGCCATGGCATCAATACCAACGCCGGCCAAGAAGGCTTTGCCTAAACCGCCGACGTAACCATTCAAAGGGCCTCCATCGCCGAAAGCGAGGCTATAGGTGCATACCAGCCATAGCACGGACGCCATACAACAAATCGCAAAACAATGCATCAGAACTGAAACAACGTTGCGCGACCGCACAAGCCCACCATAAAACAGTGCTAGACCGGGCATAGTCATCAATAAAACTAAAGCGGTGGCCGTGAGAATCCACGCAGTGTTCCCACTTGATAGGGCTGATCCTTCTTGGGCCAGCGCGGGGCCGGTTGCTATCAATAAAACGAGCGCAAACGGCGCCGATATAAGTTTAGTCAGTACACTCATTTTCAGTATTTCTCCGGTTGACAGGGCTTTATTAGATCGTGACGAGATCCAACAAATTAAGATTTGTTTATGCCAATATTTTCACCATAAAACCATAAGCTAACTCATAAAAGCTCAAAATTTAGGCGACGATACCATAGTGGAGCAAGTGGTCAACGCTCTGCAATATCTGAGGCTTTGTTCAAACCAAAATGGTAGCCGAGGTTTTTAAATATTCCTAATTAACGAATCGAGGTTAAAACAGGTCTTGCCTAGGCTTGTTGGTGGTTAAAAGACACCGTGTTTTCAATGGCTTTTGCCACTCGGAGCAGTCTGTCGTCATCTCCGGCTCTTGTAATTACCATGAGACCGGCTGGCACAGGGTGAGACGTTACCGGAAGAGTAATGGCGCAACTTGGGAGCAGGTTTCCTATCTGTGTATTTCTCAAAGCTAGGCCATTAGCGATACGATACTTTTCCGCATTTGTCTCAACTTCTGATAACGGCGGTGGTTGAATTGGTACCGTTGGGGCCAAAAGAGCGTCATAACCAGCGATACGTTGGTAGAATGTTGGTGTTAAACGTATAATAGTAGACCTCACCGATTCAATGTTGGTGGTACTCATGTCCCGTCCCTGGTGGAATCGGAATCTAACTAATGGATCGATTAATTGGCCTTGCTCATCGATGAGGTGTTTCCAGCATTGGTAGCCTTCAGCAACCGCAATTGAACCGTGTCGTTTTACAGCGGTCGTGATCTCAGCAAATTCAGGTATTTGCGCATAATCGATCTTTGCTCCGGCCCCAATTAGTTTCTCAAGTGCTGTACGGAGTGGGTTTTCTACTCCTGATTCAATATCGTCCCACACAACCGTCTCTGCAACCAAAAGCTTAAGTTTGCTTGGGCTCGCGTTGTTTAAATCGACAAGTGGGCGTGCTCCCAATATAGCAAATAGGGCGGCGGCATCAGTGACAGACTTGGTCAGTGGTCCGACGGTATCGAGGCTTCGTGCCAGTGGCAGTACACCCCGCATTGGCAGAGCACCAATCGACGTTTTAAAGCCTACAAGAGCATTCCATGCAGCAGGTACGCGCACTGAACCACCTGTATCCGAACCGATTCCAGCTGCTGCAAGACCTGATGCAACGGAAACGGCTGCCCCCGACGAAGAACCCCCAGGTGCCCTCGGAGTATCTGTCATCACTGCATTAGGTGGTGTCCCGGTGACTGGATTTGTACCGATTCCACCAAGCGCAAACTGAACAGTATTGGTTTTGCCCAGGCAAATCATTCCTGCGCTGGTGGCTCTTTCTAGAACAGTGGCATCAGATTTTGGAGTCCGCTCCGCCAACAGCGGGCTCCCTCCTTCCGTTCGCACACCTGCGGTATCATATAGGTCTTTCCAAGAGATCGGCACGCCGTCAAGGGGACTCCGGGCCAGTCCTTGTGCAGCACGAATTTCTGCTGCCTCTGCCTCCACAAGTGCTCGTTCATCGGTAGTTCGAACATAAATCCGTCGGTCACTGTCCTGCTCTTTAATACGTGTCAGAAAATGCTGAGTAAGTTCGAGGGGGCTAATTGACCTGTTTCGAATTTGTTCTCCGAGCTCAGTAGCTGTCAGTAGATGCCATTTCGGTGTCATTTTTCTGTCTCCAATTCTACTTCCGGCTTTCGGGGGAGGGTCTGCGGTCGCTAAAGTAAGAAGGCGTGGACAACAAATCTAATACTCTCTTCTGGACAATTAGTTTCGTGTGGCCGATGTTGGCACAATGAATAGTTTAGGAGAGAGTTTCAACGGAGACCTTTTGGTTGTGGGAGGGGGCCTGGTTGGGTTGACTTTTGCACGGGCCGCATCAAATGCAGGTCTCAAAGTGATGCTTGTAGATCGTCAAGCTCCAGAGCATGTCGAAGGTGAATATTTCGATGGCCGGGTTTCCTCTATTGCAAAAGGGTCTGCTAATATGCTTCGCCATCTAGGGATCTGGAAATTAGTCCAGGCTGAAGCGCAACCTATACAAGAAATTCGTGTTACTGACAGGGAGTCACCGTTTTTTCTCCACTATAACGCAAAAGATGTGGGTGCTGGGCCGATGGGCTACATTATAGAAAACCGAGTTCTGCGCCTTGCGTTAAATAGGATAGTTGCTGCTGACCCAAAAATTTGCTGGGAAACAGAAGTTGAAGTACAAAGTATTGAACGCAACTCTCACCGGGTCAGCGCGGAGCTTTCGAACGGCATAAAGGTGAGCGCTATGTTAGTAGTTGCAGCGGATGGCAAAAATTCTGCGCTGCGTTCTGGAGCGGGCATTAAGATTATCGAACGTGCCTATCATCAAACTGGTATTGTCTGCAGCGTTCGCCATAGTTTCCCGCATAATGCAATTGCACATGAGCGTTTTTTAAGTGCAGGCCCATTTGCGATCCTTCCGATGATTGGAAATTGTTCGTCACTTGTTTGGACGGAACGCCCGGATACGGCCGCTGCTATTCTAAATCTTGGTGACACGGATTTTGTAGAGGAATTATCCTGGCGATTTGGGGGATTTTTAGGGGAACTTGAGGTAATTAGTCCCCGTTGGCACTACCCACTGCAACTTTTGCTTGCCCGCGAATTAATATCAGAAAGATTGGCTCTCGTTGGGGATGCCGCACATGCTATCCATCCTATAGCTGGGCAAGGATTAAATCTTGGACTTAGAGATGCTGCGGCTTTGGCACAATTACTAGGAGAGGCTCAGAGACTGGGGATGGATTTGGGAGATCCCATAGTATTGAGCCGTTACGATCAGTGGAGAAGGTTTGATGGTTTTTCAATGGCGGCGATTACAGATGGGCTCAACAGGTTGTTTAGTACTACTTTGGTGCCGGTTCGTGGGCTTCGGACCTTTGGTCTGGGCGCGGTGAACCAGCTTCCTTTTCTAAAACGTATTTTCCAGCGCCACGCAATGGGTACTCTTGGGGGGCTACCGAACCTCTTTAGGGATAATGTTGTGTAGAACAGTAGTTACGGGTCGCGACTCAGTCCTGCTTTTGCGATATTAGCTAAATAGGTGTCCCAAATTTCTTCCTTGTTCCTCCCGAGATGTTGCAAATACTCCCACGAATAAATCCCGGTATCATGCGTATCGTCAAACCGAATGCGAATAGCATAGTTGCCCACTGGCTCTATCTCGAGGAAACCTACATATCTTCGCCCTGAAACCAACTGTTTTTGATCCTTACCATGGCCCTGTACTTCAGCAGAGGGACTTTCGACCCGTAGTAGTTCAGCACCAAGTGAATAAGAAACTCCGTTTTTAAAAGTTATTTGGAGAATTTTTGCCTCAGTTTTTACCTTAATTTCTGTGGGCCATGAATCCGAATCCGTCACATCTAATTTTCCACACTGATGTCACGGGCTTCCTCCGAAAGCATTATGGGAATGCCATCGCGTATTGGGTAGGCGAGACCGACTTTATCACTAATCAGTTCTTGAGCCTCGCGATCATACCGTAAAGGTCCATGACACACGGGGCAGACTAGTATTTCGAGTAGTTTCGGATCTATCTCAGACTTATGTTTAATGTTGTTTTGTCTAGTAGTCATTTTTCTCGGAAGGTTGAGAGGTTTACTGTTCAATTATCCACAATACGACAAGTTCAGTGTAGTGTTTCGCTGGCGGTTAGATTTCCCTTAATTACCATTGATAGAATTGAAACCATTATATTAGCACGGTCTGCCTGGGTCGGCGCTTCCAACAATGCTTGTTTTTCTTCCATCGTAAACGGGCATTGCATTGCTAAAGATGTTATTAGCTGCTCGTTAGATGCTTCAGATATAGCCTCCCACGAAACTTCAATTTTTTTAAAGGAAAAATATTTGTATAGAATTTCCTCGAGTGTCGTACGATCGACTTCAGATCCATCGTTAGATTTAATATCTAGTTTGAATGGATCCCAGTGGACCTCTGCATTTCGGTAGCCACTTGTGATCGGGGTTTCCCTCAAAATTCTAAACCGCGAAATCCCCTTAAGTGTAATTAGAAAACGGCCATCTTCGGTCTCAGAAAACGAAGTAATCCGACCCGCACAACCCACCGGATAAATATCGGGACATTCCTCATTTTTGCTCTGAGCCTTTGTTTGGATCATGCCAATAATCCAATCCTGTTTCATAGTATCACGAGTCATAGATAAATAGCGGGGTTCGAAGATATTCAGAGGAAGGGTCCCTAGTGGTAGCAACAGCACTCCGGGCAGTGGAAATATCGGGATTGCCCCCGGAAGTTTGTTGGGGAGTTGCTCAAGCATTTTGTTTAGGAAAAAAGCAGTGAGGATAATTGTCCTCTCGCTTCGACAGTTAGTTCATCCGCGGGTCCCATCGCGTCGAAATACTTAAGCAATTGTTTTCGAGCTGCTTCGCCATTCCACTTGGGGTCCCGCCGAACAATGTTGAGCAGTTGTTCAATAGCTTGGGCGCGATCGTCGTTTGCCCATAATTTACATGCTAAATCATACCGACCACTGTGGTTATCAGGATTATCATCCACATCTTTTCGTAATGTGGCCAGGTCAGCCCCATCGTTGGAAGTGCTAGTTTCTTCAGCCAGTTCAAGCGCTGCCTTGGCGCCAGAGATGTCAGCATGATCAAGTATCGAGAGGTCGGTCGACTCAAGCCGAGCGCGGGCCCCTACTAAATCGCCCGCCATGACATTGCAACGGATGAGCCCCCCTATCGCTGAAGCATTTGTTGGTTCGTGGTCCATTATTTGCTGGAAGATCGAGGAGGCTTGTGTGTAATCTCCAGCTTCCATAAGTGCAGCTCCTTGCGCTAATGCAGCGTCAATTGGAGAAGGTCCATCTTCTCCAGCTATTCTATCTACGAAGGCCTTAATTTGGCTCTCAGGTAGCGCTCCAACAAAGCCATCTACAGGACGTCCGTCTTTGAAAGCATATACTGCTGGGATTGATTGAATCTGGAATTGCGCCGCTATTTCCTGGTTTTCATCCACGTTGATTTTAACGAGTTTAACCTTATCAGACCGAGCAGCAACTGCTCGCTCGATCTGGGGGCCAAGTTGTTTGCATGGACCGCACCAAGGGGCCCAAAAGTCGACCACAACGGCGGTTTCCTTCGATGCTTCCAGTACATCTGCGACAAAATGCTCAGTATCAGTATCGATTGGGGTGGGGGAATCGCCTAATTCACCACCTATGATGGTTTCCATTTGATTTCTTCTCCAAACTCAAAGATCTAGGATACTGTCAGCATTACTCATGTAGTAGGCACAGCGGCAGTATATTTGCTTATGAGGTATACGCGCCATAGAAAAATGCTGCAACAAATCAACACAATTGTGGTCTATTTCGTCTGAATCCTTGCTTAGAATTCATTTTATACCAAATGGCCTAGTTTAGGCATCCTGGTTGAAACCAAATTAGCGGCCTTGTTAATTCATCATAAAAGACGCTTTCGTTAGGTATAAGCCGGCCACTAAAAATAACACAGTTTAGACTTAAGCTGTTGACGCCTAACGGCCTTGGCAACTTGCGTTAGTATTGGTTAAAACTTTTAAAAGACGGCCTTTTTGAGGGATGTGTCCGTTGTATGCTTGCAAAGCTGTGAAGCTGACTTATTATCTGAATAAGGCAGGGCCAATGGTAATGGGCGGGCGTAGCTCAGGGGTAGAGCGCAACCTTGCCAAGGTTGAAGTCGTGAGTTCGAATCTCATCGCCCGCTCCAGCCATACACATCGGGAAACAAATTAGCTTGTCTAATTTGGTAGGTCGAATTCATTGGCGGTCAACAAAGCGATAAAGGGTAGATCGTGTTCGGAAAATTTTATAGAAGCACCTTCTAGTCGATCTACTAGAGTTAGGACTGCTATTACTTCGCACCTGCTAGCCCACAGAACTTCAGCAGCCTTCATAGCCGAATTTCCAGTGGTTGTGACATCTTCGACGATTGCAACTCGTGTTGCCGGAGGTAATGGTGGCTCAATTCGCGCTTTGGTACCGTGATCTTTTGCTTCTTTGCGAACAAAGAATCCGGGTAAACG
Source organism: uncultured Rhodospirillaceae bacterium (assembly GCA_964515905.1). Lineage (GTDB taxonomy): Bacteria > Pseudomonadota > Alphaproteobacteria > UBA7887 > UBA7887. Next base: position 25,682 of record CAZEWK010000086.1, on the reverse strand, counting down.
GGCGGACCGAGCACAACTTCTCATGCTTACACAACTGGCTATTGGAATAGCTCCCATCTCAAGCCCACCTATGGCCTGTACAGGATAATCTTCTAGTGCATCTAATATTAGGTCTGCGATTAAAGTTGCCCCTTCGGGATCAAAAGTGGTGGGCTTCATATTAAAGTAATGTTTGCTACTGGCACCTGAGGCCAGTTTGAAATTATCACCCGTTAGCAGAGACTTTTCGGATATAATTTGACGCAGCCGATCTTTCTTTTGGTATTTAATCATACTGGACCGATCCTTGGAAGTGACATTGCAGTCCCACCAAGCTAGGGAACCTGTGCTGCAACTTCAATGGCGGAAATGTCTAGTTCCGGTAAAAACCATGGAGACATTGTGGCTATCGGCAGCTTTGATGATCTCTTTATCGCGGATTGAGCCTCCAGGTTGGATAACTGCTTTGGCACCTGCTTTGATTGCAACTAACAAGCCATCGGGAAAAGGAAAAAAGGCGTCGGAGGCTACAACAGACCCTTCGAGACGGTTCAAAGGTGTGTCGTATGACCTAGCAGTTTCTCGGGCTTTCCATGCCCCTATTCGAGAGGAGTCGACTCGACTCATTTGACCAGCACCAATCCCTATAGTGGCATAGTTTTTTGCAAAAACTATAGCATTAGATTTTACGTGTTTGGAAACTTGAAATGCGAAGAGGAGATCGTCCATTTCTGAAGGAGTTGGGGTTCTTTTTGTAACAACTTTCAGATCCGCCTCTTTAGTCCTAATCAGGTCTCGGTTCTGAACCAATATGCCGCCTGAAATGGACCGGAAATCAAATTCCTTCTGACTCATTTTGGGCATTGAACCGGTTAGTAAAAGTCGTAAATTGTTTTTCGACGAGAAGATCTCCTTTGCCTCTTCATCTGCATCCGGCGCAATAACTACCTCGGAAAATAATTCCGTTACTGCTTTTGCGGTGTCTCCGTCTATGGGGCTGTTAAACGCAACAATACCACCGAATGCACTGACTTTGTCACAGTTTAGAGCACGTATATATGCTTCGATGGGAGTGGAACCTAGAGCTACCCCGCATGGATTAGCGTGTTTTATAATAGCGACAGCGGGGCTCTCAAACTCGGCCACCAATTCAAATGCGGTGTCCGTATCATTCAGGTTGTTGTAGCTTAAAGATTTACCCTGTATCTGTCGTGCGGTTCCGACCCCAGCTCTATCACGGGTAGTTACATAAAAGGCTGCGTCCTGATGTGGATTTTCTCCGTAACGCAGCAGTTCACGTCGTTGCGCTGAAATTATTAGTTGATCTGGTAGATTGTCGCTTAGTTTTGCGTTGAACCAGGTTGTGATCGCGGCGTCGTAAGCAGCAGTTCGAGAAAATGCTAATCTAGCTAATTTTTTTCTAGTGCTAAGGGTGACCCGCCCCTTTAGATTGTCTAGTTCGTCCAAGATCTCTAAATAATCGGAAGGGTCAGTAACAATTGTTACCCATTTATGATTTTTTGCAGCGGAGCGTATCATAGCAGGGCCGCCGATATCGATATTCTCGATAGCCGCGTCTTCATCGCTACCAGCTGCAATGGTCTTCTCAAAAGGATATAAATTCACTACCACGAGATCCACGGTGCTAATTCCGAACTCTTTTAATGCGTTTTGGTCTTCGACATGGTCCCGTCGGGCTAGAATACCTCCATGCACTAATGGATGAAGAGTCTTAACCCTACCCGCCATTATTTCAGGAGCTTTGGTATAATCTGCAATTTCGTTAACGGGTATATGAGAGTCCCTAAGCGTTTTTGCTGTTCCCCCTGTAGAGAATATTTCCACCCCATATTGTTTTAAGCAAACAGCTAGGTCGACTAACCCACTTTTGTCAGATACCGATAAGAGTGCACGCTGTATCTGCACATCGTCAGAGTTCGTCATATATTTCTCCTCGGTTACAAATTGCTTAGTCAAGTTGAACACAGAACGGAAGGCCTGACTGATTTATCAAGAGTTACTGTTTCGTGTCACGTCCCGTTCGTACTCTGGTACTAGTTCTTCTATGAGTTTTAACGTTGGCAGAATATGACGTGACTCAGCGTGGTGATTTAATTCATTTAGACGCTTTTCTAGGAAGGACAAATCAATAGAGCGGGTTTTTGCGAGGTGAATAGTTTCGTATTCGGTCGGTATTAGTGTTTCGCGTTTGTGAAACAGTTCTTCCGATAGCTTCTCTCCGGGCCGCAAGCCTATGTATTTTATTTTCACATCAGTGTCCGGTCTTAGGCCGGAGAGTCTGATTATTTGCCGCGCCAGACTGAGAATTTTAATTGGCTCTCCCATGTCTAAAACGTACAGCTGGCTGTCTTGAGAAATGTTCTCTTGTTGGGGTCGGACTGATAGGGTGCTTGCTTGGAGAACAAGTTCGACGGCTTCGCGAACCGTCATGAAGTATCGCTTTACCTCTGGATGGGTAACAGTAAGTGGGCCGCCGTTAGCCAGCTGTCGTTGAAACAGGGGTACAACGGAGCCTGTTGATCCTAGCACATTGCCAAAACGGACTGTTATGAAACGCGTTCCTCCGTCAGAGGCCTCACGATCCAATGCTTGGCAATAACTTTCTGCCAGACGTTTTGTTGCGCCCATCACACTAGTGGGATTGACAGCTTTGTCGGTCGATATTTGGACCATAGCGGTAGCTCCGTATGCAGCACTTGCGTCTGCTACCGCACGAGTGCCACTTATATTGATCAAGGCTGCTTCGCACGGATTTTCTTCAGCCAATGGGACGTGTTTAAGTGCTGCCGCATGAAAGACCAGATCAGGCCTTTCTTTCTCAAAAACTTGCTCCAGATGTGGACGATTTCGTATATCTCCGAGGACAGAGCGCCGCTTTAGATTCGGGGTTCGATCAATTATCTCGTGATCGATGCAATAAAGATTGTACTCGCTGTTGTCCAACATTATTAGTCGATCCGGATTATGCCCGGCCACTTGACGAGCTAATTCACTGCCTATAGAGCCGCCAGCCCCAGTTATGAGTACCTTTTTGCCTTCAATTAACTCAGCCATAGCTGCGCGATTCAAACGAGTTTGGGGTCGACCTAACAGGTCTTCAATGGCAATTGGTCGAGGTTCAGTAACGTTGGCTCCATCCGTTTTAAAGTCTGTAAGCTTTGGTAAACGTGCAACGGTCATGCCATATTGATCAGCCGTTTCAAGAATTCGTTCGATGGCTGAGCCTGACACCGGAGTGTCAGCCATTAAAAATTTTTGCGGCCGGATAGAATTTTTGTGGAGGCTATTTAATGTACTTGTGATGTCGCTGTATAATCCAATTACCGGAACGCCATGTATGGATCGCCCTACTTTGTTTGGATCATCGTCTATCAGTCCAACAATGCGATAATGTTCTCCAGGTTTACGTTGTTGCCGAAGAAATGCGTCTGCTGTGCCGCCCGCCCCAACTAACAGGACTGGGACCCGACCTTCTAGCCCATATTGGAAGATACCAAAGAAGCCACGATCCTTGATTATACGATAAAGCATTCGCGGACCACCGAGCATGCCCATCAGCAACAACCAGTTTATGGCTAATGCCGACCGCGGCATCAGCTCTAGCCTATTCAAGGCAAACATTGCCAAAGCAAAAATCAAAATGGCTAGAGATACCGCTTTAGCTATGGCCAGAAAATCGTCAAGTGACGCATAACGCCAAACCCCGCGATATAGGCGCAAGCTGGCGAATACCACCCCACAAATAACGGTGAATAATAGTGTTCCTAGGGCCAGAAATTCGTTGGTTTGAGACCAAAAGTCATCTCCCAGCCGTAGATATAAGGAAAGCACGAAACCTCCCGCCGCCATACTAATATCATGCACTGCAGCGACGTAAGGGCGATTAAATTTCAGATTTCTAATATGCATTAATCTTAAAACTTAGTTTGAGTCTCACGCGGTTTGTGAAGCACTATGAAAGTACCACAATAGAGCAATAATCCCCATTATTGCTGCAGCAATTGACACCATGATGTTTGAACCACCCGTGACACTCAGGATGGCGCAGCCAATTAACCATAGACCAGTGATACCCACAGCTGTACTGGCTTGGCCGTGAGTTAAAGAGCCAGCGACGGCATGTTGATATAGGTGTTCCCGGTGAGATTCCCAGATTAATTTTCTACAAATCAAACGTTTCAACAAAGTTAATGTAGCATCGCTAACATAATAGCCAGGCAATATAAGTGCTGCTACCCAAAATCCATGTCCTGAGACTTCTAATAAAAACCAACCCATTATAAAACCAATGGGAACGCTCCCAACGTCTCCTAAAAACATTTTGGCTGGGTTCCAATTCCATGGCAGAAATCCCGCAACCGCTGCTGCAACCACGCAGGCCGCTAGAAATAGATCAGAGCCCAGGCCAGTGATAAATGATACCAGGGCAACCCCAGAACAAATACAGAGTGTTTCGACAGCAGTGATCCCATCGATACCGTCCATAAAGTTGTACAGGTTTATGAACCATATCCAGAGGACAGCGATCAACAAGAATTCTAAAAGTTGGGGTAAAAGATTTTGCGGAAGGACACCCAAGGGGACTAAAAGCATCACTGTTGCAACTATTATTATTTGTGCCAGCATCCGAATAGAAATAGGAGCTCCGCCAAGATCGTCAAACCACGATACTATTGCCAGGAGCAAGGTGGCAGCTAAAACCACAGATAATGACGGCCAGTCTGCAATACCCATAATACCCAACATTGACCAGCCACAAGTTATTGCGGTAACGACGGCGATCCCACCACCTTGAGGGATTGGTTCAGCGTGGCTCGAACGCCGGTCGGGATATGCAAAAATACGATATCGGGAAAGGAGGCGGTAGGTCACTCCGCTGATGACCCAGGAAAGACAAAAAGTTCCTATTAACACGCTAGTGCTGAGTATAGTACTCATTTAACCCGTCAATTGGTCGGAGAGAAGGCGTTAAAAAGATTGGGTACCTTGGTTGGTGGTTTGTTCAATAGCGTTTTACCTCTCTTTTAAACTTAGCACATCTGGAAAAACCGCTTTTGCATAGGTATTTATCATTTAAAGAGCCTTCATTTTTTGCCAAGCAAAAAACACCATCCGGATTAAAAGCCATCCATCGCTAAATCGAGAAATTTGAGTTTCACCGTAAGTTCGTGCTCCGTATCGGATTGGAATTTCAACTATTTTTAGATTTAACTTCGATGCTCCGAATAGAAGGTCGTAGTCACCAAATGGATCAAATTCGCCGAAATGGGCGCGGTTGGCAGCAATTTTCTCATAGTGCCCTCTGCCCAATACTTTCGTTCCACAGAGAGTATCAGTTAGGGGCTGGTTTAACAGCCATGAAAAAATCACGGAAAAAGCCCTATTCGCAATTAAATTAAGAAACCGCATGGCTTTTGGATCCATTGGATAAATCAGTCGGCTGCCATTAATGAACTCGCCCTTGCCTGACAAATAAGCCTCAAAGAACTGTGGTAATGTTTCGGGTGGGACAGTTAAATCGGCATCTAAAATCATTAACACGTCATTGCGAGCCTTTGCAAAACCTTCACGAACGGCATTGCCTTTCCCCTTTCCAGTTTGAGGAACTAGTCTGATATTTCGATCGGGGTAAAGTTTAATTACTCGTTTAACTTCTTCCGCGGTTTTATCATGGGAGTGTCCTTCTACAAACAGAAGTTCTATTTCGTCTGTGAAACGGGGGATGCGTCGCACTGCTGCCTCAATATTTCCTCTTTCATTGCGGCACGGAATCACAATTGACGCGGACAGAGTTTTGGGATGCCTTGTCGGGGTAGGGCGGGCAACCAAATAATTGCGCAGAGACAGGCGTCTAAGTCCGGGAACCCAGCCCAGTAACTTATTCACCAATGTTCCAAGGCCCAGACAACGTTTTGGGATGAGTTGCCGCCATTCTCGTTTTATTGTGTCAAAGTCTGCCAACAACATAAGCCGCTCTATATCGTTTGCGGAAAGCCAGTTCAGTGGGACCTGTCTCTGCTTTAGTCGAAAGATTTCAGCAATTTTTAAAATAGGGGCCCAAATCTGAGAATAATATGAAACAATAATCCGTGTATCATCGCTACATAAGGGATGAATCAATTTAAGCGTAATCGAAATATCTTCCAGCATGCCAATAGTGTCTGATAGAACAATTACGTCGAATGGGCCTGTAAGTGAGGATAAAACCGATGGATCCTCGATATCCCCCACATAAAATTCGTAGTCAGGATTTGCTCGCTGAGCGATTTCAATAGAGTTTCTACTAAGATCTATTCCTACGCCTTTGGATGGTCGCAGCTCAGCAAGTAAATCACCAGTCCCGCAGCCCAAATCAAGAATGCTTGCGTTCTCGGGTACAAGGAAGTTTATAAAGCGGTAGTGATCCTCGTAATAAAATCTGTTTCTTTTGATCCAGGTGTCTCTATACGGTGCAACTATATTTGCTAAATCTCGTATGGCTTTCTTCCGATTGGACCAGACTTCTGAGTGTTTACGAGGTGCTTTAGATTGAGACATCAAGGGACCTATGGGTAAAAAACCAATTTGTATCAAATTGCCACGGTTACGGTGCTAGTTAAAGGCGAAATGTTTGAAGCGGAACTACTTCTTTCAGCAATAAAGTTGGCCATTGTTAGAATGGTTTCTTCCGACTTTGGGGTAGTTAACTCCCGCGAACAATGAAGTAGGGATTTTTAAAACTCGGTTTTCCGTAATGAAGGTGCTTACCGTTTACAGTTTTAACATTTCCCCCTGCGGCTTCCACTATCGCATGGCCTGCCGCTATGTCCCATTCCATTGTTGTGCCGAAACGAGGATACAAATCCGCTAACCCCTCGGCGACCCGACAAAATTTCAATGAAGAACCTGCATATTCTCTATGGGAGGTAGTTATTGTAGACAACCAACTCTCTGTTTCCGGAGTCAAATGGGAGCGACTTGTTACAACTGTAGCACCTTCTTCCGGCATATCGCGGGTACGTATTCGTTCGGGGGCCGAGCCGTCGAATTGTCTTACTGCCTCGATGCCTTGGCCACCCCAATAAATTGTGGTCAATGCGGGCAAATAAATAACACCGATAACCGGAGTCCCTCCTTTGATTAGAGCTATGTTGACAGTATATTCATTTCTTCCACTGATGAATTCCTTCGTGCCATCAAGTGGATCAACTAACCAAAACACTCCTGTAGTAACGTCGGGTATTTGGCCAATTGCTGCGCTTTCTTCAGCGACAATTGGTATGTGTGGTGCTAGAACCTTTAGTTGGTTTGTGATGAGCTCATTCGCTGCGATGTCTGCTTCGGTTACTGGAGATAAGTCTTTCTTAATGTGATGAGTTGGTTTTTCTGATAACTGGGACATATCGTATATTAGTCGGCCAGCTGATCGGGAAATATGGGATGCGCCTTCGACAAGTGCATCAAATTCCATTTGTTCTATATTCAAAAGCTAATGACCGTAAGGTTTGGTTAGTGAGTTTTCAAACACTGGATGGATGATTATGCTTACTCAAAAAGGGAAATAATACAAGCTACCTTGGTCCAGAAGTAGAAGTCCTGGTTTGTGATATAATTCCAACTGAGATACATCTAATTAATGGAGTATGATGAGAAGACGAAAGACCCAAGTCGGGAATGTCGAATACTTTACTTATTATGTTAGCTTTTGACGACAGCAACGCCGCCGTTTAGTCTTAAATTTGTTAAGAAGGACAATATATGTTTTGGGTACGGTGTTTGAGATACTAAATGCAGATTACAGCTATTGAATATAAACTTGGTTCAAAGGTAGAGACTCTAAAGGAGTTAGGTCAGCACAATCCAGATTGGCAAATCGATCGTTTGCTGGCTAAAACAGGCATAGCTCAGCGCCACATAGCTTCTTCCAATGAATCTCCTTTGAGCCTTGCTGAAGAGGCATGTGAACGTTTGTTTAGGTATTGTGAGCGTCAAAGTGTTGATGGTTTAATTTATGTGACACAATCTCCTGATTCTCACATTCCTACTACGGCTTGTTTGTTGCACGAGCGACTTAACTTGCCAAAGCACTGTCTTGCTTTTGATTTGAATCAAGGGTGCTCGGGATTTATTTATGGTCTATCTGTCGCAACTGCCCTCATGAAGATTGGTCATGTAAGCAAGTGTCTGCTTGTGTGCGCAGAGGCCTACAGCAAGTACATTTCCTTACATGATCGTACTTGTCGTCCGATATTTAGCGATGGTGCAAGCGTTGCTCTCATAGACTCGCATGGCAAGGGCGACCTGGGCCCTTTTGTTTTTGCTACGGATGGGGGGGGTGCACCTAACCTAACCTTGAAGAACAATGACGGTATAGCAGATGTAGGTGATCAGGTTTTGTACATGAATGGACCGAAGGTCCTTGATTTCACTATGAAGGAGGTGCCAGCATCGGTGATGCGTCTAATTGATAAGGCACAAATCAAACTTAGTGACATTGATATGTTTGTTTTCCATCAAGCGAGTAAAGTGGTCCTAGATCGCGTTCGACGGAAACTAAATCTGGATGAGAGCAAGGTTTTTCGGAATTACGAAAATATGGGTAATACAGTGTCGGCAACCATCCCTATTGCAATCAAAGAAGCAAAACATTTGGGGTTGTTAGGACAGAATATGACCGTGTTGCTAATGGGGTTTGGTGTTGGCTACTCCTTGGCTGGATGTATTGTGCGTACTTGACGTAGAGAGAAGGGAAACCACTTTTTAGTGGTCCCGGACCTTTTGTTCGGGAGGAGAACATTGTCGGACCGAAGCCGTTGTTAAAATGGCTGTGATACCGAGAGTCGCCAGCCACCACCCTTGCCAGAAGCCGAATCCCAATTGGGAAATCGTTAAACCGCTAGTTATTACCGCTATAGATATCGCAGAACCTGGCTGGTTTATGTCAGAATCCCTGATCGATTTTATAATTAGTGAGAATAAAGTTGTAATGAGGAGGACTCCACCGACACCCATCTCGAGCCATATCTGAATAATTGCATTATGGGTATGAAGAGGTAGCGCAGGCCCCATTATTGCGTGTCCCGAAGGAGCTTCAAATAGAACAATTTCGATATTGCCACCCGGGAACACCCGTGCTGCATCTAGCCCCCAACCCATTATTGGTCGGGCCATAATATGTTCCGACGCAAATTGCCAAATTGCAAAGCGATGGATTAAGTTTATCGGATTATCAAGGTGCGCAGAGGTTACCTCGATAAGCCACGGCAGGAGGTTTGGTAAAAAAGGTATGACTATTATACACAAGGCGAACCCAGCTAGCAGGCATGATGTTGCGAGGCGAACTCTTTTGAAGCCAAGAACGAAAGCACAGCAACCCAATCCAAAAGCTATAAAAGGCGTTAATGGTGCAAGAAGGTATATAGTTGTGGCTGCCACCAAAAGAAAAGCAATAGCCGTAATAAGCCCACGGGACCGATAGATAGCAAGCGCCCAAGGCCATGTAAGCATCGCTAGGATACTAGCTGTTCGATTAAATGCACTAAGCTCATGTTCCGCCATTTCCTTCTGTTGGAACCAGACAGTGTCAATGTAGATATAAAAGACAGAAACCAAAGTAAGAGTTATTCCGATTGCAGCGCCAAGGCTCAACCAGATATACAATTGTTTCTGACTTTCCGCGTCGAGTTCGCTAACAGCATCTAAAAGAATAAGAAGTGTCAATGATGCCAGGAGTAACCGGCTGGCTGTGCCTATACCTAGTAAATAATCGATCGACCAAATGGTTGTGATTGCTCCCCAAAGCACTAGGGCTAATAGAACACCACTCAACTTTGTTACATTTAGTGGTAGCCAAATATGGCCAGCGGCTAATCTTCTCAAGAGGACCGCCAATGCGGCAAGCACTGCAACAGTTGAGATTTGTAACGGAGCAATAGACGCCACTATGGGCGTCATCAGTCCTAGCACATACAATACTTGGGAATCAGAATGAAATCGTAGTCTATTTGGAAAAACCGTCATCTAAAGCCTCCTGACAAATCAGACCACGCTACTATCTGCACTAATGATACTGGGAGTGCCATGCCTGAAACATTAATAGTGGCCACAGGATATGTTGGTGATTTCGGTGCCCGGAAAGATGGTCCTTCCAAACGTGTTGAACAATTTCTGGTTTAAAATATAAATCATGGATCGGACTATTGAGGTTGAATAAGTCCTCTGCCCAATTACGTAGGTTCCCACGCAGCCAGTTCCCTATAGGGGCACCAAATCCCATTTTTGGACGTTCAACAAGAGCTTGCGGGACATAGTGTTTCAGTAGCTCCCTAAGTATCCACTTGCCTACATTATCGTTGATTTTTAATCTTTTGGGTAATGACCAGGCAAATTCAAAGACGGTGTGTGAAAGCAAGGGAACTCGGGCTTCCAGCCCTACCGACATGCTAGCTCGGTCCAATTTTACCAGAATATCATTTGGCAAATAAAATAATGTGTCGAGCAACATTATTTGGTCAGTAAATTGCTCCATCGCTGGCCAATTGTTCCAATCACTTACCCTGGTCTGGTACTCGTGTGTGCCTCGCAGAACAGCGCCGGGGTTTTTCCACTGTGATATTAGACGCAAGTACATTTCTTGTTTATTTGGTGCTTCGATTATCTCCGAAAGTTTATGCAATTTGTCGCCCGCCAGGGTTATATGTCCCTTGGACAAAGAAAGCTTCGCGATATTTGCGAATAATATGTCCCAGTATTGAGGTGGAACGGCTCGAAAGAATCTCGCTATGACGGATCTTATTGGGAATGGTACGGTATTGATTATTAACTGAAGATTACGGGACCACGTGTATCGATTGTATCCACCAAATAATTCATCTCCTCCATCGCCGGAAAGGCACACGGTCACTTGCTCACGTGCTAATTTAGATACCAAATAAGTTGGAATTTGTGACGAGTCTGCAAAAGGTTCGTCGTATATTATCGGTAAATCAGGGATAACTTCCTGGGCTTCTCGTGCAGTAATGTATAGCTCTGTATGATCAGTACCTAAATGCTCAGCAACCCTTTTCGCGTAATGAGCTTCATCATAGGCACTTTCTGAAAAGCCAATAGAAAAGGTTTGGACTTGATGATTGCTCTGCTCTTGCATTATGGCAGCTACAATCGATGAGTCTATCCCACCAGAAAGGAATGCTCCTAAGGGGACGTCAGATAACATACAGTTTTTTATAGAGTGTTGAAGGGTATCCTTTAAATTTTCGAGCGCTTCTTCCTTGCAAAGTTTGGACGACCTGCGGTTGACAGAAGCAGCAGATTTTTCGATGGACCAGTATTCTTTGGGGGGTGGAATATTATGTTGTCTGACAGATTCTGGGGTGACAGTGAGGATTGTACCCGGAAGTAGCTTCCAACAATTTTGATAAATTGTATAAGGGGCAGGAATATTGCTATGGCGCAATAACAGAGACAGTGAGTTTTGATCAATATCTGCACTAAAATCGGGAAACTGTCTCAAAGCATTGAGGGTCGATCCAAATATGAAAGTGTTGTTGGCCCAGCCGTAGTACAGAGGCTTTTGGCCAAACCGGTCACGAGCGAGGTAAAGGTGATTTTGTTTACGATCCCAGAGGGCTAGGGCGAACATCCCGTCTGCTCGTTGCAGTGTCGCTAGGAGCCCCCACTTAACTATTCCTTCGAGAACTACTTCGGTGTCAGATCCCCCCGTAAATGAAACGGAGTTCGCCAAGAGGTCTTTGCGCATTTCTGGGAAATTATATACTTCTCCATTATAGGTAATAACAAACCTTTCATCCTTCGAAATCATTGGTTGGTGGCCGCGTGGTGATATATCGATAATAGAAAGTCGCCGGTGGCCCAACCCTAGGCCTAAGCGATGATCAGTCCACACACCGCTATCGTCTGGACCGCGATGCTCAAGTGCTTCGGCCGCTTGTTTGACCCAAGAGAAGATTACCTCCTTGTTCGTAGTGTCCGAGCCTACGAAGCAACCGGTTACGCCGCACATTTTATTATTCCTGGTTTATAGCTGAGTTGGTGTGGAAGGATAGATACACTTCGTGATACCCTTTGACGCACCTTTCTAAGGAAAAGTTGTCTTCTACTCGTTGGCGTCCCGCGTTTCCCATATAGGTGCGTTGTCTTTTATCAGTAGCTAGTGTCACAATTGCATGGCCCAGCTTGCATGGGGCTTTTGGTGGAACCACTAGGCCTGTTTTGCCATGGACCACCATGTCCGTGTTGCCACCGACCTTGGTTGTGACCGTTGGTAGTCTTGCTGCCATACTTTCCAGTACAACGTTTGACATCCCTTCTTCGTGAGAAGGTAGTACGGCTATATCTCCGGCGCAAAGTAAGTCCGGGATATCGCTTCTAGGTCCCAGCCAAACAACGTTATCTTGTAGGCCCAACCGCTTAATTTTTCCTCTTAATTGACTGAGTGGGCCATCATCGCGTCCTACACATATCAACTGCCAAGGGTTTGGAAATTTGGAGGCCACATGCTTTAGAGCATCAATTAAGTCAGAGTGTCCCTTATAAGGGATGATGTTAGCAACGAAGATAATAACAAAAGTACTGTCGGGAATATTTAAGTCTGAACGAATTTTCCATCGTGGCAATGCATTGTCGAAAGGAATGGTATCAATCCCGTTGTGTATAAGCTTAATTTCTGTGTTCCTTGTGCCTACTTCTTCTTTCAGTTCATCGACTACCGCTGTGCTATTGCCAATTAGAAGGTCCATGTATTTATGAAGCCAAGTTTCTACTCGAGTCAAAATAGGATGACGTTTTTGGTAAATATTTAGACTGCGTCGGCTCATTATTCGTGTAGGAACCCCTGAAAACATCGCACAGAGTCCCCCTAAAAGATATGCAGCAGGTAAAAACATATGAATAATGTCCGGGCGCCGTTTCTTTAATAGTTTGGATAACCACCAGACGGTGGCAAACATATGAAACACGCGAGAATTTTGTATCCAAGTCGGAAAACATGGATTAATAACTTCTACTCCTCGCTCTTCAATCGTTGAGGCTAGAAGTCCGCGGTGATGAAACGTTGCGACAGTAAAGTGAAGTTTATGGTTATTGAGCAATGGCAGTACTTGGCACAAATGTCGTTCGGTACCACCTATATCAAGTGAACCAATCAATATTAGAATTTCTAGGGGCTCAGATTTTAAGGACACTGCGTTCAACTTACACTGAGGCTTCGAAAAATCTGCAAATCTCAGCGACGATCCGGTCTTGGATGGTTTCAGTAAGGTATGGGTGTAGAGGGAGGCTTATCACTTCAGTACTGGCTACTAAAGCTGCCGGAGTCCCGTTTGGAGCGACGGGAAAAGCCTGGTAAGCAGGGAGATTCTGCAAAGTTGTTGGATAATAAATAGCGGTAGGAATTCCAGTTTGTCGTAGAGAGCTCATTAGCTCATTTCGCCTGCTGGTTCGAATAGTATATTGCGCCCAGACGCTGTTTGCCTCAGCTATGATCTCGGGTGTTTCTACTATCCCTTTGAGAAGGGATGAATAACGACGGGCTACCCTATTTCTGGCGTCAACTTCGGTGTCGAATAGTTTCACCTTTTGGAGTAAAACCGCAGCTTGCAGTGTGTCCAGTCGGCTATTCATGCCAATGTGAATATTTTCATATTTATCACTTCCTTTTCCGTGAAGGCGAAGTGATCGAATTTTGTCAGCTAGTGAGTTGTCGTCCACAAATATGGCCCCACCATCTCCGTATGCACCTAAGGGTTTGGCAGGGAAGAAGCTTGTGGTTCCAGCGAGTCCATAGGCTCCACATGGTTTTTTGTTAAGATTGGCGCCCAAAGCCTGAGCCGCATCTTCCAAAATCCATAAGTTGTATCTATCACTTATTGTTTCTAAAATGGGATAGGCGGCGGGTTGTCCAAATAGATCAACCGATAGTATCCCTGTTGGTTTCAATGAGCGATCCTTTAAAATCATTTTAATGCTATCTTCAAGGCTCTCAGGCGAGATGTTATAGGTCTTAGGATCTATGTCGACAAAAACAGGTGTCCCTCCTGCAAGGCATATAGCCTCGGCCGTTGCTGCGAATGTAAACGCCGGAACAAAAATAGCGTCATTTTTATTAACATCGAAAGCACGTAGGCAAAGATGTAGAGCGTCGGTCCCGTTTGCGCACGTAATGACATTTCTGCCTTCAACACGATCGGATAATGTGGTTTCCAACTCTTGGATTTCAGGACCCATAATGTATTTCCCATGAGTCATGACCTGCGCGATTGCCTCATCTATGGCCTCACCGATATATTGCCGATGGGTCTGGATATCTACAAAGGGGATTGGGCTATGAGTTTCCATATGGCTAAGCTAATAAAGGAATTATGTTAGTTTCTAGTCAGTGATTTCTAATAGGGTATCTGGATTTACCAGGGAATAGCGGCGACCCGTCCGTGGACACACAAAAGTAGCTGCGCCAGATTCATTTTGGAGTCGTTCTCCGGCATGGCCGACCCAACCGACATGACGAGCGGGGACGCCAGCAACAAGTGAATGGGGAAATACGTCTTTTGTGACTACTGCACCGGCCGCGATAAAAGCAAACGCTCCAATCTTGGTTCCGCACACGATGGTGGCGTTCGCGCCGATAGAGGCCCCTCGGCAAACATAAGTGGATTCGAGTTCTGACATGCGATCAATATGTGCTCGCGGCGTGTTAACGTTGGTAAAAACTGCCGAAGGGCCCACAAATACGCCATCTTCGAGCGTTATGCCCTTATATATACTAACATTATTTTGGATCTTGCATCCGTCGCCTATAGTCACGTTTGGGCCAATCATAACATTTTGACCAATAGTACAATTCTTCCCAATTCGTGTGTCAGTAAGTATATGGCAGAAATGCCAAATACGAGTGTTAATTCCGATGGTAGTATTATCGTCAATGTAGGTAGACTCATGAATCATGTTTTTATGCCGATTTACCGAGTGATTGATCCAAGTCCTTCTGAGCAGTTGTTAGCACACGAAGAACTTTCAGTCCCTCCCAAGCATCTGTCCTTGGACTTTTACCTTTTTCTATACATGTCAGAAAATGGGAACATTCTTCCTTTAATGGCTCAATGGGTTCTACGGGGATGAATTTAGCATTGGCCCGTTCCGCAACAGGTATACCACTGTTTTGCCCAATTACATGTCGATATAGAATTAACTTCTTATTCCAATCTTGTGTATCGTCGAACACCGCCATGGCATTTTCCCCGATGACGACAAGTTTTTGTTCTTTAAATGGATGTAACCAGGAGACATAAATATGTGCTTGGACTCCTGAGTCAAAGGTAATGTGGGTAATTGTGCTGTCAGCGACACCTGTTCCCAAGTAACTCTGCCCAACGGCTCTTACATGACAGGGTGCACTGTTTGTTAAGGCCAAGATCATCGAGATATCGTGTGGTGCAAAGCTCCAGAGGATGTTTTCTTCTGTTCGGAATCGTCCAAAATTGAGTCTGTTGGAATAAAGATATCGTAGGCCTCCAAGTTGTCCGCTTGTGACTAGGTCGCGCAGTACTAAGAAGGCTGGATGATATTGTAATAGATGTCCCACCATGGCAGTGAGTTTGTATGTTCGCGAAAGCGAAATAATGGTTTCAGCCTCACTTATGTCGAGTGACATAGGTTTTTCCACTAGCACATGCTTTCCATGTTTGAGCGCTTGGATGGCCAGTGCCCCGTGGGTTTTAGCAGGGGTGGCGATTGAAATAGCATCAATAGAATTATCCGAGAGCAATTTGTCCCAAGTTCGTGCAGGAACACCATACATATCTGTGTATTGGGAGGTTTGTTTTTGGTCCGTATCGACTATCGCAGCTAATGCGCCCAGTTCGAAGAAGTTGCGCAGCAGATGTTTTCCCCAATAACCACACCCAACAACCCCTACACGTAGGTTTTGGAATCTCATATCCACGACTTAATCATTTTGTGTTCTATTGTTTTTCTAGGACGACAAATAGGCGAAACGCGCTTAAACGTCCCATTAGAGGTAAAAGGAGACGTTCAAAAGCCAGAACCGGTTGAACCCAAGTGGTAGGTAGCAACGTCCAAGATTTAAAACCGCCCGATAGGGGGTAAGCAAAAAGGCTGAGCCAAGATTTGTTGATTAATTTCAACTTGGGTACGATCGAATCCATACGCAATTTGTCACGTCCAAAAAGCTGAGTAGGCAATCCTTGATTCCCTTGGTAGGGGTTTTTTAATGCCGGTGTACTCATATCGAGCGAATCTGCGGCTAAGTCTACATCTTCCTCATGAAAATAATTATAAAATAAATAGCTGACTGGAGTAATTCCGGGCTCGAGCATTATTAGACGTCCTCCCGTTCTTAAAATTCGTTCTGCTTCCATTAGGAAACGGGCGGGCCGAGAAATATGGTGCAATACATCAAATAAAATTATGTTGGAAAATGTTTTGTCTTTAAAAGGTAGTGCTTGGGCGTCACAGGCTAGATCCAACCATGGAGCAAATGCAATATCTGTTAAAATAATGTCCGATCCCATGTACCCGGCATGTCCAGTGCCAGAGCCAATTTCAAGTGTGTCTCCTTCAGCACACCATTTTTTCATGGTGTCGTAGTAGTCCTGGTAAATTGCTCTTAACGTTGCCTTTTGGTGCCATCTGGAAAGATGTAATAAAGGTAGTTGAGAGGTATGCATAGGTTGTTCCAATTAACTTAGAAAGCAAGTCAGGACGGGAAGAATATTAACACTAATTACTAGTTGTTCACAAAAGCGGTTCGCCAATAACTAGCTCACCATTACGGCAATGGATTATTGATTAGAAAGATCCCGCCTATTACTTATGCATCTTTGCGAAGTACAAAAGTTTCTGTTTCAGCGTTCCAGCGCGGCGGCTTTTTTTGGGTAACGTACGCTGTTAGAGCTTGATCAGGTAAATTTAGATTGTCGACTACATCCACCGACTTATAGCCCACTTCAATTGCAACTGCACGCATGAAGGGGAGATCATAGAGAAAGCGGTGACCAAAGGCGCGCATGGTAAGATTGATTTGCTGTGACTCAGTATGGAACGACTCAGGGTAAAACCGTGCACCAGCTTCCATTAAAAGATATTTCTCTTTTGATTCCGGACCATATAGAGTTTCAGAAATCTTTTTTATAGACGGAGTTGCGATAATGTGGATGCCGTCTGGTTTTAGTATGCGCAAACTTTCCGTAAGAAAAGATATGAACTGTTTTCGGTGAATATGTTCGACTAGATGAGAAGAATAAATTAAAGAAAAGGAATTATTGGGTATAGGCAACCTACAGGTTATATCAATGGGGATAGATCCTAAAATTTGTGAGTTGAGAAAACCGTTGATAGGATAGGAACCACCAAGTTGTAGTTTAGCTTCGGGGTGGGTATGAAGATATGTTCTGATTGCTTTGGCACGTACTAAATGACCGTGACGTATCCATGCGATCGTGGCGCGAGCGCGAAAGCCTATTAAAGCCCGCAGACCTCTGTAAAGAAAATCTAATTCAGAACTTGCATTAATCATCGGTACTTGGGGTCTGAGCTTCAATTATTTGGCTCTGCAATCGAATCAGAAGCGTTTTTTTTCGAATAAAAGTCTCTTTAAAACGATCGAGTAAAGAAAGTTCTCCTAAAGTACAAGTGCGATACAGGGTCATCGTTTTTCGGGACAAATATGGTACTGTGTTCAAAATATTGGTCCAGATACGACCAATCGAGATTCTGCGGGCTATCTTGGCCATATTTAGTTCGGAACCAAGAGTTTCGCGTGGGGTAAAGTCCAGTGTTGCGATTGATAAAACTTTCAGTCCTTCTTGGTTTAATAATTCTTTTTTCTGATAAAGCGGAAACCCCTTGTCCGTTGCACGACTCGCATGAAAAATTCTGATAGCAGTCCCATCTTTAACTCTCCAGCGTTGTTCCGAATCTTGGTAAGGTGCCATAGCCTTTAGAAATGTTTGAGAAATATTTATTCCGAGGTCATGAATGAGTGCGACTCGCGGAATATTAATGAAAGTATCAAGATACTTTTGTTCATAGTATGTACCAGACAGCGGAACAGCCGAGCAGTTGTCAAAACACGCAGATTTCCACTTTCTAATTTCCAGTGAAATATTATATGTCAGGCCTACAATTCCGGCGGAAAATAAACCAAACCGTCCGGACTTGTCCCACTCGTCGATTCCATGGCGACTCGTCACAAGTACCACTGGGTGTGAATCCAAAAGGCTAACAAGATCATCAATGGGCTCTAGGAAAAGAAGGTCACTATCCAGTAGAAATAAAGACGTGACATGATTGTTGAGGAACCAGTCACATAAGGCAGATTTGGTAGCAAAAGCGAGTTCCGGCCGATTCATTCGTGCGATTATATTACGCCAGAAGGCCTGTCCCCATACGACTTCTGCTGTTACCACTATGAGGTGTGGATCATCACTTGAATTAAACGCTGTATGTGCACTTTTATCCAAAGTGCAGATGGCTATCGGTATGTTAGGATAAAACCTACGAAGATTCAGTATTAGACCAGCTGTCTGATCAATGTAGCCTTCTGAGGTTACTGTTGCGAACCCGAATTTTTCCAACGTTTTGTTCATGTCACTTCGCAGTTAAATATCTAGATAGTAAAGGGAATCGTTTCGTAGAATGAGCTCGGGATAGTAAGAAAGAAAACCTCTGAAAGGTTATGCCATCACTCCAAATGTTAAATGATATTTTTGAGTCTCCCGCCAACTATCTGTCTCCTAGCCACGATTTTGGCCATAGATTAATTTTCTGGAGCACTGAGTTTAACCCCATAACAAACAGAATTATAAGCGCAGGGTCAGCGGGAATTCTGTACTTAGGGTTCCCTATTGGGCCATTTATCGCAAGGAAATAAGCGATGCCCGCTATCAAAAAAATGCAATAGGGTCGCATATGTTTATCTGATAAACCCTGCCATATTCCGTTTATCTGGATTAGCCTTGCGAACATTAAACTCAGTTGAGCAATAGCCCAAGCAAACATAAAATAGTTTGTAGCGTTGTTTTTCACAAAATTTGATAGCTTCTCGAGAAAAGAGTCACCTGGCATAGCTGAAAAAAAAGTGGGAGGCTGATTAAATTGTGTTAACGTTTCATAAACGCCACTCTGTATCATATTCTTAATAGCACCGATCGCCATACCTGCCATTATTTGGGAAAGACCCAGTTCAGCGATTCGTTGCATTCCGAGTTCACGCATTAACACATCTTTAGCAAAAGCACCGTTTTTCTCACTTTCACTAAGGGCATCAAAACGTTGATCTATGATTGGGCTATTTTCATCCCAAGCCACCCCATGACTTGAACAAGACCATGGTGTCCGTAAACAAGGATATACCCATTTCAATAAATGACCCCCCGATTGGGAAGTAAAAACAACGTGTCCATGCTCTGCGTAGTTTAGAACCACACGAGGAGCGGCCCCAACAACCATCACCACCACCGGAATAACAGATAATAACATGATACCCCAAGTAGTTTTTTTTCTTGTAAAGTAGAATGCGCACGCTAGGGAGGGAAACAGAAATAACGGAAAAAACATCATCACTGGTCGGGTATATAGAGAAAGGGTAAAAAAGATTCCTGCACCTATTAACATCCATGGAGTTTGTCGCCCGCGCAGTGCCCATAGAATCGCACATGTGCCCCAAACGAAGAATAGTAAAAAGATATTTTCAGTTAGCACATAGGAAGTGTGAACGAGAAAGTTCGGTAAGATAGCAGCAATAAGTGCTGAAGGTATCGCGAGGTCTCTGCGAATTGCTGTCGCAGAAAGATAGATTCCTATGATCGTCATCAGATCAACAAGGATTTGGATCCGTACAACTGCGGTCAGATTACCGATGCCAAACAGATTAAATATACCTGCTAGAAAATATGGGTAAACTGGCATTCTATTGAGCTCAGGTTCCACACCGTTTGCGGACATACGCCCAAATTGGCCAGTTTCAGAGATTGTTTCGGCTATAACCAAATATTTTCCAGAGTCACTGCCGTTATGAAAGCTTCCTCCGTAGTGCAGCATGCTATCTTGATAACCCACACGAACTATAGCGGCGAGTAGAAGAATCGGTATTAGCCAGCGATGTATCATCATGATCCTACAGAAAAGAATTTTTATTTAATTAAAATCAGCACAAAGATAAGGTTCACTAGTGGACATGTGGAAAGTATTACAGACATTAGGAAGCGTCCTGAATTTGACTAAAGACCACTATTGTACCTGAGAAAAAGAAAATAGGACTGTGACCTATGAATCCACAGATCTAGACTTGAGAGTCCTGACTGTTCAATCACTTATCATTTTAGAGAAGTGGTTATGGAACAGTATCGCCGCAGTTCCTGATGTAACATACTGCAGGTAGTGTTTTTGTCCCTCTCGTGCGATATGCTCTGTTTGGTTTTTCTCAGCTTCTACAAAACCAATCACTTGATCTAGGTCATTAAGATCCCAGCGAAATGTTAGCATGGTTTCTCTATCTCGATAGAAGTTAGGCCAGGTTTCAAGGTGACCCATATCGGGTTTTAGTAGGAGTCCGCCGGTTAGAAAAACTTCAAAGTCCTTGAGCGTGATTTCCCCCAGACCGAATGGAGATAAAACCGCATGACTTTTTCTGAGCTCAGAAAAATACGCCCCCCGTCTTAGTTTTTTTGATTGCACATATTCGGGCAAAAGTGATCGAATTTGCCGACGTTGATACGACACGGTTTCCCGTTTGTAGTAGGTGCCCATGCGACATGATACGCTAATCCTACGATTTTCCGTGGTTCTTAATTTTGAGGATGGATATCTGAGGAAAATCGGAAGACGAGTATACTGATAGAATTGCATTAGCATGGGACCGTGGCGTGAATAATTTGCAAGTCCTGAATTCCAACCTAATCGGATTTTCTCTAAATACTTTTCCTCCTGGACCGGAGCTTTATTTTCTGGTTCTTCGTCCATTACACCGTTAGCATGGTGATAGTAATCTGTGTATGTTCGGCGGCCATACAGGGGCTCCATATAGGCAGAACGATTTCTGAGCAATTGGCTTTTAAAATACCATTTTACTATTGGCAATATTTCTCCAACTAACCATCCTGCGCTGTCTGTTGAATCGTACCACGCTAAGGAGTTGCAGTGAGTTTTAAATTGTTCCAATTTCTCAAGAACGTATGACAATTGCCCACGATTGGGTCCGTGGAAATACTTACTGTCTACGATCAGAAGATCACAATCGCTGCATTGGCCATTTGCTGAGTCGAAGATTGTTACTGCAATTCCATTGGATGCTAATGTACGACGGTGCAATACTAATGGGTATACCAGACCACGTGCATTTGGTGCACGAAATCCGTCAGACAAAATGTGGACTTTTTTTAAAGTCATCCAGTGGTCATTTCTGGCGGGAAGTCAATTGCTTGGTCCCATAAAACATATGCTTTTTCCGTGCATCGCCGTTCGTCGATAGCTTTCAACGCGTTTTTACCTAGATGTTGGCGATATGCTCGGTCGTCGACTAGGACCTGTAGTGCCTTCGTTAATGAAGAGACGTCTTCCGTGCGCATTATTAAACCAGCATCAGTTCCGTGTAGGATGTCTAAAGGGCCAGAGGAAGCGTCGCTAACCACTGTTGGAAGCCCGTTGCTCATGGCTTCTAGCAAGGCATTTGGTGTTCCTTCATGACGTGATGGAAGTGCGAAAATATCAGCCGACCTAAAGTAGATATTGGGATCTGCCACTGCTCCAGTAAAATATGTCCGACTCTTTATTCCGAGTTTCTCGGCGATTGCCTCTAATCGAGCGCGCTCTTTCCCTTCGCCAACAATGAAAAGATGCCATTCTGGGGCATGCAAGGCGGCGAACGCCCTTAACAAAAGGTCCAGCCCCTTTTGGGGGTGAAGTCTACTGACAGCAAGAACTATGGATGCATCCCAATTTAGTTTGGGTCCATCTACGATGGATGGGGTCGGGTTTGGCGTGAAGATCGTCTTATCAAAGCCAAATTTCGGTCCTAGGGACCTGTGTGCTCCAGTTGAATTTACCGTAATCCTATCGGCATATCGGTATGCTAAAACACATAACTTGTCCCAAATTTTTCCAAATGTTTGCACGGAGGGATCATTCCGTTCGGCGGCGATGGTATATATTTTAGTTCGGATAGTAGCGGCTACTAGGAGTGCAGCAGTGGGTCCAATGAAGCCAATCGCAACAGTAGGTTTTAGTCCTATTAAGACACGGCGTAGTCTTAAAATACGTCGAATATTTTTGAGAAGAGAGCCAAAAAGTGAATGAGACTGTCCGTATAGCCCCAAGGTTACACGAGTAGCTTTATGGG
Organism: uncultured Rhodospirillaceae bacterium; assembly: GCA_964515905.1. Classification (GTDB taxonomy): domain Bacteria; phylum Pseudomonadota; class Alphaproteobacteria; order UBA7887; family UBA7887. The sequence continues at coordinate 3,331 of CAZEWK010000086.1, read as the reverse complement.
GGACGCAATAAAAATCGTTTTTGGGATCTGTAAGTGTTATAATTGCGACTGTTTTCCCTTCCTTCGTCCAGTGGTCTGCTAATTTGCAGACGACACGCTGTGCCCCGCCACCTCCGAGGTCGCTGATAAAAAGAACAATATCGGTGTTTTCTTTTTTCACAGTGGACGGCCAATGCGCTGCCCGATGAGTTTGAGTTCTTGTTCAACCCTCTGATGCCAGGTCGGGATAGTGGATTGGGCGGTCGCTTTTACGTTAGAACTCAATGTGTTTCGGCGCTCAGGGTTTTTAGTTAATTCACAGATAATATCGGCAAGCGCCGTGACCTGATTATGCCATGGAATTCGGACGACCGAGTCGCCATCAATTAGTTTATCGGTCTCTACATCAATGCCACGATCATATTGAGCTGCTGGAATAACCATACACGCACCTAAAGACATGGCTTCAAGATTTGAATTGCTTAATTGTCCGAGACGGTTCAGTGATACATATATATCCGAACACTTATGGGCTGCCGCTATGTTGGCGTGTGGTAGACGTTCAATAAAGGTGAACATGTCTTCAGCCCCTGCTTCACGGACCCGGGAACGAATTGTGTGATAGTGATAACCAGTACCAATCATTAACCCATGGATATCGTCGCGTTTTTGGGAGTGGAGGGTGATGATAGCCTCAACAAATTCCTCGCATCCTTTTATAGTTTCAAACCGCCCAACAAACAAAACAATGGTGCGGTCTTTGGGTAAGTCCTTCAGTTTGGGGTGGTTATCAGATGAAGGTGCGACCTCGGTACGACCATTCAGCAACATGTGAAACGGTACCCCTCGGCGCAGAACCTTTGGGAGCCAGTATTCCCCGCCACTGCCATCCTGGGTGCAAATAACCATGGCAAATGGTGCTCTAAAGGCCCAACGAATAATCCACGACCGCAAAGTTTTTTCTGATGTCACATCCCACATAGAAGGGTACACGCCCATTACCCGAAGCACCACGGGGGTTTTCAGCAGGTGTGCAAGTAGGGCGCCCGCTAGTACATTAGCTCGGTCTACGTAGACCAGTTCTGGCCGGAAGGATAGCGCGGTTTGAAAGATTCTCCATAATTGGCGCAAACTTGTTAATGGCCCACGTATTCGTCCTAACCATTTCGGGAACCGGTGTTCACTAGCTAATACAAATACGGGATGTTTCAGGCCGGACATGATTACGGTCTGATCAACGGGGGTGTCCCACTGTGTGCGATAGTTGGATCCAATTCCTTTGCATGGAATAAGAAAACGTACCTTATTCTCACTACGGTCAAGTGCTTCCATAATTTTATAAATTGTCGGTGCACCAGTCGGCTGCCAAGATAGTTTTGACAGACTGGTTTCAAGTCCACTGAAAACGCGGCAAATGTATAAAATACGCATAATTAAAAAGGAATAGCAGTGGTATCTAGTGTGCGAATGAGGCTATATCGAATCCATGAGACTGCAACCAAGCCTTTACATATAATGATGTTGGATTTCTTAGAACTTGGGCATACTGGGCAAATGTGCGGAATCCAAATACTTTATAATGGTCACCAAACCGGTCATAATAATTTAGGTATCGAAATATCCGATCACGCTGTGTTCGGCCGGCTACAAGTCTCAATGATATAGCCATAGCTGCGATTATGGAGCTAGTTGTCGTAGGCCACGCAGTAACTTTATTAGAGATTTCTGTGAATACTCCTCTATAGTCCCAATGTAGCAACCAGGACTTATAAAGTGATTGTTTAAACTTATCTGTAATAGTCGTATCCCGCCAAAATTCGACGAATTCTCTATCCCACAAAGGGAGCCCCCATTCTAGTCCTAGAAATTCATATATCCGTTGGCCGTTAACGACATATTTTGCTTGTCGTTCTTTATGCTCCCATAATTCAAATAACGCCACGGCCGTGCGGGAAGAAAGATCAGTTGAAGGTTCTGGAAGTGCTAGATGTGAACGAATCCGATCGTGTGCGTATGATAAATTTTCTGGAACCATAAGATTTTTCCATAGCCCGTAATGTTTCCCGATTATTTCTTGAATTAACAGGTCAGAGTTTATCGTTGGCCGGCAGGCTAGAGCGGCGGGAATATGTCCACCCGTCAAAAAATCACCAGTTTGGCCATTTACAATTATGCTGTTCTCAGGAAGATCTCCCGCTTTAGCCATGGTAATGAGTGGTATAAGATCTTGATGATTTGGAACGGTAGATAGGCCATCAGAATATTCCCAATAGCGATTCAGTAATTCACTACCCAAAAGTGCACGGTAGTTATTGATTGGAGTTTTCAAATACGTCCATGGTATTCTTAGTCGTTTGGAGACTAAACGAGCAATTTCTGCATCAGGATTGTTTTTTGGTCCATATGAGATCGCTTGCAGCGGACCGTAACCGTGTTCAACTAATTTTGTAAGCACGAAACGTGAATCTAGTCCACCACTTAGAGGCACAATAATAGGCCGGGATCCAGCAAAATTCATGGTGCGAACAATGGCAGAATCAATTACCTGTCCTAGTCTCTCATGTTGGGCTTTAGTGCAATTTTCGATTATTTCAGTAGGCCAATGACGGTATGAGAAAGCACTTTTTATTTCTGATGTATTGCGACACCAGAAGCGGACCTCACCCGCTTCCAGTTGTGAAATACTAGAAACGAGAGTGTTAGATCCGGTAACATACCCTGCCATAGCAACTTCCCGAAGGGCTTCCTCATCATACGATCTTTTTGCATTTTTCGTTTCTAGTTTGCGCGCATCATGTCCAACGACAGGTGGGTGCGAGTGTTTACTGTTCTTCCAGAAAATGGGTGTACTACGGACATGATCTACCGCGGCATATATAGCATTTTCTGTTTGGGCAATCACTGCGTAATGGCTTTGTATCTTGCTTAGTTCGACGGCAATTATTTCTGGACCTACTGCATTATTTTTTAGTGTAAACTTCATAGTTTCCGCCGCAGACACTGCGCCACAATATTTAACAATCAGGCCGTTAAACTCTAAGGTTCGCCATTTCATATTTTTATTAGCTATATTTCTGCCTAGACCATACTTCGGGATCAACAAATTGTTGGATAGAACCCACGTGGGTAATTCTATCGTTATGAAGAGGAAAGACACCAGCGGATTGGAGATAGCCTATCTGAATTTTAACAGGACTGTTATGATTCGCGTTTAAAATAGGTTCCTCGTATCGTAAAAGAGTTTGATTATTGTGGTATCTTATGAATGGTCGGGATCTTGGATGGTATTGTGCGGTTTTAGTGGGTTGATACCTTGTGGGTTATGCGATAGTTGCTCGTGTGTAGTGGCCTG
>CAZEWK010000085.1:0-19641 GCA_964515905.1 uncultured Rhodospirillaceae bacterium | reverse complement strand
CACTTATCTTTTACAAAATACGAAGCTGCTAACTAGTTTAGGAGCCTTCAAATTTTGGCGCTATATTTCACTTATCCAAAAGAACATCACGGGCACGATTAATTTGCATTGCTAAATATGAAGAACCTCCGTGATCCGGGTGATTGGATGTCATTAATCTACGATGCGCGTCAATTATTTCCTCCTCGCTTGCTCCAGATGTGAGCCCTAGAATTTCGTAAGCTTCCTCTCTTTCCATATCACCATTACTTTTTCTAAACGATGTTCTGTTTCCTTCAAAATTTTTATGCCAGCTAGGACCAAATCGTCGCTCCATATAACTTTGCAACAACTGTAATGACGGCTCATCGTCACTGCATTCGCACATCAATTGATGAAGGGAGTTTTCCTCCATGTCGTCCAAACTCTGCCCAACAAAAGGACCCTTGACGACAGTTCCCAAAAGATCACCAGTGCGGTGATCGAGAACCATGTGCAACCACTCCGAATCTACTACAGACTGTTGGGCATTTCTTGAAGAAGAACCCATTGAATGTGCATATTTCTGCTGGCGACGCTTTGCCTTACCCATTTGAAATAACCGAATCCATAAACCCAGCGGTACTATACGTAATAAGCGCCAGGCGATTGCAGCCACCGCAGCCGGTCCAGCTGCAAGCAATGCTTGACCCCGAAGCACTAAATAAAAAGCCAGAAACACTCCTGAAATAATTAGGAACCATCGCAATACTTTGGCAAGTAGCATTGGATCCATTGATAGAAATAATCGTCCGAGTACCACGACTAAAATTAAAAATCCGGTGCCAATCGCTAGAAGAGACATCGAGGGGCTAGCTAACTAAAAATTCTTATTTGAGGACAACCGCAACATTGTGCGGCCGGCGCGCTTATTAAACATTTCCAAAGCACTACGCCCACCCACGGCATATACAGCAACAGCAGCCAAAAGATCTCTGAGTACTTTGGCGCTCCCGGAATCAAATCGACAATACGCCCCACCCGATAATCGGGCTATTTGTTCAAATGCTGATTTAGCTGCTAGATCATTGCCTTCGTGAAAGGCAAAAATGGGAAGACCACGCATGCCCATTACCCCAGCTATATGACAAAGCTCATCGGTGTTTTCTTCGCACGCATCACCAACAAAAATTACTGCATTCACTCGTTCCTTCATGTGTTCGACGAGGGAATGTTGTAGAACTTTCTTGATCTGTGTGCGTCCTCCCAAACAATACACTCCAAGCATTTCAGTAAGGAGCCTTTGAGAATTCTCCAAAAATAATCCAGAATTAAATTCACCAAAACCTCGATAGTAGGCCAACTGGACACGCAACTGACCAAGAGCAGTAGTTTCTGAAAACATTTCCGCCTGAATATTACAGGCAATGTCCCAGGTTGGTTCCCGACTAGCTGTCGCATCTAAAGAAAAGATTAGACGACCAATACCCTTATCGTGAGTAACCACCGGGGTTTGAGCCACTTTTGCCAAAAATGATTCGACATCAGTTGATTTAGACTCTTTGATAATGTTTTTCTTCTTTTCCTCTTCCATAAGGCGATCGTCCGTTGACCTAGTAAACCGTTTCCATTATCGACAATTTACAAGGAATAAAAAAATAAATTGTTATCTAAATATACCATAAAGAAATTAATGCTTTTGTGAGCTAACAGTAGTCCTTTGATCTACACTTTCCCTATTCAATTGAGCCGCATCGAAGGCCCAAAATTATTGTAGTCTATATAGAAGAATAATGGACATTGCTAAAACCAGTAAATATTTCTCGATATCGTACCTCATTTTAATTACCTTAACGATTATTTTGACAATAAAAATGCATTTGGAAAATGACTGAGTCCGTAGACTGTGTAGTAGTTGGAGCGGGGGTGGTAGGCCTGGCCGTGGCGCGACGCCTGGCGCTAGCCGGAAACGAAGTAATTGTCCTAGAATCTACTGACGCAATAGGTACCCACACAAGTTCTCGCAACAGTGAGGTTATACACGCCGGCATATATTATCCGACCAATAGTTTGAAGGCCAAAATGTGTGTAGAAGGTAAAATCAGGCTTTACAAATATTGCAAAAGTCATGGAGTCCCCCACAAGCGAATTGGTAAGTTAATAGTAGCGTCCGACGAATCCCAAACCGATATCTTAAAGGCACTTAAAGCCAAAGCTTCCGCCAACGGGGTGACCGATCTAGAGTGGAAGAACCAATCGGACATTAAGCTCCTTGAACCGAACATTGTCGGGACCTCTGCACTTCTTTCACCCTCAACCGGGATTATTGATAGTCACAGTTTAATGATCGCTTATCAGGGAGACGCCGAAAACAAAGGAGCAGTGGTGGTTTTGAATAGTCCTGTCCAAAAAGGTTCTTTTAGAAACGGGAAAATGGAACTATTTGTAGGCAGCGCTGGCGAAGAATTCATAATTTCCCCAAATACTTTGGTGAATGCGGCTGGGCTCGAAGCACAAACACTGGCCCATAATTTTGATGGTCTTAACCCAACAACAATTCCGCCTCGTTTTCTAGCACGAGGTTGTTATTTTACCGTATCTGGTAAAAGCCCTTTTTCACGACTCATTTATCCCGTACCCGAGACCGGCGGTCTTGGTGTCCATGTGACACTCGATATGGCGGGGGCCGTTAGGTTCGGCCCGGACGTGGAATGGGTTGATACCGTGGACTATAGTGTGGATCCTAAAAGGGCTGAAAACTTTTATCGCGCTATTAGAAAATACTATCCTGAATTATCAGATGATGCTCTTCAACCCGGGTACTCTGGAATAAGACCAAAGATCGCACCCAAAGGTTCCGCCGCTGGAGACTTTCTCATTCAAGGCCCCAAAGAGCACGGGGTTGCTGGTTTGGTAAATATGTATGGCATTGAGTCGCCAGGTTTGACCGCGTCCCTAGCCTTGGCAGATTTAGTCGCTAAAAAACTATCAATGCCAAACCTGAATGAAAACAAACTATTGTGAATGAGAGAAAATGTATTTTCCTATTACCTCTCTTTGGCAAAACTAGAATTTGTGAGTTGCTCAGAATTCATCGGGCTGGAAAATTCTACGATTGCAACGACTCAATAATTTTATCGGTAACTTCCTGAGTGCTCGCTGTTCCACCTAAATCACGAGTTAGGATTTTCTGAGATTGCGCAAGCCCCGATATCGCCATCATCAGTCGGGAAGATGCTTCTGTTTCACCTAAGTGATCACACATCATAGCGCCAGACCAAATAGCTGCAATTGGATTAGCTATCCCCTCCCCTGTAATATCTGGAGCTGATCCGTGGACAGGTTCAAACATGGAGGGATTTGTTCGACTAGGATCAAGGTTAGCGCTCGGCGCAATACCGAGACTGCCAGCCAGGGCCCCTCCAAGATCTGATAAAATATCACCATGCAAGTTGCTGGCCACAACTACATCTAATGATCCCGGCGATACAACCATCCGTGCGGTCGCAGCATCAACTAACACTTTATCCGTTTTGATATCGGAATACTCTGTAGATAACCGTGCAAATGTTTCATCCCATAGAACCATTCCGAAACGTTGGGCGTTAGACTTCGTAACACATGTCAAATATTTACTTGGACGTGTTCGAGCTAATTCAAACGCAAACCGTTGGATTCGTTCCACCCCTATTCGACTAAAAACTGACATGTCCATTGCTACTTCTTGATCAAAACCCTTATGACTTCTCCCCCCAATTCCTGCATATTCGCCTTCCGAATTTTCTCGGATTACTACCCAATCTACCTGGTCCCCAAGATCAGACCGGAGGGGGCCAAGCAGACCCGGCAATTTGAAGGCTGGACGTACATTTGCGTACAAACCAAATCCTTGGCATATAGCAATACGAAGACCCCATAGAGTAACATCATCGGGAATCTCTGGATCCCCTACCGCGCCGAAATAAATTGCATCAAAGTCACAAAGAGTATCTAACGCGTTCTTAGGCATCATTTCTCCGTGCTTGCGAAAATAGTCTGAACCCCATGGAAAATATTGAAAATCAAATTGAAACCCTTCCAGTTCGGCCACAGCATCTAAACATCTAATGCCACAATCCAACACCTCAGGACCTATTCCATCCCCGCCTATAGCCGCTATACGAAATACTCGCATTTTACCTCCTACCCTTGAGCGCCGTTATTGGTAATCATATCATCTTTAAAACGAAATAAGGTGCAAACAATGCCGGACATTGCCATAACAATGGGAGACCCCAGCGGAATTGGACCAGAAGTAGTGTGTCGTGCTCTTCTGAAAATGAACCCCACTGAGCGCCAGGACCTATGCATTGTCGGCCACAAAGATACCCTAGAGCGGGCCAACATACTAATAGGTGGGAACTTAAAATTCTCGTCTAGTAGTGGTCACGGCGTTACGCAATTGATAGAAGTAGAAACGCCAAAAAAACGAACGATTATTGATTGCCTGGCTACAGAGGGTGGCGGTCACGCCGCATTCGGATTTGTCCAGTACGGAGTGAAACTTGCAATGAGCGGAACAGTGCGCGCTTTAGTCACTGCACCCATAAATAAGCAGGCCTTACATATGGCTGGACACAAATATGACGGTCATACCGACATCCTTCAGAAGCTTACCCAAGCGCCCTCTTCTTTTATGCTACTACGATCAAAGAATTTAACGACAATTTTGACTTCGACTCACGTACCCCTATCTGCCGCAATTCTGTCCTGCAATAAAGACAGAGTAATAGAAACTATTCGAGCGGGGAACCATCATCTTCAAAAAATTGGAAATGAAAAACCAAAATTAGCTGTAGCGGGACTCAATCCACATTCGGGTGAGAATGGGATCTTCGGCCAAGAAGAAATATTACACATCGAACCTGCCATCACACAAGCGCGTTCAGAAGGAATTAATGTATCCGGTCCTTATCCTGCAGATACAATCTTTCATAGGGCAAGCCAGGGTGAATTTGATTTGGTGGTAGCCCAATATCACGATCAAGGACTTATCCCTATTAAGCTAATAGACTTTGAAAACGCGATAAATGTAACTCTCGGCCTACCCATTCATCGTACCTCCGTTGATCATGGCACTGCGTTCGATATTGCGTGGAGAGGTGTGGCAAAAGATTCCAGTATGATGGCGGCAATCCGGTATGCACAAATGATGGCGAACCTCTAATACATTTACTGACACCGATAAAACAGAGAGTAGGATACAACATAAAGTGATTGTTTTATTTATTAACAATTAAAGCGCAATTGTTGCAGTTTTTGAAAATCCTATCCCACCATGCGCTGTGATTATTCGGGCAAGGTATCTACTGAATCTGTGAGAGATTTAGTATATTAAGTACTTTCAAAAGTAAGCAGGAGCTAAAATGAACAATATTGACCTAAAAGAGAATCGCGCGATCGTAACTGGGGCCGCCCGAGGCGTGGGTTTTGCCATCGCAAAACGACTCCTTGAATCCGGTGCTCAAGTTGCAATGTGGGACAGGGACGTTACTGAACTAGAAAAAGCGGCAGCCTCTTTAGAAAACGAGGGTCCTATCATGACTGTAGCGGTTGATGTTTCCGATCCAGAATCGGTTGAAAAAGCCCGTAAAGCTAGCACAGAGAAATTTGGTGGTATTGATATATTAGTCAACAACGCGGGAATCGCCGGTGACAATGCAACAGTTTGGGAAACAGAAATTAATGAGTGGAAACGTGTCCTCGATGTAGATTTAACTGGTGTTTTTCTATGTTGTCGTTCTGTCGCCCCGCTAATGATCGAGTCCGGATATGGACGGATTGTCAATATTGCATCGATTGCCGGGAAGGAAGGTAACCCAAATGCTGCCCATTATAGCGCGGCGAAAGCTGGTGTAATTGCCCTCACAAAATCGCTAGGAAAAGAATTAGTTGGAACGGGAGTTCTGTGTAATTGTATTACCCCTGCTGTCATTGAAACACCCATGCTTGGGCAAATTACAGCTGCGCACAAAGACTATATGGTTTCAAAAATACCTCTAGCACGAATGGGTTCAGCTGACGAAGTGGCCGCCCTAGTTAGTTGGCTTTGCTCGAGAGATTGTTCCTTCTCGACTGGAGCCGTGTTCGACATCTCGGGTGGACGGGCCACATATTAATCCTCAAACCGTATTGTCGACATATAGACAAAGGATAACGTCAGTTAGTTAGTCGCGGCCTCAACGAATGGCACGACATATGGCCCTTCAGGCACCACCGCGACCCGCGGATCTTTGCTTCGTTCCACACTCTCAGAGATAGCACGATCCATAGATTCTATCACTTTAACACCCGTTAACGCCGCTTCTTCGCTAGATAATCCAGGCGCATAAAGTTCCACTTTCCCGCGCCGCATCGGCTTTAGTAAACTTTCTGCCTGCCATTCGTCGATCGCAGCAATACTTTTGGATTTAAGTTGTTTCAAGAATTCGTCAGGGCCCAAAGCCACCAGTTGTGTCTGTGCCTCAATATACTCTGGCGACCCTAAACCTTCGGAACATTCCGAAGCAATTATAAGAGATCCGCCATTCTTAAGTATGTTAAGTGCACCTACCATGCCCTTTACGGTCTGGTAATACGTTTTATCAAGCGGATACCCCGCGCAACTCGTAACGACTGTTGGAAACTCAGCAGGCACTGTAACTTCAGCATACCTTCTCATGACGTCAACAGCCTCCAGGTGACTACCCACAATTTCTCCAAAATTTACAAATGATAACTGGCGATTTTCATCGATTACCGTGTTCACAGCATATACGGATCCCAATAAGGCAACAATTTCTAGTTGTTCAGCATGCAGTTGGTTCCCTTCTAGGACACAGTTCGTGGATTTCGGATGCTCAATAAAATGGGCGTTATGAATCGTTGAAATAGTCTCCGCATGTGCGATACCAGGCGTAATTACTTTACGTCCACCTGAGTACCCAGCAAAGAGATGGGGCTCCACCAGCCCGGTGACTATTCTTAGGTCCGCGTTCACAAAACGATGGTCGAGACGTACTTTTGTTCCGTAATCAGTTACTCCAACTTGAACATGATCAGCATCCCTATTGGCGAAGTGATTAATGACTTCGACTGTTTTCAGTACCCAGGAATCACCTACCAACTCTTCTAATTCCTTACCTTCATTGGGCCTGTGCAATCCTGTAGCCACCAATACAGTTATATGCTTAGCTTCAATGCCTGCTTCCATCAATTCTTTGACCAAAACCGGTAAAATCGTTCCGTTGGGAACGGGGCGAGTGATATCACATATTAAAATACAGACATTTTTCTTGCCTTGAGCAAGATCCTTAACTCTTGGACATCCAACCGGATTATTTAAGGCCCGTTGAACAGCCATTTTACCGTCGCTCTCTAGTGGCATTGTTGGCTTGCGAATAATTGTGACATCCCAATCATCCGATAATTCAACAGGACAGCTATGTTTGCCAAAATTGAGCTCTACTCGCATTGAAATTTCCTTTTTTTCATCCGGCACGAATATTGTTTAAAACGCGAAGTGCTGCACAGGCAGCTCCATAACCATTATCTATGTTGACCACCAAAATACCGGGTGCACAATTTGCCAAGGCCACTGCCAGAGCAGTCTCACCACCTCGAGATGCACCGTATCCGACAGACGTTGGAACCGCTATTACACTGCTAGGTATCAGTCCACCAACTACCCCAAACAATGCTCCATCCATTCCCGCCACAACTATTACAATAGGAAACGTGCGCAACTCAGGCTCCTTCTCCAGTATCCGCCAAAGACCTGCTACTCCCAGGTCATCCAGACTTATTGACTTTTCGCCGGCATATCTCAGGGTTCTGGCAGCCTCTCTTGCAACTCCATTGTCAGAAGTACCTGCTGTGACAATTGCCACCAAAGGTTTACCTTTGACCTCATGTATCGGGCCCAAAAACCCGGTTCTTGAGGTCCAGTCGTAATCAATTTTATCTCTAACCGTTTGCGGAAATTTATTAATAGAAGACTTAGAAAGTCGAGTGAGAAGTGCCGACTGCCCTTCTTCAATATTTTTTTCCACAATGTAAAGGAGATCCGAATCAGACTTGCTATCGCATAAAACAGCTTCTTCAATTCCTATACGGGAACTCCGTGCCAAATCTGGCGTCACTATATTAGTCATACTGATTTTCGCTGAAGGAATGCACTTCCTTGTCGATACGCGTCAAACGTAACTGGTATATGCACACCTACTGAGGTTGCCAAAGTCTTAATACTCGCACCAAGAGCTACTTTGCGGTCATCTTCAATATTCAATAAGCTTTTCTCATCTAGTTCGATCACCATCCCTGACGCCCGAACACGGCAACGTACGATTCCGACATCTACGCTAGCCAGGACATGGTTTTCGACAGAATCGATCAATTTTAATATTTTTGCATCAATTGGTATTCCCGTTTCCATTCTACTAGACAGACATGGTGAGGCCGGTAGATCCGATAAATTCCCGAACCCAAGTTCCAAAGCTAGCTGCCTTATTTGGGGTTTTCGTACGCCTAACTCTACATAAGGATGCCGCACCGCGTAATCTGCGGCAGCTTTTAGACCAGGGCGAAAATCCTCTATATCGTCACAATTAGTACCAGATACGAGAGTGGACCGCGTATACGATGCTACGGTCTTATACAGGTTTGTTTTACAGTAAAAACAGCGATTTACCGGATTTTTTACATATTCTGGATCATTAAACTCTCCCGCATTAACTACTTCGTATGTCCAATCCTCGTCCTCGGCGATGGCGAGCAAACGTTGACTAGCCGAAGGTGGAACAGCTGGAGATACCGCGTGAAATATTTTACAACGCCTCTTTATGCGGCGTGCCCCAATTATAGCGAGTGTAGTACTATCAACTCCACCGCTAGCGGCGATAGCAACTTCTTTTTCGTCATCAAACCATTCGTTAAGGTTCTCTAAGACAATTTGTACGCTATTATTTTGTCTTTTTTGTTTCACGCGCCTTTTCCTCTACTACACCCCGAATGATACGACGCCCTTCTCGTCCACCGGGCACATCCTTCAAGTCGTCACTATCCGCCTTTGCTACCTGTCTGCCATCTGGCAATTCAACCAATTTTACACGAACTGGCCCATTAATCACAGTTTTACTGTCAACACTTACAGTTTTCCTATCCAAAATTCGCCTAGATTCTATTCTCCACCGTATCCCAATTGTAGCGGTCTCTGTTAGACAGGCTTCCGAAACCTCATCTACCAAAAGAGGATGGGTTAAAACCTGTAAGTGATTCCCAACGCGTCCTTTTTTTCCAAAGGAGGGCCATTGCGCAACATCTATTACGCTGGGCATGTTTCGGAGCCGGTCTACGGCATTGGCTAAGTCCTCAGGCGTTTGATCATCAATTTCGAATTCGACAACCCCTACTTGGTCCGTATATTTTGAGGACTCCGAATGTTCATAAAAAAGTGCTCGTAATACGTTGCTTTTTCCTACCAAACGACGGCTTCCAAATCCCACACCTGAACACAAAAGTATGCGCTCACCATTTTGGTTTTTCGAAGCTTTACCGGTCAAAAACTTCAGTATTGCGGCCCCAGTCGGAGTCACTCTTTCACCAGATAGACCGTCTTCATAAAAAGAAAACCCTCTAAGCAGCGTTGTAACCGCAGGAACCGGAATAGGGAGCTTACCGTGTGCAGTAGCTACCTCGCCTCCTCCGGTTGGCACAGCACCAAAAGACCAAGTTCCTTTGATTGCTTGAATAAAATACGCCGCACCGACGACATCAAGCACAGAATCCCACGCCCCAACTTCGTGAAAATTTACTTCATTCCTATTCACACCGTGAACATTCGCTTCGGCATCAGCCAACAGAGTAAAAATTTCTACCGCACAAACAGATACATTATCTCGCAATTTGCTATTTTTAATACGATCACGAATTGTTTCAAAATCCGTATGAGAGCCTTTATCAAAATTTTCGTTAGTTCTAAATCTTTTGCCTCTCAAAACGCCATCATTATGACTGTCTAACGAAAACCGTACATCGGGAGGCGCTCCTAGATCATCTAGATTTGATAACAGGCCCTCCACCAAATCATTACGAGCATCGGCAAGCGCCGCAATAAACATATCGCCTGCAATGCCACCAACTAAGTCAAGGTGAATATGAGATGCCATCAGCCCGCCAAACAACTTTCAGTTCTGTATCTATCAATAAACCATCTCGGACATTGCTGAATCAATGACAGAAATCCCTGCACCTGGTTGGCAGGCACCATTGCCCAGCGCTCGTCGCCAGGTTCGTCCATGTGGCTGACCATGAAATAAACCCATAATATGGCGGGTTATGCAAGACAAGTGCACACCCTTATTGAGGGCTTCAACAACATATGGCCTTAGATCATCCAGAATCTGTTCTCTACTTGGGGGTACTTTTCTCTCTCCATAAAAACTTCGATCAACGTTAGAAAGCAAATAAGGATCCTTATAGGCCGCTCGACCAATCATCACCCCATCAACATACGAAAGATGTGACCGAGCCTCATCAAGACTAACGACCCCGCCATTTATTACTATTTCTAGATTCGGAAAATCATTTTTGATTCTATATACAACGTCGTATTTTAAAGGCGGGATACTTCGATTTTCTTTGGGACTAATCCCTGACAAAATAGCTTTTCGTGCATGGATTATAAAAGTCCCACATCCCCCACCTGACACAATTTCCACAAATCGAACCAGGTTCTCATACGAATCCAAATCATCAATGCCAATTCTGGTTTTTACAGTGACTGGGACGGAAACGGCATTACGTATAGCGCCAACGCAGGAAGCAACAACAGTGGGATACGCCATTAGACTGGCACCAAACTTTGCAGTGCTTACCCTCTCACTTGGACACCCCACATTTAAATTGATTTCGTCATAGCCAGCATCTGTGCCAAGAGCCGCTGCTTCCGCTAACGCTATTGGATCGCTGCCAGCCAGTTGCAAAGCTACCGGATGCTCGGCCAAATTATATCCATAGACCCGATCAGGATCGCCATACAACACTGCATCTGCTGTAATCATCTCAGTATAAAGCAATGTGCGGCGAGAGATCAGCCGCAGAAAATAGCGTTCGTGACGATCCGTTCGATCCATCATCGGCGCAACACAAATCGTATGATTAGGCATGGGCTTACTAAATCCGTACGTATATCATTGTTTGTAACGAAGATTTCATTGAACCGCAAAATATTTAGTTTCTCAAACACATTTCCTTTAACGGTTTCGATAATCAATTTAAACGAATTTGGCCACGCTCAATTACATACGAATCATCAACTAGGTTAGAGGAATGTGTGTCGTCGGATTCGGAAAGTAAAATTGTTATACCTTCTTTCTTTAATTCTGCTAGCACTTCAGCAAGACGCCTTGCTAAGACCGGGGCAACGCCTTCAAATGGTTCGTCCAAAAGCAACAGGGAACGCCCTGCCATTAGGGCTCGAGCAAGGGCCACCAGCTTCTGCTGCCCACCACTCAGTTGTATTGCTCTTCGCTGTCCAAGTTCTTTCACCTCAGGTAATAACTTATATATCCAATTCAAACGGTCGGTGTCATCTCCATGTCGTTTTATCCAGGAAGGCAGGAGAACGTTGTCCGTTGCAGTGAGTTGCGGCACCAGACGACGATCCTCAGGCAGGTATCCAATCCCAAAATGTGAGCGACGATGGGAAGGTAAACTTACGAGGTCTATATCGTCGAACTCTATTGAACCTGACGATATACGCAGCATACCCATGACACTTCGAATCAACGTCGTCTTCCCTGCACCGTTGCGACCAATCAACCCCACCATTGCATTTGTTGGTACGTCAAGAGTGACTTGACGAAGAATTTCTACACTCTGAATCATAACATGTAGATCTTTTACCAAAAGGCCCATTAAACTAACTCGGTTTCTTTTCTGGTCCAGAGCCTATCACTAACCCACGAACCATCGAGTCATTCATTACATCTCCAGGCACACCATCCGCAATAATTTTGCCCTCTGAAAACGCAACCACGCGACTAGCATAGTGTTCTATAACATCCATATCGTGCTCAACGAACAACACTGCCACTTCACTCGAACCAATTACATCAAGAATTGTGTCCATCATCTCCGACTTTTCTTCTATGCTGACCCCGCTTGTTGGCTCATCAAGTAAAAGTATTTTCGGTGAACCAACCATTGCCATACTTATGTCAAGCAGCTTTCGAATCCCTTGGGGCAATAGACCAGCCTCATGATTCCGATAGTCCAATATTCCATAGCGCGCTAATAAGTCATCGACGAAGTCAGTGGTGTTTCTACTCAAGAGTGGCTTCCACATATTTTGCCTGGCATCACCGGCTATACCAGTGGCAATTAATAAATTATCGAAGACGGACAGTTTGGGGAAGGTTTGAGGGATCTGAAAAGACCGATGAATTCCCAGTTTAGTAATTTGTTTTGGCTGTAGAGATGTAATATCAGTCTCACGATATTTAATGGTTCCTGAGTCGGGCCTCAGATAACCGGTAACCATATTCAGGAAAGTAGTCTTCCCGGCACCATTGGCTCCAATAATTCCGAGTATTTCATTTGATTCCAGCGAAATATTTATGCCAGATGCAGCGGTGATTGCTCCGAACCGCTTATTGATATCTGATGCTACAAGAATGGTGTTCATATTTGTTAGCGCTGTCGATTGAACCGCTGAATTAAAGACCAAATTCCATTCGGCAAAAACATTATTACAATTAGAAGAACTCCCCCAAGGAGCAATTGCCATACACCAGGAGCATATTGCAGAGCGTACGTACGAACTAATTCAAACATGGCTGAACCTATAAATGGCGCAACCACATGCCCTGTTCCAGAAAGAATCGCAACAAAAACAAATTCTCCAGACCGTGTCCAATATACCGTGTCTTCCGGAGTTACATGACCCACCAACAACACGGTAAGAGCACCGCCCAATCCTGCTAGCACAGCAGAAATTGTGTATTTAATCATAATCGATTGTCTAACCGAGGCGCCTAAATATTCTACCCTAACCTCATTTTCTCTTATCGCCTCTCCAATGTAGCCCAACGTAGACGACAGATACCGATGAACCCACAAAATAGCCAAATAGGTTAGAACACAAACGATTCCATAGAGGGCAAAGCTCACGCGTGTTTCTGTCGCCGACGGGACGTAACCAAAGTAAGACGGCGCCGGTATACTAAACCCATCGGTACTACCAAGAGACGCACTATTAACTAAAATCCCAAATAAAAGCATAGAAAACGCTAGATTTAGTAGAGCAAAAAAAATACCTCTATATCGAGAAATCACATACCCTAATGCCAAAGACACCGTACCAGAAGCTAAAACACCGAGAAGGATAAGTAGGAATGCGTCCGTAATTCCTAAGAATATTGCCCCTAAAGCCGCCCCATAGCCACCGAGACCAAAATAAAGACCGTGCCCGAATGAAACTAAACCTGCTCTCATAATGACCATAAGCCCCAGTATTACCAGGCCACTTGAAAGGGACATCGCTATCATGTTAACAGCCCAACCTGGCAAAAAATTTTCTGCTACCAAAAGAAATACCAGAGCAAAACTTACGCCAAATAGGGTTCGATTCTTTGATGTCATTTCAGTTAAATTTTCCGAAAATCGGCTTTCCCAAAAAGACCATGTGGTCGTATTAGTAGAACTAATGTCATTACCGCAAATACAATAAATAGTTCAGCTTGTGGCAAAAGATGGACAGCTGTGGCTCGACCGAGTCCCACTATTAGTGCACCAACAGCAGCGCCCTCGATACTTCCCAAACCACCTATCACCACCACTGCAAAGGCAAGGACGATAATCTCAATTCCGATACCCGGACTTACCGCTATCAATGGAGCAGTGAAAGCACCACCAAGAGCTCCCAGAATAGCCCCAATCACGAACGTAATAGTGAATATTCGTTCTACATTTATGCCCATAGCAACAGAAATTTCACGATCATAAATAACGGCAACCAGCAACTTTCCAGGACGCGTCTTGTTAAGACCCAGCCAGGCAAGCGCGCCAATTACAACGGCCAGAGCCACTAGGCACAAATCATAAATAACAAACGGCAGTCCCACCACGGATACATTCCCGAGCAAGTACCTTGGCTGATATGGCATGTAAGATTCTACACCCCAAACAAGCTTCATGAGGTCTTCAAAAATGAGAAACACTGCGTATGTGACAAGAACGATAACAACCTCATCGCGGTCATACATGAATCGCAATAAACAGCGTTCTACTAATATGCCTACGAACGCGCCGACCAATAAAGCTGCCACCAAAATCAAAAGATAACTCCCTGACGGGGGTAATCCAAATAGGAAGTATTTACCAAGCAACCATGCCGATGAATAAGCTCCTAGGGCATAAAAACTACCGTGAGCTACATTCAAAATATTCATGACGCCGTATATCAAGGTTAGCCCAATAGCAATAACAAACAGCCATGAAGCATATACAATCCCATCAACGAATATTGCAACAACACTTACCATTGGTGACTAACCACGATTATGTTCAGGTACATTCTTTTATGTTAGGCCAAAACTAAAGGGCGAGCGCTTAGCGCCCGCCCAAAACAAAAGCCTTGTCGACTTTTAGGTTTACATTGCTGTTCGCCGCTGGAAAAGCCACAAGATGATACCAATGGCGATTAAGCCAACGAGACCTCCATCCCCTAGTTGTTGGATTATCGCAATTAAATTCCCTACGATAACCCCGGTGATAAAGCCGACCATACGCCCAAATAAAATTTGAAGCAGTATACCTATTGCAACTAGAAGTAGCCCGACTTCAATGATCTGGCCGAGCCATTGTTTCACAGTATTAAGCATTGACGTTTCCTTTCCACCCTAGCTCAAACCTTTTGGTCAATACCAACCGATTCCGAGCGTCAGGCTCACTAAAATACGCGATGACTTAATGCTTTCTCGCGGTTTACCCCATAATTAGTGGGTCCTACGTATAATCGCACAACATATTGACCCAGATGTCAAGAAGGGATTTTTGCCGCCAACAACAGAGGGATTGAGAAGATGTCACGATTTCCATGCTGTTAATGCCGTCAGATAGGTAGCAATTTGGGCTCGTTCAATAGACTCAAAACCAGCAGAACGCAGCAATCCTTCCTGTTCCTCTGCGGTCGGAACGACATTACCCCAAATCAACTCATTGAAGGCGGTTTGCACAGCGAGGTTAAACTCTGGAAGTTGCAGATCCCGGTAGGTCGAAGGATAGGTCTCATCCAAAATGAATAGCGGTGCTTTTGGCCGTAGCGCCTTGTATACATGCGATACAACCGTATCCCGGTCTTGCAACGGAAGCTCATGCAAAACCTCGCACATAGTGACCACATCAAATATCTCCTTTCCATATCCAGCCTCGGGGTCCGACACGTGCAAAATTGAAATTCGTTCTGACAGACCCTGGGCTTCAACATTGGAGACCGCTTGTGCCACCCCGTGTCGATCAACGTCTACACCAACACATGTGCAATTTGGGTTGGCTAATGCCAGTTGAATAAGTAGCCCGCCCGTTCCACAACCTATATCAAGAACTCGTCCTCCATTTCCCAGCCTTTCTGGGACGTCTTGTACAGAAGGCAACAGCTTATACGCAATCAACTTGTGAAAACCAGCTATCATGGTGCCAATTTGCGCAGAGAACTCCGGCCCATGATTTTGAAACGAAAATTGGTTCCCCGATTTAAAATATTCGGGATACTTACGCAAATCGTCTGTAAAAAATCCCGCGGCAGCAACCGCGTAATCTGCTATATATCGAGGATTAGTGTTATCCGAAAGCAACGCAGCCATATGAGGAGCCAACCTCATAAAACCCTTCTCTGATATTTCAATTAAGTCATAAGCGCATGCAGTTTTACACCAAATTTCCACGTAGGGAGGATGTAACCCAGCTCGTTCAGCAAGACCTCTAGCACTGATCGCTTCCTTTGACGAAGCAATCATTTCAAATAAATTGAGTTTGCTCCCAATTGAAATTAGATGGACTGCGTGAAAGCCTTTTATGTAACTCCAGATTAATTCTAATTGCTGTTTTGGACTAATGTCTTCCAGTTTGGCCAAGAGTATTTTTCCTATGGCATAGTAAATATTGAAAAACAATTATAAATAAATATCTTATTACTTATAATTGATAATTTTATTTAATTTCCTAAATCGGAAATAATAGCACTCTGTTGTCCGGAGAAACTTGAAACATAGCAATAAATACTACGTCGTTTTTGAAGACTCCTCTTCCAATATTTTTTCAGTCGAAACATCCGAGTCAAGTACCTCAAATGCCAAGCTCTCATTACTAACATCAACCTTAACGTGGCCTCCTTTAAGCAAACGACCAAATAACAATTCATCCGCTAAAGGCTTTTTTATGTGCTCTTGAATAACCCGAGCTAACGGCCGCGCTCCATAGGCCTTGTCATACCCTCTTTCGGAAAGCCATTTACTTGCCTCTTCGCTAATTTCAATCGACACAGCTCGATCAGCAAGCTGTGCTTCTAACTGCGCAATGAATTTGTTCACTACCTGGGCGATAACTTCTGGCGGCAAAGTACTAAAACTAACTACTGCGTCTAATCTATTCCTGAATTCAGGAGAGAACGCTTGTTTTATCGCCTCCTGATCATCTCCCTCTCGTGTCGCCCGACCAAAACCAATAGCTGATTTTGCAAGTTCACTAGCACCCGCGTTGGTTGTCATGATAAGTATTACGTTTCTAAAGTCGACTTCCTTTCCATTATGATCCGTTAGTTTTCCGTGATCCATCACCTGTAAAAGAATATTAAAAAGGTCGGGATGCGCTTTTTCAATTTCATCCAATAATAACACACAGTGTGGATTTTGATCGATAGCATCTGTAAGGAGGCCACCTTGATCAAATCCAACGTATCCCGGCGGAGCACCAATCAGGCGCGATACGGTATGGCGTTCCATATATTCCGACATATCAAACCGGGTTAGTTCAATACCCATTGATTTAGCAAGTTGGCGGGCAACCTCTGTCTTTCCAACGCCAGTTGGCCCCGAAAATAAGTAATTCCCGATAGGTTTTTCTGGCTCCCTCAGCCCTGCCCGAGATAGTTTTATCGCACTCGCGAGTGAACCTATAGCCTTGTCTTGACCGAAAACTACTAACTTTAAATCGCGCTCAAGAGTTTCCAACATTGATTTATCATCTTTAGAAACGCGTTTGGGTGGAATCCTTGCGATTTTTGATACTACTGCTTCGACGTCACGTATTCCAACTACCTTTTTCCTTTTACTTTCAGGCAACAACGCCTGAGCGGCACCGACTTCATCAATGACATCTATGGCTTTGTCCGGAAGTTTTCGATCTCCAATATAGCGATCGGACAATTCGACGGCCGCCTTCAAAGCATCTTTTGTATAACGCAAGTCGTGGTACTCTTCATAATATGGTTTTAGTCCATGAAGTATCTTAATGGCATCTCGCACACTAGGCTCCGCAACATCAATCTTCTGAAATCGTCTTGCCAGAGCCCTATCCTTTTCGAAGTAGCCCCTATACTCTTTGTACGTGGTTGACCCAATGCAACGTAAAGACCCATCTTGAAGTGCAGGTTTAAGCAAATTAGATGCGTCCATTGCTCCACCAGAGGTTGCACCTGCTCCAATAATTGTGTGGATTTCATCAATAAACAAAATGCCGCCATCGTGCCTATCAAGTTCGGCCAGTACAGATTTCACTCTTTCTTCAAAATCTCCCCGATAACGAGTTCCGGCAAGTAATGCCCCCATATCAAGAGCAAAAATTGTCGCGTCGAGTAGTACCTTAGGCACCTCTTCATTAACAATCTTCCTAGCTAAACCTTCTGCTATTGCAGTTTTCCCAACACCCGGGTCACCAACATACAGGGGGTTGTTCTTAGACCGTCGACAGAGGACTTGGATAGTTCGCTCTACCTCAGAATTTCTGCCAATTAGTGGATCAATTTTCCCATTTCGAGCTTTTTCATTTAAATCAACACAATAGGCCTCAAGAGCTTCATTGCCTTGTTTAACTATCTCTTCTTCATCCTCGCTGCCATTAGGGCTACTTGATCCGCCAGCATTGGGATTTTTACTAATACCGTGACTTATGAAGCTGACTGCATCTAGGCGGGTCATATTTTGCTTTTGCAGTAGATAAACCGCGTGGGAGTCTCTTTCAGAAAACATCGCAACTAGGACATTAGCACCGGTTACTTCTTCCCGCCCAGACATTTGCACATGATGCACTGCCCGTTGAATAACCCTTTGAAAGGCTGCCGTTGCTTTCGCATCTTCAATCTCCCCACTCACAACTAAATTATCTAACTCGTCCTCAATGAAACCCTCAAGAGTTTCCTGCAATATTGATATGTTTATGCCACAGGCGCGCATTAATTCAACCGCATCTTCATCTTCGGTCAACGCTAATAAAAGATGTTCCAGTGTCGCAAATTCATGCCTTCTAGAATTTGCGAACGCCAAAGATTGGTGCAAACTTTGTTCAAGTGATTTTGACAGCATTTAATCTGCGCCCCTCTGAATATCTTAACTTTAGTATAGTTTATAATTTACTAATCTTTTTCCAATGTACACTGCAGAGGATGTTCATTTTGACGAGCAAAATTCATTACTTGAGTAACCTTTGTTTCAGCAACTTCGTAAGAGTAAACCCCACAAATACCAACTCCACGTTGATGTACGTGAAGCATTATTTTTGTTGCCTCCTCACTCTGTTTACTGAAAAATCTTTCCAAAATATAAACGACAAATTCCATCGGAGTATAATCATCATTCAAAAGTAAAACCTTGTACATCGATGGTTTTTTTGTAACCGGCCGGGTCCTGGTAACAACCCCTGTATCATTACTGTCATTTTGGCCATTATTTGGGAGATTACTCATAGGCGAACGTATCCATAGTAGAATTCGAAATTAACAAAAACAAATACAATAAGGAACATACATTAGACTAGATTAATTTTTTCTGTACAGCAAAAAAAAGCGGGCCCAACTCGAGATTAAAATTAGAATAATATTTCTCGTAATTAGTGTTGCCCCAAAAATAACTAACATTTTGTGCTATTAAAAAACCCGGGGAACCCGGGTTTAATAAAGAAAAATTAGAGGATTTATGTTCTGTTCAGGAAAAAAGTTTCCCCCAAGCAATATGGGCACGTCTCGAAATTGGTACCCAATCACGAACCGCTGTCTTAGAAAGAGTTTCCATAATCTTATTTCCCTCAATAAACCACAAATCCAACATCTTTTGGGAGTGTCCAACTATAACTCCCTGCCTATCCTGGGAATCTGCCAAGTCTCGACTAGTGTCAATAATCTGTTCCAACGCCTCCCTACTATAATTCATCGCTCCTTTGGTACACGATTCAGTTCCCTGGAATGCAGCTCTGCCAACTTCCAACCATATCACCCCAATATCCTCACCAAATTCGGCAAAACGTTTAAATTCTTTCACCCTCTCTCTCCTGCCCGCCATTGAAATACCCCTATCAACTCTCTAATTACCCGGCATACTTGACCGGCAGGTCAACGTAACGTCCCTCCAAGGTTCAATATGATGACCCGCATTATATTGCACCGCAATATATTAG
>CAZEWK010000084.1:0-16917 GCA_964515905.1 uncultured Rhodospirillaceae bacterium | reverse complement strand
TATATTTCTGCCTAGACCATACTTAGGGATCAACAAATTGTTGGATATAAGGCATGCCGACATCCCCATAGTAGTGAAGAGGGAAACCCTCAGTATACGTGAGCCATTCTGTTCTAGTGCTAACAGGATTATTATTTTTCGCGTTTAAAATAGGTTCCTCGTATCGTAAAATAGTTTGTATATTGTGGTATTCTATGAAAGGGCGGGATCATTGATCGAATTGAGCGTTATTACTGGGTTTCTACCTTGAGTTTTCTTCGAAAGGTGCTCGTCTGGATTGTCCGGAAAGTTGCAGACACTGGTGTCGTTCTCCCACTTGTAATTGACTGCGCCCGTAAGACTGAAGTTATTGGAGCTCCCAAGGAGAGCGGCAACCCTGTCCGGGTTCTAGCGCTTTCCCCGGAGAGATTTCTGGGTGATTTGAAGGCGCTAGTTTCTACTGGAGAATTTAAAATCTATATAATGCCGCGTTATTGGCAGTATGCTGGACTGGCACTACATGGCGAGGATAATAATTTGCAGCGCCGGTTTCTGGATCGCTTTCTTGTAAGCTATCTTCGTAGAATACCTATAGACATCGTAGTCGGAACATCAGTTTGGTATCGCCAAGATATACCCTGGGGTGCAGCGGCACAGCGGCAGGGTATTCCTTATGTGATTTTGCATAAAGAATGCTTCAAACCAGAACCACTACAGAGCTCAACTTCGGTGAAAAAGGCATTAAAATTTGGACCGTTTATGGGAGAACGGTTGTTAGTTCACAACCGACCTATGGCTGATGCTTTTGTTGCCAATGGTTACGTTGCCGTTAAAAACGTTGCTGTGTGTGGAGCCATGAGGATGGATCCGTTCGTCAACAAAGCTTTATCTTCCGAAGGGTTGAGAAGTAGGCGCCGTAAGCGACCGTTAGTCACTTTTTTTTCGTTCACGCTTGGAATGGGCCTTGATGACCGAGGAGTTGACCCATTCCCTAAAACTCTATCTTTAGGTTGGAAAAAATTGTTTAGTGATTCTCATGTAGCCTTCGCAAAATTGGCTATACAGAGACCCGACGTTGATTTTATCATAAAAACTAAATGGGATGGTCAGTGGGCTCACTTGATTAAAAAGTTTATTCGGGAAAACGGTGTGGCACTCGAGACAATTTCTAACATTGAAATTACTAGTGCCGGGAGTGCTCATGATTTAATTTTTGACTCGGCAGTTGTTTGCAGTTTTGCTTCTACAACGATGTTGGAAGCAGCCCTTGCTGGAAAACCGGTGGTGGTGCCTCATTTTGGAGAAGTAGAAGAACCTGAATTTCGTGGGAGAGTAAAATTGTTGTCCAGCTATCATCTGTTTGATGTGGCTACTTCCAAAGATGAGTTTCAGGAGATTATAAAGAGGAGGTTAATAGATCCGAGCGTGACTAATGACGTGTATGTTCAAAGACTGAGATTATTTGAATTGTGGGTTTCCCCCGTAGATCAATCATCAATGGGCCGCTATGTCGCTGAGCTAAAAACTGTAGTCAAGGATACTAGGGGCCTACAAAAACTTAGTTAGATCGTCGCAGGCTTGATGTTGATGGGAGGCAGTTGTGCCTTGCCATTTTTCAATAGGGTTTCTAAATCACGCCAATCCCTCTCATCGTTTACATCAAAGCCTTCCAAATCACTAGTTATAAAGGGCGCAATGTTTGATCCGGAAATGTTTTTGTCTTTAAGAATGACATGCCGCCACGCAATTTCTAGGCTTGCATTTTGCACATATACCTCAGGAAGTGATGCATATTGTTGACTGTGCCATGGTTGCTGATTGGCGGGTTGAAGCAATAAAGGACTCATTCGAGCTCCATGAACCACCCACATCTTCCCGGGGTGCTGTTTTGCAAGTTCCACTGCCCGGAGGGAATCAATGGTAGAGTCTTTACGAAAAATGTCCCAGGCTCGCTGAATTGTCGCTGTCGTTCGGAGAGGGCTCGTTGGCCTAAGTATGGAAAAGCATTCAAAGGACTGGCCCTGCTCCATCAGTTTACGAAGAGTATAATTTATCCACTCAAAGTCCGGACTTTTTGAGGCAGCCAATTCGGCCGGTCGTAAAAAGGGAACCTCGGCGCCATAATGTAGTGCAATAGTGGCGTATTTCTCGCTGTCGGTGGATACAACAATTTTGTCAAAAACACCTGATGCTTGTGCGGCTACGATTGTATATGCCATCAGGGGGTGGCCCGAAAGCACACGAATGTTTTTATCTGGCACACGAACAGAACCGGATCGAGCGGGTATTAAGGCTATGATAGAAGGATTGTCCACTGCAGAAGCCTATCCACCGCCCGGAAAAACAGAACTTTTCGTCTTGTAATTAGCGTTTTGCAGTAAAGTGATTGTTTCACGAATAGCTGTTTCTATGTTGCCCTTAAACTTAAATCCGAGGTTATTTATACGTTTTGCTGAGACTTCATAAGACAGCTGATTCATAATAGTCGAGTCGACTAATTCGATCTTCGTCATGGGTAAAACCGATTGAATAATATCTGTGATCTCCACAACGGCTGCGTTTTGTGTTACCACATTGTAAATCTGGCCATCAAAAACGTTTCGCTCCAAAATAAAAGCCAGAGCACTTGATGCATCAACAATATCTAGGTAGGGACGCTTCTGTGTGAGTGCAGTACGCCAGACAGATAATGGCTGACCCATGACAGCCTGCCAACAAAATTTATTGACGGCCGTATGAAATCTCATCCCAGGTGCGACTCCAAAAATAGTTCCAAACCGACACACAATATGGCGTAGGTTTTTTGTTTGAGCGAGTTCTGTTAGCAGCATTTCTTCACGGAGTTTAGACTCGGCGTAAGGACTTTGTGGCATTAATTGGTCGTTGGGACACGTTTCATCCACTGTCTCACTTTGAGTTCCATATACGCTTGTGGACGATAATGCTATCAATGGTATACCAAGAGACGCACAGGTCTTAGATACCCGCTCTGTACCACCTAAGTTTACATCCTCTATTAAATTAGCATTCTTGAAACTACTGGTTGCATCAGTTAATGCTGCTAGGTGGATAATAGCATCGTTTCCTTCAAACAATGTGTTTAAATCAAAATCTCTTACATCACCTTCAACGAAATGGTAGTTGGCATTAGTAGGTAGATCAAACAGAGTGTAAAACCTCTGTGTTGACAGATTATCAAACATAACAATGTGAAGATTAGGAAAACGACTACCAATAAATCTTATAAAATACGATCCAATGTGTCCTAAGGCACCAGTGACAACGAGCTTTTGAATCATTGTAAATACTCGGTTGCTGTTCGTTTACGTTCGCGATCAATTATTAAGCAAAACAGTTTTAAATTGTCTAGCAATGACTCATTCTCCATTCTATAAAGTCGG
Source organism: uncultured Rhodospirillaceae bacterium (assembly GCA_964515905.1). Classification (GTDB taxonomy): domain Bacteria; phylum Pseudomonadota; class Alphaproteobacteria; order UBA7887; family UBA7887. The sequence goes on along the minus strand of CAZEWK010000084.1, from coordinate 13,537 downwards.
AATGGGTTCTAATATAATCTGATTCCTCAAAGAGTTTGTCACAAAGAACAAGTAATATGCTCGGTTCTTCCTTATAAATCTGAGTGGCCCATATTGTCGCGGGAATAGATAGGGCTTTCTGCGGCTGGTCGAGTGTTATATTCCGTTGGTTGACGCCGTCGTTTACAATCACCTCGACAGCACCCGAAACACAAATAAGTGTTTGGTTGCATGTTCGGTGCGCGTGATTGCCACGAATCTGTTCTGTCTTGGATGTCACAAAAAACACTCTGGAGATAGTGTGTGAAATTTGGGCTAAAGATTCTGCGACAATGAGGGAACTCCCCGCTTCCACAAAACTTGGAAGTTTCAAAATGTGAACATCATTAACTGTGGCCAAATTTGTCATTTGTATCGGTATTGCAATACTTAAATGCGTTTATTTGAGGATAATTTTTCATTAATCGGCGTTGTGAGGGCCTCCGCGATTAAACGATGTCCTTTGCTATTAGGGTGATTATGAATTCTTGTGTGAATATTATGGTGTCCACCTTCCGCCTGTATTAATTTTTCCATGTGCTCCCATCCAACATATTGTACTGATTTCCCCGTCTTGCTTTCGCCACACAATGTTTCTAGTACGTCATGGTCGTGTTGAGCCCATTGCCATTCTTCTCGATTCCCTTTTGTCGGATATTCATAAAGGTGCCAAATGAGGGCATTACAGTTGTGGTTCAAACACATTGTCTTCAATTGTTTGACCATTTCCGATAGTATGTGTTTTCGTGCAACTGTATGTTCCTTTTGGTCAGATAGATTAATGGCTCTATCCGTTTGAAGTCTAAGCAGTTTACGGAAAGCGCGTTGTGGAAGGCCCAAATAAAATTGGCAGAGACTCTTATAGAGGTGCATCGACAAGTTTTCTAATTTTCCAGTTTTACCTTGACGGAATTTTCTAAGAAACTGCGTATATTTTTGTATAAGCCAAGTGGGGGGAGTCCCGGCCTCTCGCACAAACAGTGCACCGTCTGGAGATGCTATACGATATATTGGTCTATGAAGCATTCCATCGTAGGCGTTAGGTTTGAAGCAACGGGCCACCTGCCAACTGGCGAAAGCCAATACTATAAGTTTTGGTTGTGCTATAGGTACTTCTAGCTCCAGACGACGCAAGATCTGTATAATGCTATATGAGTTGATTCCAAGATTGGCGATAGTGCAATTTAGCCGACGTCCTACCAAAGCGGCAAAGCTGCTGTCATGGTCTACTCCATATCCAAAGGCCCACGAACATCCGGCGATTGCTAAGTCCACTTTCCCAGCAGACATATCCGGAGCACCTACTCGCCAGCCCCGTTCATTTGTAAAGTATACCGATTTATCAGTGCCCCAGGACAGGGTAGTGTGAGCATTGGCGGGTAATGTCGCACCTAGTGATTTGTCAGGGTACGCTAAAATATCCCCGTTTGACTTTGGTAGTTGGGTTTTTGTTGCCAAAGCTGTTCCTAAATGAATTAAATATTAAATCTCAAAAAAGAGGGTAAATATCTTTATCTGTCTCTTTTGGCTTATGATTTTCCATTCGACGAAGCCTTAGCAAACATAAAACACTGTGTAACGCTAATTTGAGTTTTTTAAGCAATAGGTAACTCCTATAAAATATACGTATAATTGTGCTTAAGAGGTATAGATATACACCTATATTTCAACAAGCTGTTTCACGTCTTTGTAGATAGAAGTCGTTTCGTCTTTAATTATTCTTTTATCATTTTCGGTAACGTGATGGGTCCGATCAATAGCATCAGTTAAAATGCCACTCGACTCTTGAGAAAAACTTGAGTTTGCTGCGATAGAAACTCCGTTAAATGTAGGATTGATAAGAGAGTTGGAAAAAGGAATCCCTAAATGGGCAGAAAGGGACATCATGGTGCTACGGGGATTTCCTACCAAGGTTTCAAAGTGCATTAGGATTACTCGGTCTTTGTATCGTTTCTTGTTACGTATCATGGAGTCCGCATTCTCACACCAGTATTTCATTGCAGTATCTACCTTACCGAATACATCAATTTTTGAGTTATGTCGGCTGGCGGATGCGTACCATGTTGTCGGTTCACGTAATATGGAGATCAAATATCCATCAGGATAAGTTGCGAAAAATTGATCTATATTATCAGGGCTGTTGGCCATCTGAGGCACGAAAGCTGTGATATAGCGGCCCTCTTCTATGGAGCCTTTGTAGTTGAGCCAGGCATTAAAATAAGACGTAAAATATGAATTGAGAATCTCACGGATTGCTAGTTTTGATTGGTTTTTAAGGATCGATTGAAAAATACGTTTTTGAACCATAGGGGGTAGGAAAAAACGATAGCGAGACTTCGCACTCTCACCCTTTGTATATCCATTTTTCATCAATGAAATATTAGTCCGTTCAAAAAGGGTTTCGAACAGCTTATCGCTACTCATATCAGACTGTATTGGGGGCCAGTTGTATTTTTGTGGATATCCAATTTTTAATTCGTGAGGGTGCGCTAAGATGTTTTTATGTCCGTCAAAGAGTTGACTTAAGAAGGTTCCCCCTGATCTTTGGACTTGAGAAATTAATATAAGTGGGGAGGAAATAGGTTTTACAGAGTGAATGCATTGGAGCGCAATATCTTCAAGGTTTGCTTCTGTGCCTAAGAAGGCATTTCGTAAAGAGCAGTTTTGACGATAGTTGATCAACAGACTGTGTGCTCTATGGCGTATTATGTGTGGCAATAAGGCCCGAGCAAACCCTCTTAACCGAGAAGACTCAAGATGTTTTACTAATTTTGCAGAATATGCCATGTGTGTTCTTGTTCCATTGGTTTTGCGGACAATGGCGGCGTTTGATAGGCTTGTCCCAAGATTTTCTTTTGAAAGACTCAGGCCCCTTACCGCTTATTTAGAAAATTTAAACCTGATGGCATTGAATAGTAACAATACAGGGGCGTTGTCTGAGGTCTCATGCTTGATCTGATTTAGGCACCGAGTATTTTTCGGACGGCATTACAAATTCTGTCGATATCTGATTCCACTAAATTTAATGCGCAAGATAGATTAATGCCACGGGATGATATGTCATAAGACACAGGGTGTTGCTGTCGGGCCTTTTGCTCACGATCAGGGTAAGCGGGAAGTGATGTGAGTGGGTAAAAGAAGGGGCGGCTTGGTACACCTTCTTGTTCCAGGCGAGCCATTGCTGTCTCTTTATCGAGGTTATAGCTCGGGCCAAAGACGAGGGCAGTACACCAAACGCTATTAAATACATGATCGGGCTCCGGGTTTATCTGAATATCAGGTAAATCGCAGAGGCGTTCACAGTAAGAAGACCATATCCAACGTTTGCGTTCGACTAATTCATCGATTCTTTTGAATTGGGCATAACCGAGGGCAGCTTGCAAATTGAAAGGCATGTATTTGAATGTAACTTCAGTGTTGAAATAAGTACCTGGTTGACGCCCATGGTCCCGCAAAAATTTGCAGCGTTTGAACAAATGTTCGTCATCCAGTAGTAACATTCCCCCCTCACCTGTCGTCAGTGTTTTTGTCCGATGGAAGCTGAAGACCGAGCCGATACCAAATTTTCCTGCACGGGTTTCTCGGTAAATGGACCCAAGGGCTTCCGCCGAATCCTCAATTAAATAGATATTTTTTTGGTCACAGAGGGCGCGCAAACCGTCCATGTCTGGCATATTCCCAAAAAGGTCTACTACAATTACCGCGCGCGTATGTTCCGTTATTTCCGCTGCAACAGACTCTGGCGTAACGCACCAATGGTTGGGGTCAATATCACAAAATACCGTCGTTGCGCCTTGATAAGTGATAGGTGCTGCACTCGCAATCCAGGTGCATTCGGGTACAATCACTTCGTCTTCAGGACCTATGTCAAGACCCGCTAGAAGCAGGTGAATCGCCGTTGTGCAATTGGGTGTCATGAGTGCGAACCTTCGATTGTGGTATTTGGCAAATTCAGATTCGAAGGTTTCTACATAGGTATACGCATCGTTTCCATACCACCCGTTGCGTAACGCATCGATAACAATTTCAATATCGTCATCAGTCACCCAAGGTCCGGACATTGATATTTCATTTTTCATATTTTTGATTTCCTTGTCATACAGAGAGGTGGGTGCTAGTCGGACGTGACTCGACAAGAAAGTCACCAATTAACAATGCATCTACATTGCCGATTGAGAGGGACCGTAAGGCATCTTCAATACTGCAATTAATTGGTTCTTCATGATTATTGAACGAGGTATTAATGATTGCGGGTTCACCTGTTGATTGTATGTAGGATTCAAGTAGCGCGTGAAGTTGGGGCTGAATGTCTTTTCGTACTATTTGTGGCCGCGCGGTCCCATCAATATGTACGCAAGCAGGGCACATTGTTTTAAACCATTCGGTACAATCATAGGTCATTGTCATAAAATCCGCCGCAGGATCGTCTTCAGACCAATCTACAAAACATTCCGGTGCAACTTCTGCAGTAGTAACGGGGGCGAAGGGCATAAATTCACTTCTGTTTAGCTTCTTGTTTAGCCAGACATTTACGCTAGCATCTCGCCCATGGTAAATGATTGATCGATTACATAAAGCACGTGGTCCATATTCCATTCGACCACGAAATAAACCAACTGGTCGTCGTTCCGCGAACAGACGTTGTAGTTCATCTACCACCGATTCGGGCCGGATGTACTTCCAGTGGGCTTCGGTCAGCGTTTTTTCAATTTCCTCATTGCTGAATTCTGGTCCCAGATCTGCGCGAGGAAGAAACTGACGTTGTGCGCAACCATCTTGCATCATTTGTGCAAAAATTCCTCCTAATGGCAAGCCGCCATCCCCCATGGCTGGATGTACGTACACGTTCTGGACCTCCGGCAATTCACGAATTCGCTGATTTAGTTTCACGTTACCGATAACGCCGCCTGCGAGGCAGATATTTGATCGGGTTTTGTTTGAATGGGTACGCAGTGTTGTGGAAATCCAACCGCATACGGCACGTTCAAGCGCGTGCTGAGCCGCGGCGGCGATGTCTTCACGTTCATAATTTCCTGCTATTTTGTACATGGCCGGAAGGTCCTCGGCTTCACAAAACCAAGGGAGGTACAACTCGCCTATTTCGCAGTGTAAGCGGCCTTTCCGGGTCGACAATACTTTTGCTAATTTATCTCCTAGATCTCCTGGATAGCCATGAGCAGCGAGTCCTGTAACCTTTCCTTCGTGACGCTCAGCTTGGAACCCCAGTGCTTTGGTTACGTTTCCATAAAAGTACCCGGCACTATCAAATGTAGTAGTGAAATCGATAGGAATTAGAGCATTACTGCTTCCTTTATAAGAAGTAGAAGTTCGGAATCCCCCCTTCCCGTCACAAGTGAAGACAAAAGCTTCGTCGAAAGGACCACAGAAATATGCAGCGGCAGCATGGCTGAGATGGTGATCTTGCATAAACAGTTTATCGGCCCATCCTTCGTTATTAGCACGCGTATGTAACTCCTCTAAGTGTTGCTTATTCCAGTCAATCTCGGAGGCAATGCGTTGGTGGTATTTTTGGGCCAATTTCGGGTTCTTGGCGACACCTTCAGCTATACGAGTTACGATACGTTTGAGTGTTTCTTCATTCGGCAATGGCCCTTCGATCATCCCATACACAACCCGGTCGACTTGAGAAATATCGAGCTTGCCCTGATTCAAAACATAGGCAATCGCATTCGTTGGCCAGCCATGGAAATTTTTGGTACGGACAAATCGTTCCTCGTGAGCTGCTGCAACAACTTTATTGTTGACAACCAATGCGGCGCCTGCTTCAGCACTATTATGTAGGCCTAAATAGATCAAATATTTTCAGTCATGGAGGTGTTTGATGGGCGACTATACAAAAGATGGTAGCCGTCGACGATGCGTTTCTCTTTGGGGATTGCGTCCATAGGACGTTTTTGTCGTTGACCAAAATAAGTGCCCCGGAATCGTGTGCGAAAAGTCTCTCTGTAGCCAAGACTATGCATTACGTCCCCTATCTCTTTAACGTTCCAGAAATGGACAGGGATGCGGGCTCCATAATAATTTTGGATTGTTACATAGGAGGGGATATCTCCTGCGTTCAGATCCGACATAAGAATGTATCGCGAACGATATACAGTTAGTTGGGCAAGCAAGCTTCGCCAATCTTCGATATATTGTAGAGCACTGCCGATATGAATGAGGTCGTATCGATAACTTGGCTTAGGTAGGGACTTTAGAAATGTGATTCGTTTCTCATGCTTGAACAATGGTGCGACGGCGTCGCACACTGCTGGTGTTTCGACGATATCATATTGAAGTGCGAGGCAAGGTTTCAGGGTACCTATTACCTCTATAAAACTTATTCCTGCACCACCACCGAAATCCAGGATTCGGAGAGTCTTTTTGTTAATTGCTGCGAATGCAGCGGTTATAGGTAGAACATAGTCATGAACTAAAGGAGTATCTATGATATTTTCTGTATGAAGTTTCACCAACGCCTTTTCTACTTTAGGAAGTATACGGTCCACATATGTGGTGCTGTTGAAGACATCGGCTTGATGCTGGGGTGCCTCGGAAAAATTCTTATAGACCCCTTCCCAGATGATTGGCTGGCCTAACGAGTCTATTCGTTGTTTACTCATTATTTACAGCTTTCCCTTTGATGGCGGCTCTCAGTAAAGGGTTGGTTTGGTATACATCCAAGGTTTATTGATTACCATGGATGTTTCGATATTTTGTACGAAGTAAACTATAAAGAGTATGCGGAAGAATCTGTTTAAGCGCTGTTACAAAAGCCAAGAAGCATAAGTGTTGAAGCTCTTTCCGAAGATAGTAACTCACAAGCGGTATGGATAGAAGTTTCTGGTGAAAAGACAGCATACTTGATGATCGGAACGAAGAAAAAATCTGTAGTACTGCGCGAAAATAAAACGTAAGCATGGGTCCCGAACTAATCTGTAGGCCCGGATCGTTAGAGTTGCGTTTAATAGCGGGTGTTTCGTGAAATTCGCGCTCGAATAACACATCTTTTACAACTACGAAGTCACCCATCAATGCGAGCTGGCATGAAATAACCCGATCATTAAGGATTGGACCACTCGTTTCGAACGATTTAAACACACCAAGCAGTTTGTTCCGATCAATGAGGCCATGGATAAAATTGCCAAATGCAGCTCGATTATTCTTGTTAGGAGGACCCTTTACAAGAATTTGCTTGGCGAGAGATAGCCCAGAGTAAAGCTGAGGATTTCGTGACCCTTCAAAATCATTTACGTAGCGTTGTTGGCGAGTTCGCTCATCTACCTCTTTGGACATTGTGGTTACTGCTACAGCAGTTGGGTTGTTCCAAAGGCGCTCAAGCGCTGCCTCAACAAAGGTAGGTGCATAGATGTCTCCCGGACAAGCCCACATAATGTATTTCCCTTTAGCCCGTTTAGTCGCAAGAGCATAATTACCCCATCCACCAAGATTTTTGGGAGTAGTTTCGACTCGAAATCGTGGGTTCCCCTCAGCGTAGCTCTGCGCAATGCGTAGTGTTTCATCCGATGATCCGTCATCTTGAATTATAATTTCTAATGCACTCACAGTCTGAGCAAGAAATGAATCTAGGGTCAGGTGAAGTTTTTCCGCGGAGTTGTACGTAAGAACCGCAATGGTTGCAGAAACGGCTTCGTCCATTAAATTGGATGGCGTTTTAGTCAATGTCATTCAGATCCAGAGATTACTGATACGGAGGGAATGAAGGTAATCCACTTTCCTCCAGCGGAACGATAAATTCCCTCTTTTCTAAAAATTTCTGCCTTGTGGTTCCAAGCGAACAATACAGTGTAATCGGGATAGTTTGCTTGAAATTCTGGGTACGGACGGACCGGAATGTGGCTGCCTGGAGTTAATTTTCCCTGTTTGATTGGTGTTGTATCTGAAATGAACTCGATATCGTCAGGGCCTAGCCCGCAATAATTAAGTACTGTCGTGCTTTTTGAAGTGGCCCCATAACCAACAATTCGTTTACCTTTGCTACGCAGTTCTCGCACCAGAGTAACAAGGTCGTGGCGCGAACGTTCGCAAGCAACACTGAATTCCAGAAATGTATTTATATTGTCTAATTTAAGCTCTGACTCGCGTCTAGAAAGTTCGAAGATGCGTGAAGATATACTTCTGGTGCCAGAGCGGGCGATGACGTAACGCATGGAGCCGCCATGCGTATCTTGCGGCAAAGCATCGATAATCTCCATGTTGAAAGACTCAAACCAGGATGATACCGACTTTAGTGAGAAAATATAAACATGCTCATCGTAAAGCTGATCATAAGACGTGTTTTCAATCATATTACCTAAATATGGTTCCTCAAAAATGAATACTCCATTATCCTTAAGTAAGATGTTCAGGCTTTCAGCAATGGAGTGGAGGTCCGGAATATGACAGATGACATTAGCAGCCAGCACTACATCGGCTTGGCCGTATTTGTTCACCACTTGATTGGCTGTCGCTTCATTGAAGAATGTGTTTATAGTGTCCACTCCATATTTGGACGCTTCGGCTGCCGTATTGGCAGAGGGCTCAATACCAAGATGGCGAATGGTAGACTTGGAAAAATTTTCTAACATTGCTCCGTCGTTACATCCGATTTCAACCACAAATGGATCAGTTTCAGTAAGGTAGTGTGTTTTGACCCAGTTAGCGTATTCGTTGAAGTGTTGTACCATGCGCCTAGAAGTACGAGTGAAGAATGCATATTGGTCGTGAAACATGAGTTCTGGAGAGGGTTGCTCCATTATTTGGAATGTTCCACACTCTTGGCAGAATGCTGGTTTTAGCTCGTAGAAGTACTCATTTTTAACTTGGCTTGGTTCCACGAAAGCATTCGCTATTGGCTGTGGTCCGAAACTCATGAATGGGCTGAGGGGTGAATAACAAATGCGGCATTTATCATTCATTTTAGGTGTACCCCGTAGATGAGAAAGAAACTATAGGAATGCATAGTATCCCATTTGCTCCATGCCACAGAATAGATATGTTTATTGACCGAATTTGGACAGGAGATTTAAGGGACATCTCAATATGACGTTCGATACGTATCACGCGCCAAATACCGTTTGCAGACGCGGCATTATTTTGGCCGGTGGCACAGGTTCACGGCTCGTCCCTATGACCTGGGCTACCAATAAACATCTGTTGCCGGTCTACGACAAACCAATGATTTATTATCCTTTGACAACTTTGATGCTGGTAGGGATACGGGAGGTTTTGATAATAAGTAATGAGCAAGATCTTCCTGAATTGCAAAAATTACTGGGTGATGGTTCCCAGTGGGGCCTGGATATTCAGTACCAGGCACAGTACGGGGCGAATGGTATTGCAGAGGCTCTGATAATAGGGGAGCTATTCGTTAGTAATGAACCATTTGCGCTTATTCTTGGGGATAATATTTTCTATGGCCATGGTTTGCCTGAAACGCTTATAGCGGCGGATAAGTATGCTGATAATGGGGTAGGAATAGTAACGTATCAGGTGGCTAATCCTGAGGACTATGGAGTTCTTACTACTAATAAGGAGGGTAGTCCTGTTGACTTAAGCGAAAAACCGACCCGACCGCGTTCCAACCGTGCCGTTACAGGCCTTTATTTCTACTGTGCTGAATCGGTTTCTTTAGCGAAAAGCCTAAAACCTTCAAAAAGAGGGGAGCTCGAAATTTCAGACCTTAACCGTAGTTTTTTAGAAGCCGGACGATTGAATTATACGGAAATCGGCCGAGGTTCGGTATGGTTTGATGTGGGCACTACCGACACCTTGTTTTCTGCTAGTACGTACATTGAGTTACTTCAGGATCGCCAGTCGATTGGGATCGCTTTCCCCGAGGAGGTCGCCTTGAGATTTGGATATATTAATTTGGAACAATTTAAAGCTCTCATTACTTCAATGCCAGAGTGCAAATATCGGATGTTTTTAGAAGCAGTGCTTTCAGAAGCTTTGGAGAATACGTAAGTGAATACCGGTCATGAGTTGTTGCCTGGCGCTGTGGTGCTAAGCATTGAGGTGTTAGAAGACTATCGGGGAAGTTTCGTTGAAACCTATCAGGCGAACCGGCTCCGCATGGAAGGGATTGATGTGGTTTTCCAACAGGACAATCGTTCTTACTCGCATAAACATGTTCTGCGTGGGCTTCACTACCAGATTAATAAGCCCCAAGGCCACCTTGTTACAGTTTTGCGTGGGTCGATATTCGATGTTGGATTAGATTTGCGTAAGGGGTCTCCAACATTTGGTACTTGTATGACAAAGGTTTTGAGCGGAGATAGGCCTTGTCAGCTTTGGCTTCCGGCCGGAATCGCTCATGGATTTTGTGTGACGAGCGACGGCGCAGATATACTTTATAAGTGTACAGATATGTATACCCCTGGAGATGAGGGGGGAGTGGCCTGGAATGATCCAAAATTGGGGATCAAATGGCCAGTTCAGAATCCGGTTATTTCAGAAAAGGATAATCGGCTACCTTCTCTTGAGGAAATTCCAGCGATTCAGCTACCGCAAATAGAATTTTCTTAATTAAGGCTGAATTCTTCCAAGTCGACTACCGTCATACGTAGTTTCTAATATCTTTTGCCACCACGATCGATTCTCTAAATACCAGGCTACCGTATGATGTATCCCGTCAGCTAGTGTATATGACGGCCGCCACTTTAGACTAGTTTGAAGCCTCGAGGCGTCTAGCGCGTAGCGAAAATCGTGTCCCGGACGATCATCAACAAAGGTTATATGTCGTTCGTGTGGCGCGGTCGCTGGACTAAGTTCATTAAGTGTTTTGCAAAGCATACGAACTAAATCTACATTCCTGGATTCCGTATTAGCACCTATATTATATGTAAGGCCAGATATACCATTGAGGGCGATACACCAAAGTGCGTCGGCGTGGTCATTGACATGTATCCAGTCTCGAATATTTATTCCTGTGCCATATATCTCTATCGGTTTACCACAGAGGGCGCTAATAATAGTCCTGGGAATCAGCTTTTCTGGAAACTGATACGGTCCGTAGTTGTTTGAAGCATTTGTAACAATAGTTTCAAGACCGTATGTGTTGTGCCACGCACGTGCAAGATGATCGGAAGCGGCTTTAGTGGCGGCATAGGGTGAATTGGGACGATACGCACTATCTTCGGTAAATCGACCCGTGTCCCCAAGAGAACCATAAACCTCGTCCGTTGATACATGGATGAAACGTAATGGTTGTTGATTTGATAGCTCATATTTTTTCTCGAAGTGCGATATTGCCTCGAGCAAGGAATAGGTGCCTAAAATATTAGTTTCAACAAAAGCGGCGGGCCCTTCAATGGATCGATCGACATGAGACTCAGCAGCTAGATGCACGACGATATTTGGTTTAGTGTCTTCTAATATTTTCAATATAGCAGCTTCGTCACAAATATCGTCTTGAAAATGAAAGTGGCGATCCTTTGCTCCAAATTCTTCGAGCGCTTGCAGGTTTGCTGCATACGTAAGTTTATCAATGTTTACTACTTTTACTTCGGTTTTTTCCAGCAGGTAGCGGACGAAAGCCGAACCGATGAAACCAGCTCCGCCAGTCACCAGCACCGTCATATCTGATTCGCTATTTTGCAAAGCTGTCACGGTAATGGTACTGGTTGTTTTCCCATTTGTAGAATGCACTTGCGGCGTCCATCTGTTGTGTCTTATCGAAGGCTGGTCTGTAACCAAATTCGTCCATCAAAGACCCAAAATGAAATTCGATAATTGCCGCTTCTTCTTCACTAATGCGCTGCTTCCAACGACCAATGTTTCGGTCGGAAATAGTTGAGAAATCGAGTTGATCAAAGTTATTGCCTTTAGTCGGTTGGCCAAGGACTGTGGGGACTAACAACGTGTTATGAAAATTAATGCCGAGGAAGCTGCACAGCTCCCCTAGTATATTTTCACTGTCCTGTATCAGATCTTCAAATCGGACGACACGGTATCGTTCTGCTCCAAACCGCTGTATGTTTCCTCTGGCGTACATCATACCTAAACGGGCGCGATAGATGAGGCTTGATAATATCATGTGTTCATCCTCTCCGAAGCGTCTGTAATGACTGTTTACCCCAGATTTTAAGGCCCCATAATTATCTCGTGGATCACGCAGCAACTGAATAAATTTACTGTTCGGGAATATTTCAAGCAGTTCCGTTGCCATGAGTTCAATGCTTGTTTCTTTTAGGACTTGCCACCTTACATTGCTGTTTCCTGCTACCGCGGAAAAAGCTTCTAACATGGCATTAATTATTGCTCCAATATCCGTTAGGGAAACAGATCGAATTTTTGACTGAAATATGTTGGAAAAGTGACCCTGATTAAACCCAGATGTTTTGCACTCCCTCGAAAGGTTTTCGGCGAAGAAATCACAAACAATTTGCTCTAAGCGTTTCCTTCGATCCAAATCGGAGTATTCATCGGTGAGCCACTTTGGGCTATATGCGTAGAGAACAGTGGCGTCCTGTGGAAAGACCGATAGTTCGGGGTGCGAATCAAAGAGGTTTAAAAACATCGTTGTGCCACACTTTCGGTGACCACAAATAAACAAGGTGTTTGTTTGGTAAGGCATAGCGGGTTCGTTTTAGGTTGATTGATGGTGTGATTAAATAAAAATTAAATTTACTAGCTCATCTATAATACAATCCGACTGATCTGTTTATTCTATGACTAGGTTATTTTTAAGGAGTTCTTAGGCGTCTCAAAATATAAGCGGGGATACGAGATTCACATAATTGTTTGACTGTATTTTAATAACTAAGGAAATATTGAAGTCTAAATCCTGATGAAGCCATTGTGTAATAATGAGAATGTGTTACCTGTAAGAACCCGTAAAAGATGCGGCCGTTATTGCTATATCCTTTGCTGTGTGTCCGGATATCTCTGGATATAGTGGTAAAGATAAAATTTCCGAAACGGCTTTCTCAGTTTGGTTCAATGCGCCGATACAACGAACTCTCGAACGGTATGAGGGATGCTTGTGAACAGGCACACGGTAATGCACAGCCGTGGCAATGTTATTTGATCCTAAATATTCTATCAGCTCATCTCGATCATCAAACCGTAAGACATATTGATGCCAGGCGTGCTTGCATTTAGACATTACACTTGGGGTTCGCAGTCCGGTTTTCTGGAGCGCTGTATCATAAATAGCTACGATGGCTTCCCGAGCTGTTAAGTTTTGATCGAGATATTTGAGTTTAACACGTAGTATTGCAGCCTGAATTTCATCTAGCCGGCTATTGATACCACGATATTGGGAAATCCGCTCGGGATTCCAACCATATTCCCGCATGCATTTGAGTTTCTGAGAGAGGGTGCGGTCATTGCAGATGATCATGCCACCGTCTCCAAGGGCCCCTATATTTTTGGTGGGGTAGAAGCTGAAACAACCGGCTACACCGAATGTGCCCACATGCCTTTCGAAGTAGCGTGCTCCATGCGCTTGGGCGCAGTCTTCAACAACGAAAAGTTGGTGCTGTTCTGCAAAAGCAACAATGTCGGCCATTTTAGC
>CAZEWK010000083.1:0-14198 GCA_964515905.1 uncultured Rhodospirillaceae bacterium | reverse complement strand
GACGATGATTCAGCCAACCTTGCTTCTGTGTAGCGCATGGCAGCCGGTGGATCGCCATCCATTGATCCAAAATTTCCCTGTCCGTCCACTAATGGTAAACTCATCGAAAAATTTTGTGCCATTCGAACCATCGCATCATATATAGCTTCGCCACCGTGTGGATGGTACTTGCCCATAACATCGCCTACTACCCGTGCACATTTTCTGTAACCACGATTCCAAACATAGCCACTCTCATTCATCGCATAGAGAATACGACGGTGAACTGGTTTAAGCCCATCACGAACATCTGGCAAAGCGCGGCTCACAATGACGCTCATCGCGTAATCTAGGTATGAGCGACGCATTTCGTCTTCAATAGGAACGGGAACTATATCAGGCGATTGAGAAGTAGGATATTCAGTCACGGATTATACACTGATTAAAGAAGGATAGGGTAACTGCATACTAAGAAGAGACGAATAACAAAGAAACTGCACAAAACACTATTTGGTGGTATTACGCCTCCCGAGACCATGCAGATAGCATGACGTTGCAAAATATAACATGTGTTTTTACTCCGGGAAAAGCTATTTGGCTAACTTTTGCTGATATTAATGAGAATGATAAAATGACTCAAATTTTCTCCATTTCACTCACGGGTTCCACAAACTCTTATATTGGGAAGGTGGAGGAGTAATCCCTTTTGGTTGTTAATTATAATGCGGCAAAATACACTAAATGGACTTAATTTCCGCGTTTCCCATCCGATTATGAGCCATTACTAAGGACCTATAAAGTGAAAATTCTCGATCATTGCCACGATATTAGTGACCTGCGACATGCAGCTAAAAAACACCTCCCACGTTTTGTCTTCGATTTTATGGATGGTGGTGCCGACGATGAAGTTAGCCTTAAAAGTAACAGTGAGAATTTCGAGCATTATTCCCTGGTACCTCAGGTGCTAACTGATGTCTCTAACGTCAATATGGAGACGACAGTTATGGGGAAAAAAATTCCAATGCCTTTAATCTTTTCTCCTACAGGTTTAAGCCGATTGTTTCATTTTGAAGGAGAAAGGGCTGTAGCAAAGGCAGCTGCTGAGGCCGGGATCATATACTCTCTTTCGTCCGGCTCTAGTGTTTCGATAGAAGAGATTGGTGCATTAACGAATGGGCCTAAATGGTTCCAAATATACGTCTGGAGGGACCGCGATCTTGTTAAAGAGTTCATCTCCCGTGCTCGCGTTTCGGGCTATCATGCCCTATGCTTAACCGTCGATGTTCAAGTTTATGGGAACCGCCAACGTGATTTGTACAACGGCATGACCACACCTATACGCCCAACAAGAAAACTTGCCCTAGATTTAATTTCTCATCCACGTTGGTGGCTAAACCTCATTACCAACGGGCAACCCCAATTGGCAAATGTCAAGGATAAGATGGGGACGAATCGAAACGACCTAAATTCTCAGGCAGCCTATATCAATAGGCAATTTGATCGATCGGTGACTTGGGAAGATGCAGCGTGGATGATACGGGAATGGGGAGGCGAATTCGCAATAAAGGGGATTCTCTCGGTTTCCGATGCACTAAAAGCTGTCGAGATTGGGGCTACCGGAATAATCGTATCCAATCACGGTGGACGCCAATTGGACCATACACCCTCTCCAATTAGTGCCTTACCACATATTGTCGAGGCCGTCGGCGGAAAGGCCGACGTTATATTAGATGGCGGAGTTCGCAGAGGAACTGATATCCTCAAAGCTGTCGCCCTTGGAGCTCAGGCATGCATGATTGGACGCCCATACCTCTATGGATTAGCATCTGGAGGGGAAACTGGAGTCTCTCATACACTTCAGATTTTTTCGGAAGAAATGAAGAGGGATATGAGCTTATTGGGAGTCAGGAGCATATCAGAAATAAGTAAGCAACACATAGTCGAAAACGGTGGAAACCCTCACTATCCATCAAATTTTTAACCTATTTACCTTCGTCCCAGTATCAACTATTGGTGTCAGCAGTCCTTCTTTAATAACAATACAGTCCCTTGGTACATATGGAAATTTCCACCAAACCTACCCATATCATAGGCGGCGGACTTGCCGGAGCAGAAGCGGCTTGGCAGGTCGCCCAGCATGGGATCCGGGTGATAATTCACGAGATGAGGCCGGTAGTTCCTACCCCAGCCCATCAGACCGGACATTTAGCGGAATTGGTTTGCTCAAATTCATTTCGTTCAGATGATAAAATGAATAATGCGGTTGGTCTTCTTCATGAAGAGATGCGCCAATGTAAGTCTTTAATACTCAGGTCTGGTGACATGAACCAAGTCCCGGCTGGGGGGGCTCTTGCAGTTGACCGTCACAATTTTTCCAAAGAGGTCGAGAATAAACTTGAAAAACATCCCTTTATAAAAATCGATCGCAACGAGGTAAAGCAAATACCTGTGGACGAGTGGGGTACCACTATTATTGCAACTGGCCCTTTGACTTCACCAAGTCTTACCAATTTTATTACTCAAATAACCGGGAAAGAACATTTAGCGTTTTTTGATGCCATTGCCCCCATCTTATACAAGGACTCTATTAATTTTTCGCAAGCTTGGCTCCAAAATCGATACGACAAACCAGGACCAGCGGGCAACACTGCGGCTTATATTAATTGCGCACTTAGTAGAGCACTTTATGAAAAGTTTATAGACGAAATATTAGAAGCTAAAAAAATTGCTTTCAGACAATGGGAAAAAGATACACCTTATTTTGAATCTTGTCTCCCCATTGAGGTGATGGCCGAACGTGGATCCGAAACTCTTCGGTTCGGACCAATGAAACCTGTTGGTTTAACAAACCCGCACAGTACTGAAAAACCATACGCTGTTGTTCAACTACGTCAAGATAATGAACACGCTACCCTATACAACATGGTTGGTTTCCAAACTAAACTTACTCATGGAGAACAAAAAAGAATTTTCCGTATGATACCGGGTTTAGAAAAGGTTGAATTCGCTCGTTTGGGAGGAATTCATCGAAATACGTTTTTAAATTCGCCAACATTGCTCGACCCTTTACTCAATTTGAAATCTAACCCAAAACTTAGGTTTGCTGGTCAAATAACTGGGGTAGAAGGATACGTGGAAAGCGCTGCTATTGGGCTACTAGCTGGACAATTTATAGTTCAAGAACGCATGGGGAAAACTCCGATACCACCACCTAATACAACGGCATTAGGTTCCCTTTTGAATCACATTACCACTGCAACACATGCGAAAACCTTTCAACCGATGAATGTAAATTTCGGTCTATTCCCGCCGTTTGATGAAAAAGTAAGACGGGCTCAACGAAAGCAACGTCTTAGCCAACGAGCATTAACAGACCTTGGCAAATGGATAGACGCGACAGGAGTATAAACAACCAACATTAAGACTTTAGGAAACATTTTGATTTTATCATATCGCGATAAGAGCTGCCGCCACTAATCGATCTTCGTGAACAAGGACATTGTATGTCCGACAAGCAGCTCCGGTGCTCATCACATCAACATTAATACCCTTATCAGCCAACCGAGTTCGAAGTACCGATATCTTTTTTTCACTGTGCTCGCCGGTCCCTATTAGAAGTACGTCTACGTCATCAGACGATAAAACGATAGGTCGAAGTGAGGAAAAGTTTAAGTCCTCGGGATCCATGACGGACCACGGTTGCACGGTGTTTCGCAGCAGTAATACAGATCCTACATGTTGCAGTTCATTTATCTGGAAACTGCCATTCCCATAAGATCGAATTAAAAGTTTTCCCTCCGATAAGGCAGGGGTGATATCCATATCATTTAGGATCCGAAGTTTCCGAACGCGTTGGTCCCAAATCGTTTCCAGAATCTGAATTTCTTAGTTTTAACAAAATTAAAGACGGTGCCGCTATGAAAATAGACGAATAGGTTCCAACTAACACTCCCCAGATCATCGCAAAACTAAAATCTGCTATAACCGCTCCGCCCAACATATACAAAGCTATCAAAGCTAGCATTGTGGTAATAGATGTCATCAAAGTTCGTGATAGTGTATCATTGACACTACGACTAAGGAGGTCCGCTAGGGCTAATTTTTTATACTTTCTTAAATTCTCTCGGACTCTGTCATATACAACAACTGTATCATTTAGCGAATAGCCCACAATTAATAAGATTGCTGCCACAGTCGCAAGATTAAACTCCAGCCCTGTGGCCGCAAACATGCCGATTGTTAGAACAACGTCATGCACAAGTGCCGCCACAGCACCTACACTAAATTGCCATTCAAATCGGAACCAAATATAGACCATCATAGCCAACAACGCCGAGATCACCGCCTTTATACCTGCGGAAATAAGCTCACGACCAACTTTAGGGCCAACAAATTCTGTCCTTCTATAATCAAGACCAAGACCAAAATCGGACTCTAATCGTTCCTTTACCGCTGTCACCGCCTGTAATTGGGCTTTCTCTCCGCCATCCTGTTTCTCTATTCGAATCAGGATATCGTCGGGGGCCCCAAACTCCTGTAATGCAACTTCTCCCAAACCAAGAGTGCTCAAACTATCACGCATTGAAGAGATGTTTATATTCTGAGGAACTTTTACCTCTATAAGAATACCACCTCGAAAATCTATCCCATAATTTAAACCTCGCACGAAAAATACACCTATCGCGCAAGCAATAAACACCAAAGAACAACCAAAGGCCAACCTACGCCATTTCATAAATGGTATATCAGTAGTATCGGGTATGAAGCGGAATTTTCGCATGTCTGTTAGATCGGTAACACTTGTGGTCGAACGCGATGCAGCCAGAGCACTATCAGCATGCGGGTAAACATAATTGCCGTGAACATTGAAGTCGCAATTCCAATAGCTAGGGTAACTGCGAATCCACGAACCGGCCCCGAACCAAATTGAAATAGCAGAATTGCAGCAATCAAAGTTGTTATATTAGCATCGATTATCGTTCTAAATGCTTGCCGAAACCCGATATCTACTGAAGAAAAAACGGAACGGCCATTCCGTACCTCTTCTCGAATACGTTCAAATATTAAGACATTCGCATCTACTGCCATGCCTATGGTAAGAACAATACCGGCGATCCCCGGAAGAGTTAAAGTTGCTTGTAATACAGAAAGCAGGGCCACAATCAAAGCCATATTAACTACTAGAGCGGCGACTGCCGCAATACCAAATAAGCCATAGGACAAACATATATATGTAACAACTAAGACTAATCCAACAATAGATGCAATCTTCCCAGCTTTGATCGAATCTGCACCTAAGCTCGGCCCGACTGTTCGTTCCTCTAGGATCGTTAAAGGAGCCGGTAAGGCACCCGCCCGAAGCAAGAGAGCAAGATCTTGAGCCGACTCAACAGTAAATCTACCCGAAATAATTCCGTTCCCACCCGGTATGGGTTCACGAATAACCGGCGCGCTAATGACCTCTCCATCAAGGACAATAGCAAACCGCTTACCAACATTTTCAGTCGTAAGAGCACCAAATTTTCTGCCTCCAACAGCATCAAATCGGATAGAAACTACTGGTTGGTTGTCCTGAAAGGTAGGCTGAGCATCGACTAAATTATCGCCACTAACGGAGACACGCCTACGAATTACTATTGGCGTAGCTTCTTGCTGGTTAACAGAACGATCCTTAACATAAAGCATTTCCGATCCAGGTGGGATTCTGCCCCGCAAGGCATCTTCAACTGGTGTCGCCTCATCAACCATTCTAAAGTTCATTTTCGCAGTCTGACCCAGCAAACGCTTAACCCGCTCTGGGTCGTCCACTCCCGGCAGTTGAACCAAAATCCGGTCTTCTCCTTGACGCTGAATGGTGGGTTCTCGAGTTCCGGTCTCGTCTATCCGTCGTCGGACAATCTCGATTGACTGACTTAGAACAGCAATTTGCCGTTCACGCTGAGCCTCTTCACTAAGAAAAATAGAAACCTTTCCATCGTCACTTGTATCTACTTCTATATCAGCATTTAGCTCAGAAAGAATTTTTTCTATATTCTCGATATCGTCAAAGTCTCTTAGGCTAAATGCCACATGTGATACACTTCGCCCTAGACCTGTGTATCCAATGCTAGCCCCTCTAAGCAATACACGCGTCTCATCGACCACCATTTCAAGTTGCTCTTTAAGAACACTTTCAATATCGACCTCTAGCAGTAGATGTGAGCCTCCTTGGAGATCGAGGCCCAAGCTTATTTGTTTGTTTGGCAGCCATGAAGGCAACGAACTTACAGTATCGCGAGAGAAAAAATTAGGCATCGAATACAAGATGCCAAGCACCGCGATTACCAATACTAAGGTTATTTTCCAGCGTTCAAAAATCAGCATAATAATTTCACTAATTTCGCAAGAATCTGTAAATTACTTATCGCCGTTTCCAGGATCACTTTTTGTTCCTTTTCCTTCCTGGTTACCAGTGTCCGCCCTGGGAACTGGCTTGGCTGATAATTCACTAATCGTATGACGAGCTGCCTTTACCCTTACCCCGTTTGCAATTTCTAGAACCACAACATCGTCCTCTACTTTTGCAACAGTCGCGAAGAGGCCCCCTCCGGTAATCACTTTATCGCCTCGCTGTAGGTTGGATACCATATCTCGGTGAGATTTCATCTTCTTTTGCTGGGGTCGAATCAACAAAAAGTAGAAAACTACAAAGATCAATAAGAGAGGCAAAATTTGGACGAAAAAGTCCCCCCCTCCTGCGGCTCCAGACCCTTGCGCATAAGCGTCTGCAATCAACATCTTTTATCAAAACTCCTAAACTAACGACGAGAGGTAGGGACTATACTCATGAAGCTAAGGTTTGCAAATGCAACAGAACTCTTATGCAAGAGGCATTTGACCAAAAATGGCCTTATGTTAGGTTTTAGACATAATATTTATTGGCTTATTTTACTATGGAAACCAACGACATTTTCAATGATTCTCTTAAGAGAATAGCCGACGCTTTGGAACAACTTTCCCCGTCGGTACAAACAGAAACAGATCTAAAAGGTGGTACCGCCTTTATCTGGCAGGCAGATGCTCTACGGCTAAAATTGGCAAGTTCGGTCAGTCGTATGGATTTGGCGTTACTAAAGGGAATAAATCAGGCTAAGGACATTCTATTAAAAAATACTGTCCGGTTCTCTAGAGGATTCCCTGCCAATAATGCCCTACTTTGGGGTGCGCGTGGCATGGGGAAAAGTTCTCTGATAAAAGCTATTCACGGGGAAATAATTAAGGAAAAACCGGGGACTTTAATTCTGATCGAAATACATAGAGAGGATATTTCTTCGTTGCCAGTCCTGTTAGACCAACTACGAAACCATGAAGAAAGGTTCCTGCTCTTCTGCGATGACCTATCTTTTGACCAAGGAGATGATGACTACAAGTCTTTAAAAGCTATATTAGAAGGAGGCATAGAGGGTCGACCAAACAATGTGATTTTTTACGCAACTTCTAATCGGCGACACATGATGCCCAGGGAAATTATTGAGAACGAACAATCTAGCGCGATAAATCCATCCGATGCGGTGGACGAAAAGATATCCTTGTCTGATCGGTTTGGTCTTTGGATCGGGTTTCACACATGTGATCAGGAAACATACTTAACAATGGTTACCAGCTACGTAAAGCATCATAACTTACATATAGATACCGATGTACTTCGAGCCGAAGCCATTGAGTGGTCTATTACCCGAGGGGGACGTTCAGGACGTGTTGCCTGGCAATATATCCAAGACTTAGCTGGCCGACTCGAACAAAAGCTAATTCCCTAAGTAATTAAACTATTGCCGAGTAAGGTGATCGAAAGGGTCCACAGCTTTATCTCCAAGGCGTATTTCAAAATGCGTTTGTGGTTTGTCAACATTTCCACTCTGCCCCACCTTCGCTATCACCTCGCCACGAACAACTATTGCGCCACGCTCAACCAAGAGTTCACTATTATGAGCATACGCTGTAATCCAGCCGCCATCATGTCGGACCAAAAGCATATTGCCATAGCCCCTCAGTTCATTGCCTGCATACGCTACCACGCCATTTTCGGCAGCTCGAACCGGGCTACCGATAGGAGCTAAAATATTGATCCCGTCATTTCGAAGGTTTCCTGGCTTTGGACCAAATTTAGACAATAATGTACCTTCAACCGGCCACAGGAATTTTGACCCAGATCGACCGGGAGGCGTTTTTAATTCAGCAATCTTACTCGCGGGCAAGGCGGGCGGTGAAATTACGTACTGTTCTGAAAAATCATCGTTTCTTGCCTGCTCCGAGATGTTGTTGGAGTCAGTTCCGACAGTTTCCAGACTCTTGAAGCAATTAGAACGGCGGCTATCATTAGGTAGACGAATTTTTTGTCCTATCCTAATTAGATACGGTGCCTCAAGTTTGTTTAGAGATACTAAATGTTCCAGCTCAATACCATGACAATTAGCGATTCGATAGGCAGTGTCCCCCTCCTGCACGGTATATTCTATTGAAAAAGACGGACCAACAGCATCAGCGGATGGAATAGAGTATACGTAAAGCGGTGGTGGTCTCCAGCAACCAGTCAGAATCATCAGCATGACAACTGGAATGAACAAAAAAAACATTCGCCGCCATTTAGCCACCATTACAAAAATACCCTAAAGGTCCTCCTTACTATCTTGGCCCTGGCCAACCAATGGGACAAAACGAACTTCTACCAAACGCTCCTTAAGAATTTCTGTTCCTTGCTTTCGCAACCGAAATAACGTTTGTATCCTATCTGGTCGACCAATTGGGAGCACCATGATCCCGTCGTCACCTAGCTGCTCAACTAATTTAGGTGGTGGTTCGGCGGAAGCCGCCGTCACCATGATTCGGTGGAAAGGTGCCTGTTCCGGCCAACCGTAATAGCCGTCCCCTATCCTTGTACTTACATTATGTATCGCAAGATCATTAAACCGTCTCGACGCCTCAAAACTTAAATTCCGGTGCCTTTCGACCGTATATACGCGTCGACACATTCTCGCCAAAATAGTTGTTTGATAACCAGATCCAGTACCAATCTCTAGAACCTTCATACGGTCGCTTACTTCAAGGGCGTTAGTCATAATAGCAATTACACTTGGTTGACTAATGGTTTGCCCACAGCCTATCGGTAACGCCCTATTCTCAAAGGCATTCATAGCAAACCTATTCCCAACAAATTTGTCTCTTGGTATCGCCTCAAAAGCCGCAAGCAGTTTTGCATCCGTTACGCCTTCCTGACGAATTTGTAGTAATAACTTCGCTTTATCCGTCGGTGTGTTCATTTAACTCAAAACCTAATGTTAAATGTATTTGGCAACTTTTTGTACATGCTCATGTCTGTCAAATTGATTTTCAGCGGTGTCAAGGAAACGTAGCCATCTGCAACGACTGATATATCTGATCCCTTGTCATTTGGCCCTTCTGTTCGTTGAGAGGTTATCCACGAGTAAGAGTTTCCACGAGGGTCCACCCTGTGTTCCATCACTGAACCTGGTTTTCCTCTTCCTTGATAGGTCACTGATACCCCTTTAACCTGGTTGTGAAGGACATCCGGAAAATTGATATTCATTAAAATGTCTGAAGGCCAACCTTCCGATACTAATTGACGTATTAATTCTGGCGCATAGTGTTCAGATGTCTTCCACTTAGTCTGGGACCTGTCGCAAAAGAATTGGCTCAAAGCAATCGAAGGAATTCCGTGCAATGTACCCTCTACAGCAGCCGCAATAGTGCCAGAGTAGGTGACGTCATCTGCCACATTACCGCCGCAGTTAACACCCGAGAGTATTAAGGTCGGTTTGGGTGGCGGGATTAAGTGAAGCAGCGCCATAAGAATACAATCAGTAGGCGTACCGTCTACAGCAAATTTATATTCATTAATGGACCTGTATCTTATTGGTCGAGTCAAGGATAGTGAATGAGAAGCTCCACTTTGATCACATTCTGGAGCCACAATCCAAACATCGTCACTGATCGTTCGTGCAATGCGCTCCAAGCATTTCATGCCAGACGCATCAACACCGTCATCGTTAGATAAAAGAATACGCAACGTCACTCCTTCATTGCATCTATCGTCTCTATACCCCCCATGTATGGCCTAAGCACCTCAGGAACAACAATGCTACCATCAGACCTTTGATAGTTTTCCATTACTGCTACCAGCGCTCTCCCCACAGCTAAACCAGATCCATTTAGTGTATGGACAAACCCTCGAATCTTTGATTTTTCCGACCGAAATCGTGTGCGCATTCGGCGAGCCTGAAAATCACCACAATTTGAGCAACTAGAAATTTCCCTGTACTTCTGTTCACTTGGAATCCATACCTCCAGATCGTAAGTCTTAAGGGCAGAAAACCCCATATCACCGGACGATAAAAGTACAATACGATAGGGTAGTCCTAACTGTTCGAGAATGATCCCGGCACAATCTGTCATACGCTCAAGCTCTTGGTCCGATTCACTAGGCGTAGTAATTGAAACCATTTCAACCTTGGTAAACTGATGTACTCTGATCATACCGCGAGTATCTTTACCAGCCGCTCCCGCCTCTGAACGAAAGCAGGGTGTATGAGCCGTAACCCTATACGGCAGGTCACTGGCCTTCAAAACCTCCCCTGACACTATGTTAGTAAGTGGAACCTCAGCAGTGGGGATCAACCAACGATTATCTGTGGTTTTAAATAAATCATCAGCAAATTTAGGCAATTGCCCTGTTCCAATCAACGCAGACTCTTTAACCAGAAAAGGTGGACTCACCTCCAAGTATCCATTCTGCTCAGTTTGTATATCAAGCATAAAAGCAGCTAAAGCTCGTTCGAGCTTAGCTAGCTGCCCACTAAGGATCACGAATCTTGAACCAGACATCTGTGACGCGGCAGCGAACTCCATTTGTCCAAGGGATTCTCCTAATGCAAAATGTGGTCGAACTACAAAATCAAATACTCTTGGTTCTCCTACTCGCTTAACCTCTAAATTGCTGCTGTCATCTGCTCCATCTGGTACGTCTTTTGACGGCAGATTCGGTAGCTGTAGGAGAAGTCCTCTCATTTCGCTGTCTATATCACGAATCTTCTCTTCACATTCATGAAGTTGTATCTTAATCCCAGACACTTCTTCTAATAACGATTCCACCGACAAATTATTTTGCTTTGCAACTCCGATCTGCTTAGAAGAAAGGTTTCTCTTCTCCTGAAGTTTCTGTGTAACTGTTATTAATTGTCTTCTTTGGCTGTCTAACTGCAAGATAATTTCAGATTGAGGATCAACCCCCCGCCGAGCCAGTCCAGTATCAAAGGCTTCCGGATTTTCGCGAATCCATTTCACATCAAACATTTAATTTCCACATTTCGCTGCATAGGCAACCTGATTTATACAGTCACCAAGTTATCGTGGTTCATTAAAATCAGTTTCGTCAAAGTCTGAGGTATTTGTGGTGTCCGAGTTATTTTGTCCGCCTTCATTATTATCACCAAGTATTTCATTCAATGCTTCATCTTCTTCCCGCTCCCGTTGAGCTCTTCTCTTCTCCGCAAAACGAGCTAATACAATTGAAATTTCGTACAAGATCAAAATTGGCAAACCAAGTCCTACTTGGCTAATTATATCAGGCGGAGTTAGAATAGCCGCCGCTATAAAAGCCATGACTATCGAATATTTCCGTTTCTCGGCAAGCCCTTTCGAAGTTACCAGACCGGCCCGCGCAAGCAAAGTAAGAGCAACAGGCAATTGAAACGAAAAACCAAAGGCAAACATCAATTTTAGCACTAGAGAAAGATACTCATTCACTTTGGCTTCCAGTTCTATCGCCAAACCGCCATCTATCGAGCCGGTCTGAAACCCAAGAAAAAATCGCCAAGCAAGAGGGAAGATAAAAGAATATACCAAAGTAGCACCAGCAATGAACAAAACTGGCGTGGCAATTAGGAAGGGAAGAAACGCCCCTTTTTCATTTTTATAAAGACCGGGAGCAATAAACATCCAAAGTTGGATAGCCATTACAGGGAACGACAAAAAGACTGCCGCCCAAAAAGCCAATTTTAAATATGTAAAAAAAGCTTCATGAAGTGCCGTATAGATCATTCGAGGATTTTCTACACCTATGTCAGCATAGATCTCTGCCAATGGCCTCACCAAAAAAGCGTAGATGTCTTCGGCGACAATGTAACTAGCTATAAAGCATACAAATAACGCTATCACCGAATACATAAGGCGATTACGAAATTCAATTAAATGATCTATAAGAGGCGCTTTGGGCCCTAGTTCATTCTCATCAGGATCTTGAAAAGCTGACACAGTTGGAAGTTAAACGTCTGTTTGAGGCACAGGAGTGCTTGTTTTGGACTGCCGGCTCTCACCCCTTGCAGCGTCAGAATCATTCTCAGATCTTTCTTTCTTTCGTGCTTCAACCACTTGCGATACCCCGGAAGGAAGGTTCAACTCCGAATCTGCCGAGTCCTCCTTTTCCTCTACTTTACTCGAGCCCGCAGTGCCACTATCTGACTCTACGCCCTGTTCATTTGGCTTCGTATAATGTTCCCCAAAACGAGCAAAGTGATTTCCCGCAGTAGTATTTGGCTTCAACTCCTTAGCCGCACCACTTTCAACGGATCCCTCCGAATTCGGATCTTCGCCCTTATCCGCTAATTTCTCAGTAGCATCCAAAGCTGTATCCAGGTCTATTTGGGTGACCGATTGAATTTGATTTTTGACCTCTTCAAGTTCCGATTCCTTAACAGCCTCGTCGATACTCACACGAAACTCTCGAGCAAGTGCGCGGACCTTTCCCCCATAGTGCCCAAGTGTGCGCAGAGCCTTAGGTAGATCCTTCGGACCAATCACAAATAATGCGATTGCAGCTATAATTGCCATTTCACTCCAGCCAAGATCTAACACTGCATTTCCTCTTTGGTTTTAAGAATTGGCTGATTAATAGGATGAGAGACAAATTTAGTTGTTTGCCGGTTCATCTTGTTTGGTAGAAACTTGTGCAACTTCCTTCACTGTATCTGTTGACGTTTCTGCAGCGGTTGAAGCCGAAGCGCTCGAAGTCTCCGTCTCTGGCACCTCTTTTGCAGCCTCCACCTCTGGCTCTTCTTTTAGTCCCGCCTTAAAACTTTTCACACCTTTAGCCACATCTCCCATGACGCGAGGTAATTTTCCAGCACCAAACAATATCAACACGATTGCCAGGATAAGAACAATCTGCCAAATCCCAATACTACCCATAACAAGCTCTCCCAATAGCGCGAAGTTGCGCGAATTTTAGTTTATCATACCCCTGATAGTAGCCTGTTGACCACTATATCGATTATAAATCTTCTAGTACTTAGCCCTACCTCACGGGAAATACAAATACCATTGAAAAATCAAGATCAATAGAAACGATGTTTCCTATCCCTCTTAAATCTCTCGTGGGCACATTTACACGAAATTTCACCCCATTATCCATGACTTGACATTGTACATCAGAAATAGGTCCTAAATCTTTAATTTTAATAAATTTTATTCTAACTCCCGTATCCACATTAGCAGCTTGAAAATGTAGGGCCTCTGGTCGAACTAAAACCACGGTTTTCTCGACATCTGCTCCCAAATCCGTCGGCACAAATCCAAGAGGGGTTCTTACCCTTCCACGCTCTATCGTACCTTCATATTCTATCACATCTCCTAAACTGCGGGCACAAAATGGATCTACTGGCTTCCGATAAATGTCTGAAGGACAGCCAGTCTGCACTATCCTTCCTTCATTCATCAGTGCTAGATCATCGGCCATCATCATAGCTTCAGTTGGGTCATGAGTAACCATCAAGGTTGTCAGGCCCAAATCACGGAGAATCTCGCGAGTGTCCGAGCGAATACTTGCACGAAGGTCAGAGTCTAACTCTGAAAATGGTTCGTCTAACAGCATTATTCGAGGGCGCGCCGCTAGGGCACGGGCAAGAGCAACTCGCTGCTGTTCTCCACCGGACAACATATGAGGATACACATTAATAGATTTAAGCATATCCACACGCTCCAACGCTCGACTCGCAGAATCAGTTCGTGAAGCAACCTCAATATCTTCAATTCCAAATAACACATTTTCCAGTACAGTAAGGTGAGGGAATAAGGCGTGTTCCTGGAACATCAGGCCCACATCCCTATCTTCTGTCGGACGGGAGACCTTATTAGAACCGACTAGAAGGCCATTTATTTTTATAAAACCC
>CAZEWK010000082.1:0-3425 GCA_964515905.1 uncultured Rhodospirillaceae bacterium | reverse complement strand
CTTATTGATTTTCCTATTTCTTCAGCAACACCCCATGCAAAACCAAGTGCTATGCTATTTGGCGACCCCTTCAACCTACGTAGTCTATGGCCAACATACCTTATAGATCGGAGCCAACCGGTTTTTGGCCACAGTAAATATCGCAGGTTCTGCGAAAGCCCCAGTCGTCTGCGTCGACTAAATATGCTCATGTCCGATACAGCCTTATTGTCACTATACTAAATTTTACTTTGACCCGATGCTGGAACGTTCCCTACAGGCGCCATCGCACTAGGTACCGGCACGCTCAACTTTATAAATAGCGGGATCCGCCCTCAACGCAGCAATAATATGGGTCAAATGTTTAACGTTACTGACCTCAACATCCACTATGATCTCAAAAAAATCTAAGGACCTATGAGTAATTTTGAGATTTGAAATGTTCCCGTCAGATCGTGCTACGACTTCTGTCAAAGCATTCAAACTGCCAGGAGCATTGTTTAAAACTGTAGTTATTCGCCCAACATGCATCTCGGCAGTATCAAGATTCGCGTCCCAGGTAACGTCTAGCCATCTTTCCGGTGTACCACTAAAGCTAACTAATACTTCACAATCAATTGTATGAACTGTAACCCCTTTGCCTTCAGTAACTAAACCAACAATACGATCACCCGGCAATGGTGTGCAACAACCAGCCATATGTACCGCCATACCTGGGGTTAAACCTTTTATAGCCACCGGACCTTCCGCATTCCGTTTGCGGGCAATACTCCGTCGAAATGGTAGAATTTTCCCACGCCTCCCTTTATTCTTTCGGCGGTAACTCGGATGTATTGTTTCAAGTACATCCTTAGGATTCAGATTACCACTTCCAATGCTACTAAATAGCTCCTCAACATTCTTTAACTGATATTTAGAAACAGCAATATTCAATTGGTCGGAGGTAAATTTCTCACCTTGATTTTGAAACGTTTTTGATAGAATGGCTTCACCAAGATTGAGATATTCGCTCGATTCCTGTTGGCGTATAAATTGTCGAATTCGAGTTCTCGCCTTTCCCGTAACTACAAAGTGCTGCCAGTTCGGATCAGGCGTTTGCCCGACCGATCTAAGGATCTCAACTTGATCCCCGTTTCTTAAGCTTGTTCGTAATGGCGCAAGCCGACCATTAATTTTAGCACCAACACAATGATCACCAATTTCAGAATGTACTGAATATGCGAAATCAACCGGGGTAGCCTGATGAGGCAAAGCAACTAAATCTCCTTTTGGTGTGAAACAAAACACCTGATCCTGATACATTTCTAATTTGGT
This sequence comes from uncultured Rhodospirillaceae bacterium, assembly GCA_964515905.1. Taxonomy (GTDB): domain Bacteria; phylum Pseudomonadota; class Alphaproteobacteria; order UBA7887; family UBA7887. The sequence continues at coordinate 2,132 of CAZEWK010000082.1, read as the reverse complement.
ATGTTCCAGAAATTCTTCAGGTCCATCAGCGTGTTCAAGTATTTCTAGAAGCTCTCGAAGCCATCTGAATCCATAACTGTCAGGTTGCACTCATTCTTTTCCTCTTTGTTTATACGACCAATGGGCAGCTACTCCGTACTCCGCTAAATCGTGCATTTCTTGGGTTTTAATTTGAACCTCGATACGTCGACGACCCGGGCCAATCACAGCAGTATGTAAGGACCTATATCCATTGGGTTTAGGAGTTGATATGTAGTCTTTAAACCTGCCTGGAACGGATGGATATGCAGCATGAACTGCACCTAACGCTTTGTAGCACTCTTCGTCATTGTCAACCTGCACTCGAAAAGCCATGACATCTGAGATCTGTTCAAATGCGATATCCCGTCGTTCCATTTTCCGCCAAACAGAGTAGGGACGTTTTTCACGCCCTGATATTTGAACCTTTATTCCAGAAGCCCGCAGAGTCATCTCCAACTCATAAATAGTCGTCTCTGTGATCTCTGGATCTGTTTCCCGCAACAAATCAAGTCTTCTAACTATGGATTTACGGGCTTCAGGTTGCAATTCAGCAAAGGATAAATCTTCCAACTCATCCTTTACCTCCTGCATACCGATACGTTCTGCCAACGGCGCATAAATATCTAACGTTTCGCGGGCTATACGTTGTCGTTTTTTAACATCCTTAATATGAAAAAGGGTTCGCATATTATGCAACCGATCCGCTAACTTCACTAAAAGGACACGAATATCTTCGGATGTAGCTAAAAGTAGTTTTCGAAAATTTTCGGCTTGACGAGTGGTAGAATCTGCTGCGAATTCGAGTTTTCCTAACTTGGTTACCCCATCAACTAGTTTTGCAACTACGGGACCAAAAAGTGCGCTTACTTCTGACATACTGGCGACACCATCCTCTACAGTGTCATGCAACAAAGCCGTAATAATGGATGCCGAATCCAGTCTCAAGTCTGCTAAAATGGTAGCAACTTCCAACGGATGCAGAAAATAAGGGTCCCCGGACGCCCGCCTCTGGGCCCGATGCCGAGACATCGAAAACAAATACGCCCTGTTTAATGCTAATTCGTCCGCGTCCGGGTCATTATTTTTCACCCGGTCCAGGAGTTGCTTCCGGCGAACTCGCGCTTGCGAAATTTGCTGCACCGTCACTTGTGGCCTACCATGAATTGCTCCGGTAACAGACGCGCTTCTTTACGACTGAAGAACAAAACCGTTATTAGATAACCATTGCTTTGGGACAGGTATTTTGTTCAGTAGGAATTGTCGGAATCTGCATCATCGTAATGCGATTCTAACACTTCTTTTCGAGCAACTGGGCGAACAGCGGCAAGATGGGAAATAGCTTCCTCAGCGCTGATAGTCTCCGCCATCTCGTCCTCTCCGTCCTCTTCAGGTTCGTCAGTGTCGGCGTGTCTTTGTAACCCAGAAACCACTGCCTCGTGCAATTCGTTGGGAGCTACTTTTTCCTCAGCTATTTCTCTTAATGCCACTACGGGATTTTTATCCCTGTCCCGTTCCACCAGTATTTCCGCCCCCGCGGTGATTTCCCTTGCTCTCTGTCCTGCCAAAACAACTAACTCAAAGCGGTTAGGAATTTTAGTTACGCAATCTTCCACAGTAACTCGTGCCATACCCAATCCTTCAAATTATAAATAAAGTATGAACTATAAACCATTAAAATTAAGTAATTTATTAGTTTTTTATAGCTCGTCTAACTATTTAACATCTTAACTAAACTAATAAATAACGACTTCTCACTAGTTTTGCCACCATTTTTCGCAATTATCGAGCACCTAAACTGAGATTCGCAACACTTTTTGATCTTCTCCCAGCGCTTGAGACAAATCTTTAATTTCACGACGGTAAATAGGATGCACCCACTTGGGTAATATTTCGGTCAGTGGTTCAACGATAAATCTGCGTTCAAGCATTCTAGGATGAGGCAAATTAAGTCGATGATTGCCAAAATTCTCGCATACCATTTCATTAAAAGCCAATAAATCTAAATCCAGTGTTCGCTCACCCCACTTTTTAGATCGTTTCCTGTTGAAATCATTTTCTACGTCTAAAAGCGCTTCTAACAATTCCTCTGGTAAAAGCTCAGTAGTAACAAC
>CAZEWK010000081.1:0-6720 GCA_964515905.1 uncultured Rhodospirillaceae bacterium | reverse complement strand
CCTCATGGGCATGGGGCCAGCCAAAGTACACCATCAGGCCATCGCCTAAATACTGCGCTACATGGCCGTCGTAGGATTCAATCACCGCACCGGCTGCCGTCTGATACGCACCCATCATCTCTCGCAACACTTCCGGATCATACTGGGTCGAGAGTTCCGTCGATCCCACCAGATCACAGAACATCACCGTTAATTGACGACGCTCAGCTTGGGCAACAGTAGAAGGTGAAGGTCTTTTGGACGTCACAGGCGCTGGAGACTTTATTGGGGATGGGATCGAAGTAGGGGGTGTGGTGACGTCCGGCGTGGCACTAAGCTTGCCTATCGCTCGAAAGAGCGCCTTGCGGTGCCCCATAGCGGTTATCCCGAGTTCCTTCAGATCGGAGTCCGTTAGGTCACCTAGATATTCAAGAGTGATCTCGTTCTCCTCGAACGCGTTTGCGTACTGCTCTAGCCCCAACTCGTTTAGCCACTGACGAATGTGAACCATATCGCCCTTGTTTTCTAACCTTTTTTAGGAGGTTGAGGTCGGGAAAAGACGAGCTCATCGGCCGTAGAGGTGATTGCGTCAAGGGTGTAGCCACTGGCATTAAAATCTTTCAAACCATCAACCCGGTCCACACGATTTTCCATGATCCAGCGTGCCATGGTACCGCGTGCATGCTTGGCGTAATACATGAGGGAGCGAGCCTTACCATCCTTGACGTTTAGGAACTTCGCCCCGACTACTGTCCGCCCAAGCGCTGTGCTGTCCACAGCCTTGAAATATTCATTTGAGGCAAGATTAACCACGGTTGTGTCGTGGTGATCGGCCAGGTCCGCATTCAGTTGATCGGCGATTCCTGTGCCCCAGAAATCATAGAGGGATTTCCCTCGGCCATTTGCCATTTTGGTCCCCATCTCAAGGCGATAAGGCTGAATGGCATCCATCGGACGTAAGACACCGTAGAGGCCGGAGAGGATGCGTAAATGATTCTGCGCATAAGAGAGGGTTTCCTCGGACAATTTGTTAGCCTCTAGCCCCCAATAGACGTCGCCGTCAAAGGCGAGCCCGGCAGGTTTGGCGGTATTGCTCCGATTGTCCAGATTGAAGGCCTGAAACCGCTCAAAATTCATGGTCGCGAGGTTATCGCTAATATGCATCAGACGTTTCAGGTCTTCCACAGTCTGGGTTTTGGCTACGGTCGCAAGCTCGTGCGTATCATCGCGCAGGCGAGGCTGTGTGATCGGCACACCCGTTTCGGTGGGGGCCATATTCATCTTTTTTGCTGGGGAGAGTAGCGTCAGCATGATCTATCCTTTCCTCCTAACATCAACCTAGCCAATCTAGGTCCGTATGCGTGGGTTTGTGACTCCACGAAACTACGCCCTTACATTAAGAATTCAAGGGGTTTGATACGAAAAATACCAAGATCACAGTATTATTCGGGGGTGCCTTTGGAATGGGTTCCCCAGGATTGGAGATGGTTGACCTCGCGCGACTTCTCATTCAAACCAAAGAAAAAACGGTCTTTTTTGTCACAGGAAGACCACAATTTACTCGAGATGCCGCTATGCAATGGCTTCTTGCAAACTGGCCCAAGGTGGATAATGAGGCTGAACTCATGTCGCGTAGGTAGTGCAACGTTTGTAATCAATGTTAGGCTTTCGCCAAGAATGAGCAAGCGCAACGAATCACGGACCAGCTAATCTGCGGTCTGTTATCGCACTGAGGAGACTACGTATGCGAAGAAGGCGGAGTATAAAAATTATTGCCACGCTGGGCCCAGCTACCAGTTCTGAGCAAGCCGTGCGCAAGTTGTTCCATTCCGGTGCCGACGCGTTTCGCTTAAATTTCTCGCACGGCAAGCAGGAGGACCATCGACTAAATATTGGTTATATTCGCAAAATAGAATCTGAAGAAGGCCGACCCATCGCAATTCTAGGTGATCTGCAGGGTCCAAAAATCCGTATCGGCCAAATGGCTGGAGATGGAGCACATCTAGAAAAAAACGAGCGGTTTCGTTTGGATCTCGATATGGAGCCAGGCACAGAGAGGAGAGCACCTCTTCCACATCCAGAAATTTTTGATGTGCTGCAGAAGGGCGCCGACTTATTACTCAATGATGGTCGTATTCGACTTGTAGTTGACAAAATTGGCAATGGCTTTGTCGAAACAGTAGTCCTCACCGGAGGCATACTCACTGATCACAAGGGTGTTAACGTTCCAAACACAGTTGTACCGGTCTCAGCAATCACGTCCCGTGACCGTGATAATCTGCAGTTTGCTTTAGAACATGGTGTTGACTGGATTGCACTTTCTTTTGTGCAACGTCCTGAGGATGTTGAGGAAGCTTACAGTCTAGTGGGCGGTCGTGCCGCCCTGATGGTCAAGGTTGAGAAACCGGCTGCTCTTGACCGTATTGATGACATTATCGATTCCGCGGACGGAGTTATGGTGGCTCGCGGGGATCTTGGTGTTGAACTTCCTCTTGAGGAAGTACCGGGCGCGCAGAAGCAGTTGGTGCTGCGGGCTCGTAGAGCCGGGAAGCCGGTGGTTGTTGCGACCCAGATGTTGGAGAGCATGATAGTCTCACCCACTCCCACGCGGGCTGAAATTTCGGACGTGGCGACCGCAGTGTATGATGGTGCTGATGCAGTCATGTTGTCTGCGGAGACTGCTGTCGGTGAGTTTTCGACAGAGGCTGTCTCGATGATGAATCGTGTGGCAGAGAAGGTCGAAGTGGATCCGCTCTATCCCCGAATAATGCTTGCTGAGCCTCCTCAGCCCGATACAACATCGGCAGATGCTATAACGGCGTCAGCACGTCAGGTGGCGGAAACAATCTCGGCAGCAGCAATTGCGACCTACACAACGTCTGGGTGGACAGCGCTTCGGGCTTCGCGCGAACGGCCATCAGTTCCTATTCTTGCCCTCACCCCCAATCAGAAGACCGCTCGGCGTTTGGCTATTGCCTGGGGATTGCACTGTGTTGAGACCGAGGATGCGCACAGCATGCAGGAAATGATCGATCGGGCCTGCCATCATGCTTTTGCCGAAAGGATTGCTCGGATCGGGGAGAATGTTGTCATCACGGCGGGTGTGCCCTTCGGTACGCCTGGAACGACGAACGTGCTCAGAATCGCCAGCGTGCCAGTGGCGAACAAGGCGTGATGCTCACTCGCATGATGGAGTTTGCCGAGAGCATAATGCGTTTGTTTTTCTCGATCGGGTCGAGCCTTTTCGATATTGATGCAGATTAATAGTATTTTGGTCATTGGCCTGAGTGACTTATGTCTGCGGTTTTGTGCACCCATCACGTTGCTGGCCATCATTTGACCCGCTAGGGAAGTCCCATTACCATCAGTAGCTATCCTATATAAAGGGAGGGAAAGTATGAAGTTTTTTGAAAAATTGAAAGGGGGTCGGTTCGGCTTCCCCAGCTTGGTAATAGCTATCGCAGTTTCGCTTGTTGCATCTGCCGCTTATGCGGGAGCTGGCAAGGAATGGACTGTGTCTCGTGGTGATGCTGCAGGGACTGGCTACAGTACCTTGAATCAGATCAATACCGGGAACGTTTCTAATCTTAAAGTGGCCTGGATGCATTCCATGGGAAGCGTGCTTTCCCAGGAAACGGCACCCATAATCATCGACGGCGTCATGTATTTTAGCACGTCGTCTGGGCCAGCCTACATATTCGCGGTGGATGCCGCGACGGGTGAAACCATTTGGACGCATCAGCCAGAGTTGCCAGACGACTATCATTCCATCGTTTGTTGCGGCGAGGCCAACCGTGGTGTGGCCTACGCGAACGGCCGCATCTTCTTCGGTCGTCTCGATGCCATTCTTGTTGCTTTAGATGCCAAAACCGGCGAAGAGATATGGCAGACGGAGGTTCGTCCGTATAAGGACGGTTACTCGATAACTGTTCCGCCCATCATCGTTGGGGACAAAGTGATCGTTGGTCACTCTGGCGGCGAATATGGCGTACGTGGCTCCATTCAGGCCTATGACCAAGCGTCGGGCGAACTGATCTGGCGTCACTACACCATTCCCGGTCCCGGCGAGCAGGGTAACGAGACCTGGAAGGGTGACTCGTGGCAAACTGGTGGCGGTACGGCTTGGTTGTATTTTACCCACGACCCCGACCTCAACCTGATTTACTTCGGCACGTCCAATGGCGCACCGTGGGGAGGTCAAACCCGTGGTAATGACTCCTCCGATATCGGGATTTATACCAATTGGGGGACAGCCGCACATATTGCGCTAAATCCTGACAACGGTGAACTGGTTTGGCACTATCAAATGACCCCGAGTGATGTTTGGGACTACGACGGCGTGAACGAGGGGGTTCTGGTGGATCTTAACATTGGCGGTAGCGATGTGCCTGCATTGCTTAAGGCCGATCGGAACGGCTTCTTCTATGTTTTAAATCGCACCAACGGTGATGTGATTTCGGCTGAGCACATCTCGGTTACTAACTGGGCTACGCATGTCGATTTGGAAACCGGGATGCCAGTAGAGGCTCCTGGCAATGAATTTCGGCCGCAGCTCGACAAATGGGCGCGCGGTGTTTGTCCCAACCTCATCGGTGGTAAAAACTGGCAACCCATGTCTTACAGCGAGCAGACTGGGCTAGTATATGTGCCCACTTTCAACCTCTGCATGGACATCGTTAACCGTGAGCAGGAGTATGTGAAGGGTACATTTTACCTAGCGTCCGAGTTCGATCTTGCAATCGCAACCCCTGGTCTTGAAGACTCGTTGGGCGAGTACAAGGCTTGGGACCCGGTGAACCAGAAGTTGGTATGGAGTATCAAGGAACCGCTTCCTTGGCTCGGTGGGGCTTTAACCACCGCTGGTGGACTCCTATTCTATGGCAACCAAGCTGGTGTCCTGAAGGGCGTCGATGCTGCCAGCGGAGACATCCTGTGGAGCTTCAAGGCTGACTCTGGTATTAGCGCAGCGCCGGTCACTTACGAAATTGGTGGCAAGCAGTACGTCACGATTGTCACAGGTCGCCTTGTGGGCCCACCATCCTTCTTTGGTGAACTCGGTCAGAAGGTAATCGAAGCGTCACCGCCAGGTGGCACGTTGATCACTTTTGAGCTTGGTAGCTAATTGGGTGACTTTAAGACAGCTAAGGTGCGTCAAACGTTAACTGCGACGACTTAGCGGACTTCTATGCGGGGGTCTGGACCGGTCTGGTCGGGGCCTCCGCATTTCCTTTTTTTAACCGGTAGTCTCGAATTGAACCGGCCCGGTGAAACCGCAAGGAGGCGTTCGGGGCGACCAACCAAAGATAGATCCCATGTTAAAAATACTATCCAAATTAGCCATTGCGATAAGTTGTTGTTTCTTCTTGTCTGCCGGGGCTTTTAGCGACGATGACGAATGGATTCCGGTCAATCCGTTCTCGGGAGACGAGGAGATTATTGCCAAAGGGCGTACGTTGTTCAACGTTCACTGTTCCCACTGCCACGGGCCCAATGCGATACAGGGCATGCGCAAACGTGATTTGCGGCGGCTGACCATCAAATATAAGGACAAAATGCCACTGGTCTTCTTAACCACAGTGTTAAACGGTAGGGTCGAAAAGGGCATGCCGCCGTGGGGTGGAATTATGGAAGAGGACACCTTATGGACGGTCTTTAGCTTTCTGGAGACAGTACAAAAACAAAAAAAATAACAATTAATTTGTCGTCTAAGTGTCGTCATGTTTGTCGATCAGACAGTTACAGTTAGAGTAGGTTTTCTTGATGGATCATGAAGCTAAAGAACAGGGTGGGACTAACGTCTCTGCCCTGCAGGAAACATTCGCAGAATTTCGTGATCGTCTTCAGGCCGGCATGGTGGGCCAGTCGAGGACTGTGCTGAATATTTTGGTTGCCTTGCTTGCTGATGGCCATGTGCTTCTAGAAGGTGCCCCGGGGCTAGCCAAGACCCGCATGGCTCGCTTGCTTGCTGAGTCCTTCGAAGGCGTGTTTCATCGGATCCAGTTTACACCCGACCTGCTACCATCTGACCTGACCGGGTCAACGATCTATGACCAGCGCGAGCATCGATTCGATTTTCAGACCGGTCCTTTGTTTGGAAATTTTATCCTAGCCGACGAAATCAACCGAGCACCGGCCAAGGTGCAGTCGGCTCTTCTCGAAGCGATGGAAGAGCGGCAAATCACCGCCGGTAAGACCAGTTATCCACTGGAACAGCCGTTTTGTGTCATCGCGACTCAGAATCCGATTGAGCACGAAGGTACCTGGGAGCTACCGCAGGCTCAGTTAGACCGTTTTCTGCTCCACTTGGTGATAAATTATCCGGTGAGTTCTGCCGAGCGCAAAATTCTGGATCTCGCAATGCGAGAAGCTGCAGAAGGCTGGGCAACACCCCCACATTTGATCACTAAGGGAGAACTGGCAGAAGCCCGTCGCTCCGTGCTTGCGGTCCATGTCGCTGAGCCTGTGCGTGATTACGTGGTGCGGTTGGTTGCCGGCACTCGTGGTGATCCCGGGCCCATAGAGGGGGTAGGTGAGCATTTGTCGCATCCGGTGAGTCCGCGCGGTTCGATCTCTTTGGTGCGTGCTGCTCAGGCCCGTGCGTGGCTGATCGGGCGTGACTATGTAGTGCCTGAGGACATAGGTGATCTTGCCCCAGATGTGCTGCGCCACCGTGTTGGTCTCAGCTACCGGGCCGAAGCCGAGGGGATTGAAGCCAGTGAAATTATTGACACGCTTTTGGAA
>CAZEWK010000080.1:0-8710 GCA_964515905.1 uncultured Rhodospirillaceae bacterium | reverse complement strand
CCGCACCGGCTGCCGTCTGATACGCACCCATCATCTCTCGCAACACTTCCGGATCATGCTGGGTCGAGAGTTCCGTCGATCCCACCAGATCACAGAACATCACCGTTAACTGACGACGCTCAGCTTCCGCCGGAGCGGGAGAGAGAGGCTTTGGGGTAGGCCGGGAAACAGGAGAGGTCGGTCGTAACCGAGATGGAGGCGCAGCAGGAGACTTCGGCAAAGGTGTGACCACCGAAGAGGAAGTTGAAATCGGGTCAACCACCTTAAGAGAACGAGGCTGAACTTGCTCTTGTCTAGCCTCAATATCCGCCTCTCGAAGTTCCGAAATAGCGGCGAGCATTTTAGCGCGGGCACCAATACGTAAACCCATTTCTTTTAGCATTCCGTCTGTTAGGTGAGGAATTGCACTAAGGTCTACTTCTTCTGCTATAAAAATATCCCTATATTTTTCTAGTCCCAGTGTTTTTAACCACTCGCCAATGTCTGACATTATTCCCCCTAGCGAGAGTCTACATCACTTTGCAGCTCTCCAAAGGACATTGCATGCGTGTTTTATAATGTTTTGTCGTTGTTTAACTAAAACGACTTCGTGTGGCAAGATTAGGGACCTTTTTCTCTGCCTATGATTAGGTAGCTGCGGTTCGACCAAGGTATGTATCATGTATAAAATCAGAGTTTGAAAACGCTTCAGTAGTGCCATCAAAAGCTACTTCACCCAGGTCTAGTAGGATAATGTGCTGAGCATACTCCAGTGCCAATTGAACATTTTGTTCAACCAATAAAATGCTGATTCCTGTTTTATGAAGTGTGGACATAATTTTAAATATTTCTTCGACTACCATCGGGGCTAAGCCTAGGGAGGGCTCGTCCAACATAAGCATCTTGGGTCTCGTCATCAAAGATCTTGCGATAGCAAGCATTTGTTGCTCACCGCCACTCATCGTACCGGCTTCCTGTCGGGTTTTTTCGCGAAGACGTGGGAAAAACTCTAACATTTTTTCTACGTCTTCTGAGACGAGTTCTTTTTCTTTGTTTAGTCGTTGATAAGCTCCCATATAAAGGTTTTCAAGAACCGACAAATTTGGAAATACAAGACGATTTTCTGGAACAAGGGATAGACCTTTTTTTACTATGTCATGCGGCATTAGTCCTGAAAGATTTTGTCTATCAAAGTCTAATTTTCTGTTACTGCTCCGGAGAATTCCTGAAAGCGCCCACAAAGTGCTACTTTTCCCGGCTCCGTTTGGACCGATAAGGCAGGTTATCTCCTTGGCTTTTGCCTCAAACGAAATTCCATGTACCACTTCGATACGTCCGTACGTGATGCTCAGATCAGAGACTGTTAACATCACTGCGTTTCCTTGTTTCCGAGGTAGGCTGCTTGAACTTCTTTATTCGCTTGAATTTCTGTGGGGGAGCCTTCTGCCAATTTTTGCCCAAAGTTAAGTACAATAATTTTTTGTGCGACGTTCATTACTAGGTCTAAAACATGGTCAATCAGTAAGATAGTGGCACCGTTTTGTTGAAGACTACGTATGGTGTCAATGAGTCCCGAAATTTCACTCACATGCATTCCGGCCGCAGGTTCATCCAACATTAAGAGTTTTGGGTTTGTTGCCATTCCCCGGGCGACTTCGAGTCGTCTTGCTTCACCAAGACTGAGTTCACCCGCTAGAACATCTTTGCGGTCCGCAAGGTTGCTGTTTTCTAAGATTTCATTGAGCCATGATCGAGTGTTTTGACCAGCGATAAACCAATTTCCAATATTTTTATCATGAGAATCGTGCTTAGTAGCAACCCATAAATTTTCCCAAACGGTCAATTCGTTAAAAATACGAATGTTTTGAAACGTTCGTGCGATACCAGCTCGTATGACTTGATGTGTTGCTAAATTGGTTATGTCTTTCTCTTGGAAATATATAGTGCCAGCTGTTAGCGGATAAACACTGGTGATCAAATTTATCGTGGTGCTCTTTCCCGATCCGTTGGGCCCTATCAAGGCCACTATGTCTCCTTTTGCGACCTCAAAGGATAGGTTATTGACAGCTACCACTCCGCCAAACCGTTTAACTACATTTTTCAACTCTAACACTAGGTTTTCTTCCTTTCGTTGCCTGGATTGCGCCTAATTCCTTGTTTTACCCAACGCAAAAATTTCACATCAACGAAACCGTGAGGACGAATATTCATAGCGGCCACTACGACTAGGCCGTAAATCATCATTCGATACTCTCCTAGAAAGCGAAGGCCCTCTGTCAGAGCTAGGAAAAATATAACTCCAAAGACCGGTCCTACCCAGCTTCCTAATCCACCAACAAGTACGTATGCGACAGCAATGATGGCTACAGGAAGACCAAAGGCAAGGGGACTAATGAAGGTAGCGTAGTGTGCGTATAGTCCACCACCCAAGCCTGCGGCCGCTGCTCCGATTGCAAAAGCGCCAACTTTGATCCAAACAACCGGAATGCCAGAATTAGAGGCTGCCAATTCGTCAGCACCAACCGCACGCATAGTGATCCCCAATCGAGATCTTTCAAGAGCAGCGTATAATACCAAAACAATGGCTACGACACTTACCACCAAAAGCATTACGTCAAAGGTGGTCCAACCATTGTTATTAAAATAACTGATATGACGAAATCCTTCGGGACCAACTGGTCCCACCTCAGAGCCATCGACTTCTCGTGTGTAGTAGAGGCTATTGAGGCCGTTGCGGACGATTTCACCAAATGCAAATGTGGCAATCGCCAAGTAAAGGCCTTTAACACGCAAAGCAGGGAATCCTATCAAGACTCCCACGATAGCGCTTACCCCCATTCCCAAAACAAGTGCAGGTAGCAGAGCTATATCCCAGACAGTAGTAGCAATTGCTGAAACGTACGCACCGATGGCATAAAAACCTTGTTGGCCAAATGAAATTTGGCCTGTCAAAGCTACCGTATATACAGATAAACCCAGAAGAATGTGGATTCCAGCTTGAGTAATGAGAGAGTAGAAGTATTCCATTTCAGGCAAAATCCCTGCCAAACTCTTTACGTTTTTGCATTGTGTTTACTAACCTATCTTCCTATTGGTAAAGACTTTGTTTTCCCAACAAACCTTGGGGACGGACAATAAGAATGCCGAATAATACGAGATAGGCTACGATGTCACGGATGGTAGCGTTGAAAAAATAATTTGTCTCCGCTTCTAGTACTCCAAAGATAACGCCAGCAATGAGTGCGCCCGGGATGCTACCCAGTCCCCCAAAAACGGCCACGACCAACCCCTTAACGGTCATAATACTTGCCATACTTGGCACTACCACTCCGAGTGTCATGGCGATCATATAGCCCGTAGCACCTGCAATGGCAGCAGAGAGAATAAAAACGGACTCGTTCACTCTGTTGATTCTGACACCACATAGTTGAGCCGCTACAGGCTGTTGAGAAATAGCCCTTGTGGCCAGACCAAGACGAGTGCGGTAAATCAAAAAATATAGAAATCCAACTATCAATATTGCGATTGTGGCTAGTAAAAGGTAATCGTGGCGCAAAATTATTTCGCCGTCATAAAATTCGAATGCCTCGTACATCATTGGGTTTGGAAATTCTAGAGGTTGAGCATCAGTTAAATGGGAGATGACTTCCTCAATCAAAATCAACATTCCCATACTGCTCATTAATGGTGCCAGTTCGTATTCTTTGGGTAAGAAACGAAAACAAACCTGATAAACGAGCCATCCTATGATTCCTGCGCCAACAACTGCTACAACAAACAGCACGTAACTCGGGGCTATTTGATCGGACAACTGGAAAAGTGCTAGGCCAATATAGGCGCCAGCAAGAGCTGTAGGTCCATGAGCAAGATTGAATTTTTGCATGATCCCAAAAATAAGAGTAAACCCAATACCAATGAGTGCGTAGCTGAATCCAAATAAAAGCCCGTCAATTAAAGACCCTAACATTGTAAATTGGTATCCCGTAGCAACATTTATAACTCTAACTGATGATATTTGATTTCCGTGTGGTTAATCCGCCTCATTGTTTGCTAGCTTTCAAACTAGTTTACCCGGGACAGATAACAAGTAATTTTAACTGAAACCAGCCGAACTAATAAGAACTAGACCTCGGTGGTATTTTCTACTCGACACCCATTAGCGGTCCGGTACCGCCGAGGGCTTTTGGTCTCCAGTAAATTCCCCATTCTGAACCTTGTGCCTCTGCAAGTAGCCAAGGCTTGCTGATGTCACCGTCATGCACAGACGAACTTTGATTTTTAGAGACAATTGTTCCAAGCAAACCCTTCCAAGTTCCAACGTTGGCGACGTAGTCGCGTATTTTTCGTCGGTCCATTGAGAGCGTTTCCGGTCGGAGTTGCACATTGGTATTCTCTAACGCGTCTACAATTACGGTCATTATTTCCCATACGGCGGCACTGTGAATATCAACAAAGCCACCTTTCTTGCTGACCAGCTCGGTAATCCGTTTGGCCTCATCGTTAACCGGTGCGAAACTGGTTGGGATGATCATGGACTTTGCTTCTCTAGGACAAGCCTGCAATGTCTCGATCGAAGAAGTAGACGTTAAGCCAATTAAAACCTTTTGTTTGATTCTCTGCCGTTTTGCCTCCCGTAGAAACCCACATGTGGTAAAAGGGTGGGCAGAGATTACGATGGCATCTGCTTTTGCTTTTTTAATTCTTCTGGCCTGTGTACTGAAGGAAATATCATCGTAGTGCCAACCCTGTTCTTCGAGTATCTCTATGCCCGTCGCTAATGCATGCGCTCGAATAACCTTATAAGTGGCAGTCGAGTGGGCAAAGTTGTCCTCATACCCGAAAGCAACAGAGTCTATTCCCAAGGCTTTAACGTGTTTCATCACATCTAGGTACATTGCAGATTCGTCAGGAGATGCACGGAACCCCCATGGTGAAAGTTTCCCTAGTCCGGGTTTCGCAGATGTGTCCGAAAATACCATAAATTGGAGACCACTGTCGCCAGAGTCATCAAGTGTTTTTTGTAGAATTCCAAACACTGGCTCTAGTGCGCTTGAACAACTAGGCCCGACTGCTAGAAGGACATTATCAACACCCGACATTTTTCGAACGATCGCAATTGCGTCCTCTGCTTTGCACCCAGAATCATAAAATTTTGTGGAGATTTTTCCAACCCGGCCATCTTGTAATTGGATGCCCCCATCCGCATGCAGCTGTTCTACAAAGGCTTCGTAGACTGCTTTGGAATTTACACCGAAACTCTTGATTATTCCGGTTTGGGCCCAAAATGCGCCTAAAGGAATATTTACCTCTTCAGTTGCGGCTGTTTTTATGAGCCCAAATGGTAAAAGGGATAGGACGGCAATTGTACACACGAGGTGTCGCATAAAGATCCTCCAAGAACGACGGCTCCCCCGCAATTAATCTAGATCTCCACTTGCTATCACTGGCTATGTATAGCCCGTAGACCTAAATACTGGGACAACACCATTACTAAGATGGTTGACACGTCGCGATTAAAGCAAAACACAATACAATATTTGTCGACAAATTACTGGTGTTTTTGTTGCCCGAAAGAAGAAACACTAGCCTAATTTTAACCTCAAGAAATTCTCTGATCAAGCAAGCGGATTATGGGCTAAAGCGGGCACTCACCAAGAAATGATCCTTTTTAGGAAATGCATTTGTTCTTAAAGCTAAAGGGAAGGGATATTTGTATCCGCTAGATTAGATAACATCCTTCAGTTTCGGATAAAAGTGGTCCAATTTAGATTGTCTTTGTATTATCCAAAGACGGTTGTAGCATCGACAGAAGATTGTTTAAAACGCTAATTTTAAGCAAATTGTAGGTCTTAGAGAACTTCAAAAATGAAACAGGTACACTTATGACAGTTATCTCTGCTAAATATGACTCTAACAGCGTTGAATGGCGGCACGTCTTGGATCGCAGCATGCCGGCCCTGCCGGTAGACTTTTGTTATAGTCTTTTGGGCTATGATTTGGAAAGTAGACGTCTAGATATGCTTCTTCGATTCGCAAATGGTGGTCACTGCCGCCGCCATCGTCATATTGCGTCGACGGTGACCCTGGTCCTCGAAGGCGAACAGTACTTAGATGAACTGCAGTCAGACGGTGATACTAAGCTAATTGTTCGAAAGAAAGGCGAATACGCAATCTCTGGAGCAAACGCTTTGGCTCACGATGAATGGGGTGGTGAAAAAGGAGCGACGGTATTGTTATCTTTGCATGCACCTGATGGTATCCTTTTTGAGTACTTTGATGAAAATATGAAAAATCCCTGGACTGTATCGATCAAGGAGTTTGTCAGTAGTTGGAATGATGGGACCATCTACGGTAGTCAATAGAGACAAAGAAACATAATGAGCCGTCATTGCTCTTTTTTTTAATAAGGCATAGCATTTTTGTAAGTTGTTGGGAGGAAGTGGTCGTGTCAAAAATTTCGAATTCTGATATGGGTCCTGTGGAGGTATCACAGGAAATTCTTGATGGTCTTAAGGCAATTCCTACAGTAACTGTTTACAGTGCACTAAGAAATTTTGGATCAAACTTTTGTGTTTGTGAGGGTGTTAAAAACTTCACGCCTTTTATACCTGGTAAGGAACGGTTTGCAGCGAGAGCGCGTACCCTCAGATTTATGCCATTTCGTCCCGATATAGTGAGTGATAATTCGGGTGGTGTTGATTCTCCTGAATACATTGCGATGGGTCGGTGTGGTCCAGGTGATGCACTGGTGGCAGATATAGGTGGTAGGATCCAGGATGTGGTAGCGGGTGACGTAAAACTGCTCCAACTGGCGATGAACAATGCCGATGGGGTAGTAATAGATGGTGCTATACGAGATTTGGATGTACTACTGGACGAAGAATACGCCCTATCTGTTTATGCTAAAGCCCGTAGTTTTCATGGCAATCCAAGCAGTCTTCCAGCAGAAGAAAATGTTCAAATTCAGTGTGGAGGAGCTCTTGTCCGCCCGGGCGACGTAATGGTTGGCGACAATGATGGGGTTGTCGTTGTTCCTTCATGGATGGCTGAGAAAGTAGCGGAGTGGGCCACTGAGCATGAAGGTGCTGAGAACTTAGTGAAAGAGAAGATAAAAGCAGAGAAAGTTGTGCCGGGTAAGTATTATCCCCCTACTCAAGAAACCATAGAGGAGTGGCGAAGAAGGAATTCTGAATAAAAATGGTTCCAAACGGGAATTTTGGCTTTTCATCGTTATTAATATGAATGCCAAAGCATTTCGCCGCAAAGCCCTTCCCCAACATCGGTATGGCTAAGAAGTCGCAATAAAGAAAAAGGCGTTAGTAACGCTTTATCTTTATCAACAGAAAAGGAGACAGGTAAAAATGTCTCCCTTTGTTTCTATCGAACAGCATTTCGTAAGTGGTGTTATTCCGGATGGTAATAACCTACTCCACAAACTTGACCGGCAACTCGAGTCATCAGGGCGGTTTTCGTAAATTCTTTTTCAGAGCCAGTGGTATATCGAGGCTGTTTATACGTTACCTCTCCAACTTCTCCAACTCGGGCGGCTTTATACAACGACTCTCCTAGTTGAGTTCCTTGCAAATCCTTTTGCTCACTTCCATAGATATCGAATCCAACAAAACTCGGATGTGCTGTAATTGTTCCGTCCGAAACAAAACAAAAAACATACAAATCATTTTGTATCAGTCCGCCGTCACCTGTCGTGAATAAATTCAAGGCTCTGTTTTTATCTATCCGTAATAATGCAACAGCTCTATCTAATAAAGCTGCAGCTTCTTCCTTTGTGCCAAATTCATCCGCAAAGGAAGTTATGCCTAGGAAACTGGAGCACACTGCAGTTAGAAGTATAGTTTTTAAAGTTTTCATGGCTTTTCCCTTCCCTCATTAAACCAGGCTGCCTCTATAGGACCAGCTTAGTATAGCAAAAAGTATAGAAAATACAGAATCTGAGGCTAGTAAAAGCCTAAAAATCGGTGTGTCTAGCCTGATATTGCTCTAATGATCGTATCCCTATAAGTCATTACTAATCCCTTTTTCTTAGCGTGATGAGGATGGTAAGGGAATATACAATTGAATTCACGTATAGGGGGCATTTATGTACTTTAGATGGATTCAATTGATGGAAACCTACCTCCACTTCTAACAGATGGATATAAAGATTATGGCAAATCGATTCTACTTAGATGTTCCTTATACGGAAAAAGATAACGCCAAAGCAAAAGGGGCATGGTGGGATAATCAGGTACGTAAATGGTACGTTCCGGACGGTGTAGATAAAGAACTGTTTAGTAAGTGGTTTGAGGGTGAGAACCCCGATTATGTGCAACCAGAGGTTATTGCGGAAGAAGACAGGTTCTATTTAGATGTTGATTTCGCCGATCGTGAATCTGTGAAGAAGCTAGGTGCACGATGGTGTCCACAGAAGAAGAAATGGTGGGTAACTAAAGAGGATAAGGACGAGTTTCGTGCCTACTGGCCTGAACTCACGTTGTCAGTTGTGGAGAACGATAAATTCTCTTCCTGAACTTCCCTTGGTGTTCATTTGCACACAATCTAAGAGGATAAATTAAGGTCCCGTTTATGCTTTTTCATAGTGCTCTCTTAGTCTTTTATCGGAGAGTTTATCTAAATTACACTTGATATGATTTTGAACAATTCCCAACGATAATTTTTAAAACCATCCCATCAATAGACCTCCTCTTGTTTCAAAGGAACCAGATCTGAGGGC
>CAZEWK010000079.1:0-31974 GCA_964515905.1 uncultured Rhodospirillaceae bacterium | reverse complement strand
ATGGTAATCGCCTTGAAAAATGACTCATCGTGCCATACGTCGGAGTGAAAGGCAGGGTTCCAGGTCTGACCGGTCACAAACCGAGATCTCAGAACTAGGAATGGAATGCCTTCGTCGGTATCCGCAAGATATCCAAGAGCCTGCTCCGGTTCACGCATTGCCGCCCGATATGTAGGATAATCCATAGGCTTGGCTATTACCTTAACGCCTATACGTTGATAGTAGGCTTCGAACATGGCCATCAAATCCAAATGATAGGGGCTAGCAGTGGTAAACATGATGTCAAACTCAAAACCATCCGGATAACCTGCTTCAGCCAACAGCTGCTTTGCCTTTTCCGGGTGATATTCAAACAATTCCCGTCCCTCGGGAGGCAATTCTTCCAGAGGCGTGTAATAATCAGGCCATCGAACTGAGAAAGGGTAGTTAAGGATTTCACCTTCACCATTAAGGAGGGCATCCAGTATCTCCTTCTGGTTTATGGCCAAGTTCATTGCCCGCCGAACCCGAACGTCATCGAAGGGTGGTTTATCATTTCTAAGCGCAAGGTAGACAGGGTTGCCCAGATAACTTTGAACAATTAATTCCGGTGCAGAGCGTTTAAGTTGCTCCGCAAACTGCCAGCGAAATGCCTCAAGAATATCGACCTTGCACGTCCGAATAGCTGCAATCCGAGCCGATTCATCCCCCATAATGTGGTACACAATCCGATCGTTGTAGGGCAAGTCATACGCAACGCCATCGATCAATTCCTTGTCCCAATATTCGTCATTACGGTCATAGACCTGAACGTCGTCGGGCCGGACATCTACCAGCTTGTATGGACCAGTTCCCGTTTTTAGGCGCCAGTCATCGGACCCTTTCCCTTCATTCATCTTCAAGACTTCCGGCGGAGCTATCCCACTGAAATAACCCCAAAGAAGGCGATAGCCAAAGTTAGCATTCCACTCTTGTAAATACGCGACTGCCGTGTATTTATCCTCTGCCTTCCACTCGCTAATAAAATCCCACCAGGTGGGAATTTTTCTTGGGCTGGTATTCATATGGGTATAGTTAAATACAATATCTTCGGCGACCAACTCTCGGCGTTCCATGACCCCTTCCTTGGCAGGCCAGAACACTCCAGGCCGGATATTAAACACCAGGCGCCAGGGATCTTCTTCTATCGACCAACTCTCGGCTAACTCCCCCGTTAGGTGTTTATCCGGAATGTAACTCAAAGATTTGAAAGAATTTTCACCAGTCCCCCGAGGTCCAAAATCGAGATCCCCCTTGGCCAAATACTCCAAAAACAACCCATCATGATTTGTCTTCCATACAAAATCATACTGGTTGAAAGATAAAGCGTTCAGCGCGGCCAACCTCGTAAGGATGTTGACTGTACCGCCATACTGCGGCGTTCCGCGTTCCGGCGCCGCTCTGACCAACTCTACAAACAACATGGCCTGCAGCAGGGTCACTGCACAAAACACACCCATCAGTTCGATAAATTTCCGCATAATACTCCACTCCACAAACTGAAATGCCTTTAAATGTTCTTGCCTCCAGATCCGCGCATCCGCGGATCCAGAAGATCTCGCAAAGCATCCCCAAACATGTTGATGTTATACACAACGATGGTAATCGCCAAACCTGGCATAATTGCTAACCAGGGCGCTTGGAACATATAGCTCCGTCCTTCAAAGCTAAGCATCCCACCCCAACTTGGGGAGGGAGGTGGAACGCCCAAACCCAAAAAACTTAATGCAGCCTCCACCAATATTACAGCTGCCAGTCTAGTCGTAAATAACACGATCAGAGGAGCCATAATATTTGGCAAAATATGCCGTAATAAAATTCTTGGAACAGAAACGCCAATCGATTCTGCAGCATGTACGTAATCGTTCTCTTTGACGGTTAGTACAGCGCTACGGACGATTCGGGAACCGGCAATACCATACAGCAGACTAAGTACCAATATCACCTGCCACATCCCCGGCCCAAACACGGAAACCGCAACGATGATGACGACCAAATCAGGAAAACTCATCCAAGCGTCCACCATCCGTTGGACAATCATGTCGAACATGCCCCGAAAAAAACCCGTCGTCACCCCAATAAAAGTCGAGATCAGGATGGAAATGAACGCTGCCGAAAGTCCGATGATGAGTGAAGTACGGGCACCGTGCACGATCCTACTGAAAACATCTCGCCCAATCTGATCTGTCCCCAGCAAATACTCTAACGAAGGTGCTTGCAAACGATCGATTGGGTTCATTTCATTATAGCCATAAGGAGCAATGAGGTTTGCGAAGATCCCCGTGAATAGAAACAAAATAAAAATAGCTGCTCCAAAGGCTCCCAATGGTTTTTCAACAACAAGGCGACGCAAGAATTTAGAGATTTTTCCGTCGGATTTAAAAAAACCACCTAATCCGTTATTCCCAAAAGCAAGTTCCGCCATCCCGCGTTTTACCCCTCGCCTCTTACCTTGGGGTCGAGGAAACCGTAGCTCAGATCAACCAGTAAATTCACAAAGATAACGAACACACCAACAACTAAAAAAATTCCAGTGATTACTGGGTAATCCCTATCCTGGACCCCAAGGAGTAATAACTGTCCAATGCCTGGTATGTCGAAAATTCTTTCCAAAATGACTGTACCTCCAATAACAATGGGGACGAACAAACCCACCAGTGTAATCACGGGTATAAGAGCATTGCGCATAGCGTGACGAGTCACTACAAGCCATTCTCTGAGGCCTTTAGCTCGAGCTGTCCGTATGTAGTCCTGACGCAGTACTTCTAGCATCATGGTGCGAGTCATTCGCATTGTCACTGCAGCTAATGACGCTCCCAAGATCACAGCAGGAGTTAGAAACACAGAAAGATATTGCAAAGGTGCATCCATAAATGGTGCTAATCTCGTCGGTGGTGACCAACCCCACCAAATTGCGGGAAGAATAACCACCATAGTTCCAAGCCAAAAGCTCGGAATTGCTAGCCCAAGAATAGCAACACTTCGACCAACATAATCACCCAACGTATCTTGTCGTACCGCTGAATAGACGCCGACAGGTATAGCAATCAGTAAAGCAAAAAAAACAGCAAGTAGGCCCATGGTAATGGTAATGGGAATTCTCTCCGCAATTTCTTCGCGGACCGGTGTTTCCCTTATCAAAGATTTCCCCAAATCTCCTCGAACGATAATGTTGGTTATCCAATACACGTATTGCAAATGAATCGGCTTATCCAGGCCAAGATCTGCTTCAATTTGTGCCCTCATTTGCTCAGTATTTTCTATGAATGGACTACTTTTAATTATTAGATCCACTGCATCACCAGGGAGCAATCGAATCACTAAAAATACGATAACACTCGCAAAAAAAAGAGTGGGGATGACGGCCAATAATCGGCGTAATAGATATCGTTTCACGGAGAGCTTTTCCTTTTCAAGTAGAAGCTAACGGCGGTCCTATTAATCCATACAACCACTCTGTGTAACAGATAACATTTAAAGACTAGCCCTATTTATCGCCCCTGTCCCGACGTATATTTCTACTGTATGGTCCCCCTACTACTAATCAATCACGAAATAAGGAATCACAGCATGCCACAAGCTGAAGCAAGACACATTCTCGTTGAAAGCGAAACCCTTTGTACTGAGTTAAAACTAAAAATAGAAAATGGAGATGATTTTGCAGCAGTGGCAAAAGAACATTCTATTTGTCCCTCGAACCGCAGCGGCGGTGATTTGGGAACATTCGGACCAGGCCAAATGGTAAAGGAATTTGATACCGTTGTGTTCAGCGCCAATTTAAACGAAGTACAAGGGCCCGTAAAAACACAATTCGGCTATCATCTCATAGAAGTTACCAAGCGCAGCGAGTGAGTACGTCGTACCTTCGGGTCATTAACTAATGTACAAAAAAATATCGGTGAAGCCTATTGCCGGGGCATTAGGTGCCGAAGTATCGGGAATTGACTTGTCCGACAACTTACCCGCGAATACTATTCAAGAAATTCGTGAAGCACTGCTAGACTACTTGGTCCTTTTCTTTCACGACCAAGTTCTGTCTGTAGAAACGCATAAAGCGTTCACAAAACGGTTTGGAGAATTATTTGTACACCCAAATTATCAATTGGGCCAGAAAGACACAGAAACAGTATATCTTACACGAGACCCAGGCGACCTCCGTGCAGCAGGTGATACATGGCATGCAGACACAACTATGATGAAGACACCTCCCATGGGAGCAATCTTGTATGCGCTTGATATTCCAGAGTACGGTGGCGATACCATCTTTTCTAATCAATACTTGGCCTACGATGAATTGTCCGAAGGAATGAAAAAAATGTTAGCCGGGGTAGAGGCCGTGCACACTGACATGCGTGTTGCTGGCCCGCAGTCAAAAATAAACGATCATAGATCTACGAAAGTCCGAGATGACGAAGGGTGGAGAGAAACTGTAAGTACACACCCCGTAATCCGCACTCATCCAGAAACTGAAAAGAAATGTTTATTTTTGAACAGAGTATATGTGAGCCACTTGAAAAATATGACTATAGAGGAAAGCAGACCCCTCTTAGAGTATCTATACCAACACCAATCCAGACCGGACTTCACGTGCCGGTTCCGTTGGAAAAAGGGGGCAGTAGCTTTTTGGGATAACAGGTGCACTATACATTTGGCTATCAACGATCATAACTGTTCAACTCGCCGGATGCAGAGAACGCAAATCGCCGGATAGATCCAATACTACTTTGGAACTCCACTCCAATATTTAACACCAGCGGGCCTTCATCTTCTTTGTACACAACAACTTAGTTATCAGCAGAAACTTTGAAATGAAAGACAATGATTGAGGAAATAATTGATATTAAAACACGGGACGGTGAAATGGAGAGCTTCACCTGTCGCCCAGATAGAAACGGTCCTTTCCCTAGCATCTTCGTACTAATGGACGCACCCGGAATTCGCGAAGAACTCAAAGACATGGCACGACGCCTGGCAACAAACGGTTATTTTTCCATTTTACCGAACCTGTACTATCGGGCTGGTCGCGATACTTTCTTCGACCCAACTGTATTAGATGAAGGAAGTCCGGAGTGGAAAAGAATGAGAAAAATTAGGACTGAAATGACCATTCCTCCGGTAATGGAAGACTTTGCAAGCATGCTCCAATTCGTGGATAGCCATGTTAATGCTAAAACAGGAAAAGTCGGCGTGCACGGATACTGCATGAGCGGTCCTTACGCCCTGGCAGCTGCCGCCCGCTATCCGGATCGAGTCGCCGCCGCAGCATCCTTTTATGGCACTTGGCTCGTTAGTGACGCAGAAGAAAGTCCTCACCTAACCTTCGGAAATGCTAAAGGTGAACTCTATATAGCTTGTGCAGAACACGATGATTTAGCTCCGATGTCCATGGTATCAGAACTAAAGAACCAATTTGCCAAATCCGGGGCACGAGGCGAAATTGAAATTTATCCGAATGTGCACCACGGCTTCGCCTTTCCTCAACGCTGGTGTTATGACAAAGCTGCGTCGGAACAACATTGGGAGCGACTAATTAACTTATACAATCGACGTTTGAATTAAATAGTACACACGGAATTAAGGCGATCATTTACGATCTAGCATTCTTTATTACCATCATTTTCGGAGACAAAATATGACGAACACTGGTAGTCCGGTATTTCTAGTGACCGGGTTGGGCGAAGGCACAGGAGGAGCTGCAGCAAGACGATTCGCTAAGGGAGGCTATAGGGTTGCCATGTTAGCCCGGTCACAAGACCGCCTCGACAAATTTGAGCAAGAACTCCCAAGTTCAAAAGGCTATTGCTGCGACGTGGGCGACATCAAGCTTCTTGTCGATACGATCCAGCAAGTTAAAAATGATATGGGTCCACCGCAGGTGGTTCTGCATAATGCCGTCGGCGGTGCATGGGTCAATTTTCTGGAAGCGGACCCTGATCTCTTGGAACAAAACTTTCGAATTAACACTTTGGCTCTGTTCCATCTCGGACGTGAAGTGATCCCCGACATGCTCGAAGCTGGGAAAGGAACCATTCTTGTTACTGGCAATACATCAGCTCATCGGGGGAAACCAAACACTCCGGTTTTTGCTCCAACAAAGGCAGCGCAGCGTATTTTAGCACAATCTTTGGCCCGCGACTTTGGGCCTCGGGGGATACACGTTGCATACGTAACCATTGATGCACTGATTGACACGCCCTGGACGCGTCCGCGCTACGCTGCCGATAAACCAGATGACTTCTTTACGAAACCCAGCGCTATAGCAGAAGAAATGTATCACATAGCACACCAAGACCGCTCTGCTTGGTCCTTTGATGTCGAGTTACGACCATTCGGTGAAGTATGGTAGTTTTATATGTATATCGTAAATAAATAATATCAAATCTGAAACTATATAGGCTGTTGCCCCTATCTAACATACGTTCTATATAGTTGTGTTGTCACGGTGCCTCCAAAAGGGGGTGAAAAAGGGAATACGGTGAGGCTTGCAATAAGCCAAATCCGTGGCTGCTCCCGCAACTGTGAGCGGTTTACTTGAATTTATTTTTGCCACTGGTTCCACACTGGGAAGGCCGAATTCAAGTGACAAATCGTAAGCCAGGAGACCTGCCGTTGATGTCGTCGCCCGCCAGAATAGCGAGGAGATTTTCTGGAACGGTTTCCGTTTGTGGTGACGCAACAGGGTTTGCGAGAGAACCGCAAAGGAAGTTTTTTGGAAATTGAGCTCCAATGTAATGGAATTTCGGTTTTTTAGATCTGGTCCAGTTAGAAGACCGGTCCCGTCGTTGACGTCGTATGCCTTGTCCGTAATGAACAAATCGACAGACGGAGATCACTGTGAGACGACATATTTCAATTTACGCGATGGCAATTACCTTTGGTTTTATGGCAGATACGGAGCTCAGTTGGACACAAGAAATACAAACGGAAGAGTTGATAGTTACGGCGACCCGACTCAACGACCATGTAGTTGGAACATCTGTCTCGATCATAGATGAAATTTCTATTTCCGATTCTCCCGCAGAGGATTTACCCAATCTGATAGGGTTAGTCCCTGGTGTGTACAATCGCGATTTATTCTCTGGAACCAATGGTGCACAAGCCACTGTTGATATTCGTGGGTTTGGTGCCGTGGGCACCCAAAACTCTCTCATACTTGTAGATGGACGCCGCCTAAATGACGTAGATCTTGCAGCTGTGGATTTGGCTAATATTCCGCTCGATGGAATCGCTCGGATAGAGGTTATACGAGGCAATGCGGGTTCAGTACTGTATGGAGATGGAGCTGTTGGTGGAGCAATTAATATTATTACCAAGTCCCCCAGCAAACAAAAGGACTCTATAAGGTTTGAATACGCCTATGGACAGGAACAGAAACACGAAACAAACTTGGCGACAAATCAATCTTTTGGTCGTTATGCTATAAATTTCTCATCTAACTATATTCACGGAGAAGGATTTCGAGACAATAACGACATAATACAACGTAATGCTATTGGGCAACTGAGGTTTTCCGGAGATTCCGGTGAAACATTCGTCAAATTAGGTTTGGACTTTCAAAGTATCGGCCTGCCAGGCTCCAGACAGATTAATCGTGCAACTGGATCGGATTTATTTGTGACGGCTCGTAACGAAGCGACGTCGTTAGTTGATAAAGCGCTTCAGAGTGGCATTCAAGTAACTGTAGGCACCACTAAGCGGTTAACGAACGGGTCCGAATTAATTCTGGATGCTGGTGTCCGTCGAAAGGATCAGGATTCTCGGCTGTTTTCGACCGTGGATACAGTACTCACCACCTGGTCGATTACCCCTCGGGCCAACTTTGACCTGAATATTTCTTCTTTTAGTCATAGGACAACCATCGGTTCTGATCTTTATTACACATATTACGATTCGGATCGGCGACAAGACCCGGGCGATCGCCCTTTTCATGAATTCAGGGCCAACCAAACTACTTTTGGGTTGTACGGACAGGACGAAATAGGACTGACTGATAATCTGGTATTATCTACGGGACTAAGATTTACGTGGGTAAAGTTCTCAGCAGGCGATGAAATAGACAATGGAGCACCAGGTGGAGGGTTCGAAACAGACCACGACACGACGCGCGACCTCGACCAAAAGTACGTATATAACCTGGGCTTGGATTACCATATCCTTCCGGAGATCTCTGCATTCACCCGAACTAGCCGGGGGATACGCTTCCCAACGATCGACGAAAGGATTGCGAGCTCTGATACAAACACTTTTAAACTAAAAACACAGACCTCTCGCGATTTAGAAGGTGGCTTTCGGTATAACTCCGGTGGATTGTCGATACAGGGCAGCGTTTTTGTAATGAAGTTAAAAAACGAAATTCGTTTTGACCCAGTCTTAGGAGGTGGATTTGGCTTAAATGAAAATACGGACCCAACAAAAAGAACGGGTGGCGAACTTATAACGTCCTATCACCATAGCCCCACCCTTAACATTCAAATGCAAACGACCTATGTGAAGGCAGTGTTTGATGAAGGTGTATTCTCAGGAAATCTAATACCGTTAGTGCCTCAATGGCAGTTCGGAGCAAAGCTAAATTGGAATATTTTGAGGGAAAAATTAGGTGCCACATTGACCACAAAGTATGTAGATCAAAGTCGTATGGAGAATGATGAAAGTAATGAAGGCGAGCAAATACCTGCCTATTATTTAGTTGACCTCAAATTACGTGGTAGTCTGGCACAAGGTAAACATGGCCAATTAAATTGGTCGTTCATAGTGAACAATTTATTTGATGAAAATTATTATAATTTTGCCGTCCGAAGCACCACAACAGCTACAACTTTTAATGTGAACCCTTTAGCGGGCAGATCCGTCCTTTTTCGCCTCGGTTGGAAAATATAGGAGTATGTGGTCAACACGTATTTGCAAAAAATCAAAGCAACAGGCTGATTTTACCAAATGAGAGATAGAAAAATTGCTGCCCCCGCCATTTGCCACCACGTCGTTGCTCCTTTCGTTCTAGCAGTGTTTTCGTCGTTTGTTATGCACATATTACTTTTGCATAATTTATTTCCATCTTTCACGCATATAAACGAACCAGAAAAGCAAACGTTTTTGGTAGAGCTCGTTCCAAGGAAACCTTATTCAGCTAATAAAACGGTGTCACAAATTCAGAAGAGTGTGCAAGATATTCCACACACCTTGCAACCGTCGGTGAGAGTGGAACAACAAGAGACAATCAAAGACAGATGGAACAAACTATCGCCCCTCCCCCTCTCGCGTCCCAGTACAAATACTTTCGGAAAATTGACTGGCCACATGCAACCTTCTGAAATTCAAGACACTCAACAATTAGAAACAAAATTTCAAGAGTTTCGAACAATCTCTGTGTCAGGAATAGATGTCTCCACACCTTCACAATTGAGTTTACGCTCGCCATATGAACCAAGAACAGTACGCGACATTGCATCTCCTAATAAACTGATCCGAACTAGACTACCTTCATTACTCCACTCTGATTCGCCCCAGACGCTGCCCTTGTTGCACAGGAATATTCTTTTACCTCCACAACGTGCAATGGGCATTTCTGACTTGTCTACGCTTAAGGTTTCGAAGATACAAAGAGTGAAAGAACTTATTCCATTAGTCAGAAAAGAAAACCGTGGAATTACTAATTTTTCGAACTTACGAATCTCACCAAATAAGATCGCAATTGAACCACACCCGCCTTCGTTGGAGAAACGAATTCCGTACCAAACATTGGCAAACAACGATGGTAGCTATAAGGGTTTACCCTACACAACCCCAGCCCGCTATCGCGACTCTGATTTGGCAAATCATCCCCCCACATATCCACTCTTTGCTCGACATAATGGCCTGGAAGGAAAGGTGGTAGTTTTTGTTTCTGTAAGTAAGGAAGGTCAACCAAATAATACCAAGATCGTAAAAAGTAGTGGTGTAAAAAGTCTTGACGCGGCGGCCCTGCAAGCAGTGGAGCACTGGAACTTCGTTCCTGCCCAGGAAAAAGGAATACCGATTGATAGTACCCTTATGATACCGATTACATTCCAGCTTACGAACTAGTTTTTTGATACTAAATTCGATAGTAACCGTGTAATTTTTAGTGTGCTATGTCCAACAATCTACGTAGGAAATAAATCTAATACGTTTATGTACCCTCGCAACAGATAAAATAGAATGGCAAAATATTCGTGAATTGCATTCCGCGATTGGCCCATTCCGCTTGCACTCGGAAGGAAACTGAACAGCGATATTGGCTTCCTTTTGGAGATTAAAACTGTTGAAACGGACAGACCTTGACTCCGAAGGCAAGCCACCATTCGAGCAGTGTGATTCGGTGAGGTCACGAGAATGACGTTGCTACTGCTATACGTACTCATAATTTGAGCAACCTTTACAGCCGTCTCATAGCTGTTGCGAGCCGTCGTTTCTAACACGATATTAGGGCCGTCTAACTTTAATTGTTCGGCTAGCACCTTTGACTCAGAACGAGGCTCGCCGCGTGGTGAACCTCCGGATAGCACAAGGGGTATGCCGAGAGAATAACTCAATTCCCTACCCACCACCGCCCTTTTAATACCGACGGAATTAGACCACCAATGTCCGTTCGAATCTGCGAAGATCCCAGCAGTTGGAACCAACACAATCCCTTCCTTAGGAAGGTTTCCCTCTAAAACCCTCGTGGGTGCCGATAAAAGGGGTTTGGATATAATGGCGCCTATGAATGGAAGACTGAGCAGCAACAACATACATGTCGCGAAAAAAATGAGCGCAAAACTCAATTGTCTCCTCTTCCAGAAGACAATTCCCAGAATGAGTATGAATACAAAGGGAATTGGAATTGTTAATAATGTTTCTAGAATAGGGCGCATTTTCTTCTACTCTGGACGGTCTACCATTTACAGTACAACACGTCTCGTAGACTGTTAACTATTTCTAACTTATGATTAAAGAAGCCTGAATAGAGTGGTTGGTTTATAAGTATAGATTAGGTATAGATATATTCAAAAATGGACCCGATTCTTCATAATATAAATGGCGCTTTTCTTGGGAACAACTTAACTTAAGGGTACTTAATAGCTCATACACTTAATCTTATATACTCACCACGAATAGGAGTAGAACTAAGGGTCAGAGCGATGAGTCGATATCAAAAAAAAAGAGTGATCGAAACGACAAAGCTGGAGTTAAACATGTTAAAGTCGGAGCCTCTCACATTGCAATCTTTTCATAACAACAATGCGCCCATGAAGACAGCTAGAAAACGGATATTCCTATACACCTTAGCTGGTCTTATGAACCTTGTATTTATGTTGTCTACCAGTGAATTTGGGATGGCAGAAGACGACGAACTTCTACTCGAAGACGAACTTCTATTCGAAGACGAACTTTTAGATATTATTGATACCGAAATTGAACAGAATCAAGAGGCGTTAAGGAACGACGAAGGGTTAGCGGATACAGACAGAATAGCAGAAGAGGCGGCAGAACAGCACGAATCTTTATTTGCAGAAACAAGATTCCCATCGGCAGCGACATGCGGTACTTGTCATCCTAAACATTATGCTGAGTGGTCTATCTCACAACATTCTTACTCCCAGCTCAGTCCGGTATATCTATCACTGAGCAACAAAATAAATCAGTTAGCTAACGGGTCCAATGGAGACTTTTGTTTAAGATGCCACAATCAGGTAGGTGCGAATCTAGGAGAGGATCAGTTCGCCTCTAATCTGGACCGACACCCTACATCCAGAGAAGGGATTACATGTGTGGTATGCCACCGTATTGATAGAAACTACAATAAGGCAAGCGGCAGATTGGCTCTCGTCGAGGGTGGATTGACTGACATGGTATTTGGGCCCAAGGGTAATGAAGAACTGAAACGAGTTCTCGAAAACACACATGAATACAGGGTGGTTACCGACCCGAACGAAGCCGGACGAAAAATCCATGACGATGCCGTTCAGTTTTCCGGTCTTTCAGACCCTGTATTTTGTGGAACGTGCCACGACGTAACACTTTTTAACGGATTTCGGCTAGAAGAAGCATATAGCGAGTACCGAACATCGCCTGCGGCAGCTCGCGGAGAGACATGCCAAGACTGTCATATGGGGAAAATCCAAGGGATCGCATCCGGTTATGAACACGGCCCTGCTGCAGTAGTCGGTGGCGTGGAAACCATGCCACGTAAAATAACTAACCACACTTTCGCGGGACCCGACTACTCGATCATCCATCCTGGCATATTCCCCCATAACGTTGAAGCACAACAAATGGCTAGTCTCAAAGATTGGCTGGAATTCGATGTAGAAGCTGGCTGGGGCACCGATGAATTTGAAGACACTATAACAGATGACAGTCAGTTTCCAGAAAGATGGAGGTCGATTGATGACCGTTATGCCGCCCGAGAAATAATCAATTATCAGCTTGAACGGTTGGCAGTAGCAGCTGAAAAAAGACTTGAAGTGTTACGGCATGGATATGTGCTTGGCGAAATTGTGACAGAACAGGCCGATACCAATGGCATCGTATTCCGAGTGCAACTGAAGAGTGGAACCGACGGCCACAACGTTCCTACCGGGTTTACAGGAGAACGGCTTGTATGGCTGGAGGTAACAGTCACAGACAGTGATGGAACTGTAGTTTTTGTTTCAGGCGACCGTGATCCCAATGGAGATCTGAGAGATGGGCATTCATTCTATGTTAAAGCGGGTGAAGTAGAAATGGACCCTCATTTGCTAAGTCTTCAGTCCTACTTTGTTACTCAAAATGGGCGAGGTGGAGAAACCGAGCATGTCATCCCCATTCCCTATCCAGTTACGGCTCTGCCGCGTGTGCTTCCTTCAGCGGTATCTCTAGTATTTACCGGTGAGCCCGCGACCGAGCGCAACCACAAACGAGGAATCGAACCACTCGGAGAACGTTGGGGTCGTTACGTCGTTAAGAGCAATCAAATGACCGGGCCTGGAACCTATAAAGCGAAGATAAAAGTGATCCAACAACCCGCACCTATTAATCTACTGGTAGCTATGCAGGATGTTGGTTTCGATTATGGTCTCACCCCTCGTCAAGCTGGCGACGCCTTGATAGCCGGTGCTCAAGTGTTGTGGGAGGAAAACATCATTTTTGATATTAAATTTGGGGAAACGGCCAACCGTGAACCTAAAGCAACAGATACTGATGGGTGAAGGGTGGAATAGGGTGTGGACATTGATTGTCTTTGGCACGCCCGAAAATCCTACAAAAAATGCCAAGGACTCACAAGCATGCACTGTAGTGTTGAGTAATAGAGCTGAACCCAAGGGGAGCAGTCGGTAATGATAACGTATTTCTTGAGTGGTCGTTGTGTCGATTACAGACTTGTTTATAGCGCAGTAATCGCTGTTCTTGGGATTATTGTTAGTAGCACATGCTCGGCATCCGAACAGAAGCAGAGTGATCATTGGTATAATTGGTTTTGGCCGCTGGGCGAATACAAACCAGTAGAGGCCTTAAAGGATGAATACGTTCCGTTTCAAGGCCGGGGTGAAATCCCTTTTCGGCCCAAGCTGCACATCGAACTAGGAGATGGTTTCCTCCACACTGGAAAACTACACTCAGGCTTCAGAGTCCCCGTTCTTGGAGCCGTATGGCAACCAAGACTATGGAACTACGTGATTAACCGTTCAGTCCTCCAATCTTTTGACGACGGTGCCGTAGGAAGAAAACGGGACACTGAAATTTCTAACAGACTAGACTATTATGCCAACCTTCAACTAACAGGAACCGAAAAGATACTTTTGGGACTCCGACCAACTGACAATAATTCCCCTCCCCGATTTACGAAACACACTTTTAGCGGGGATGATCAAGACTTCAAAAACGAATTGAACGTCGATGTGGAAACTCTCTTCTTTGAAGGAGATGTTGGGAGCTTAGCACCTAATCTAGACGTAGCCGGTATAAAACCTATTGACTTTGGTTTTAGTGTGGGCCGCCAGGGAATTACGTTCCAGGAGGGAATTTTAATCAACGACACTGTCGATGCAATCGGCCTAATCCGAAACAATCTCAGTTTCCCAGGGGCTTCTAACCTTCGAATATCGGGGATGTGGGCATGGGATCGGTTGGACCGTAACGACAGGTCGCGAGGCTCTAACGCAAACATGTATGCGTTGTTTACGGCCATTGATGCGCCGGTAAGCACTTTTAATATAGACACCATTTATGTTGACGATAACGCCGACGACAATGCTGGAGATGCCCTATATGTTGGCCTTTCCTCGATCCAACGCATAAGGGCCTTGGGAGGTATAAGTACTGCATTTCGTGTCAACAACTCAATTTCACTAGATAACGAAATTAACGGCAATGTGGTGGGCGATGGGACCCTTATTACAGGCGAATTCTCTTTTACTCCTCATTACTCTCATGACATAGCCTATTTTAATCCTTATGTGGCTTTAGGTAATTTCACACAAGCAGGCCGCGAGGTAATTCTTGGTGGCCCTCTCGCAAATACTGGAATTCTTTTTGCATCTCCAAACCTAAGTACACACGGAGCTGAAATAAACCCATTTGTTAATGATGACTACGGTTTCGCTATTGGTTATCAGGCTTTTTACGACCACCGAAGACGCAATTTAATACTCGAGTTATCTACGAAGAAGGATTTTTCTGGAGACGGGAATGACTCACTTGGAATTGGATATCAACTTCAACAGGCCATTGGGCAGTATGTACAATTGCAACTTGAATCGTTTTACACATTCAACAATCAAATTTCAGATGGGGCCGGCGCCCGGTTTGAAGTACTCGTAGTGTATTAAATTAACAACACGCGAACATCCAAAAAGATCAACTCATTTAAAGAATAACTGATCTATAGGAATCTGGTTGAATAAAGTTGTTACCATTGAAATATTGAATGAGCTAAGGTCCTCAATTGTTTAATCAATTTGATATAAGGCTAAATGGCAATAAATGAGTGACCTGCTTGAAATAAATCTAGCTCAATTAGTCGGGGCGACAATTATTCTAACGGCCTTAATTCAAGCAGCTTCGGTATTGTTTTGTTCCTGGCGCAAAACTGTTCTTCGTAAAACTCACGAAGAGTTGTCTGGACATCTCCTTCAAAATCGGACAGCAATAACAGCTTTAAAAGGTCAAGTGCAGGCAAGCAAGGAGCAATTACCCTGGTCGGGTTTTCGTAAGTTCCGAGTTAATCGTAAAGTAAAAGAGAGTGAGGATACTTGCTCTGTCTACCTTATGCCTCACGATGGTAAGACCCTGCCCCGTTTTCAACCGGGGCAATATTTAACGTTCAGCTTGCATCTTCCTGATCGTGAAAAGCCAGTTATTCGGTGCTATTCTTTGTCAGATAGCGCTCTCCTGACCAATTATTACCGTGTAACTATAAAACGGGTTAAGGATTCTCGTGATGGGGAAGTATCTTCTTCGGGACTTTCTTCAAGTTTCTTCCACGATGTGCTTAGCGAAGGTGATATTTTAGATGTCAAAGCCCCTTCGGGTAGATTTTTCATAGACCTGTCTTCGCATACACCAGTCGTTATGATTGCTGGCGGCATTGGAATAACGCCAATGATAAGCATGATCAATACACTTTGTGATATGGGATCAAAAAGAGAAGTTTGGCTATTTTACGGCGTCCGGGATAATACAGAACAAATCATGTTGGAGCATTTAACACGCCTCGAGGCAGATAACGAAAATTTACATGTAAGCGTGAATTATAGTAATTCTGCAACTAACATTGATAGAGCGGATACTAAATTCAGACAGGACGGGAAGATCAGTGTGAATTCTATAATGCAAGTCCTGCCCGCTATTGACTGCGACTATTACCTTTGTGGTCCCGCGCCGTTGTTAGGATCTATCACAAAGGGTTTGAGGGACTACGGGATACCCGAGAAGGATATCCACACGGAGACATTTGGGCCAGCAAGTGTAAAAACAGCTTCGTCTTCCACAAAAAATGGGAGAATGAATCCAAAGAATAAAATTAAAATAAATTTCTCAAAATCTCAAAAAACGCTGGAGTGGGATAATTTCGCCGGATCAATATTAGAGTTTGCGGACATTAATCAAATTAACATAGAATCAGGTTGCCGGGCCGGTAGCTGTGGGACATGTATTACAGCTATTAAAACTGGAGAAGTATCTTACTTGGAGAAACCCGATACGCCATCTGAAAAAAGCTCCTGCTTGACTTGTATTGCCGTACCGAAAACTAATTTAACGATAGATGCTTGAGTTACTCAGAGCACAAAAGTTATCCTGATTTATTATCGCTGTTGTAAATAAGGGCTGGATAAAATGAAAAATAGGCCACTCGTCGAAAGTTTTACTAGAATGTTAAGAATGGCGACCCTAACATTAGTGCTTGGCATGGGAGTATTAGCGGAGACTTCTGAAACAATTGCGCAAGACCTACGCTTAAACCCTGAGTTAGTTAAGGGACCAGACGCGTGCGGCGAATGCCACAAGTCTTCGATAAGCGTATGGAAAGAAACGCACCATGCTACTACCTTCAAAAACTTACCCCGAAGTGAAAAAGCTAAGGAAATCGCGAAAGCAATGGGGATTCGACGAATAAAAAATGAAAGTGACTGCCTTGGATGCCACTTTACTTCTGCCATTATTGATGGGAAAACTAAACCAATTGCCGGAATAACATGTGAATCTTGTCATGGTGCCGGAGAAGGTTGGATTGACGTTCATAGTGATTTCGGCGGTAAAGGTGTGACCGCAGAAAATGAGGATCCATCCCACAAGGTAACCCGGTATGAACAGTCGGAGGCAGCTGGGTTAATTCGTCCATCACAACTCTACTCAGTGGCACAAAATTGTTACACTTGTCACACTGTTCCTAACGAAAAATTAGTTAACGTTGGAGGTCATCCTGCCGGAAGCAAGTTCGAATTAGCTAGTTGGATTAACGGCGAAATTCGACATAACGTATGGTATTCTGCGGAAAACAACTCGTCTTCCATTGAGCGACAACGAATGATGTATATTGTTGGGCAAGCACTAGATCTAGAACATGCCCTTCGGGGAGTTGCTAAAGCAACAGAAAAGGCAAAGTACGCCGTTTCCATGGCAAAAAGAGCAAAAGCGGCGGAAAAACGGCTTGGGCAGATAGCTGAAACCGTGAATCTTCCTGAGATTAACAGCATCCTTTTAATCGCTGAAGGGGTTAAGCTTAAATTGAACAATGAAGAACAATTAACAAAAGCAGCAGATGGAATATCGTCTGAAGCAATCAAACTCTCGAATAACTACGACGGAAGCCAACTTGCCGAACTAGATGCACTTTTACCAAAAATTGGTAAGTAAAGACCCAACCTTCTTCAGAGCGCTGCACCCACGAAAGGAAAAGAGTGTTGATGGCCGAATCCAATGTAGCCATTCAGCGCCCACAACGGTGGGATAATCCCTTTGGGCCAAGCATGACCGATGATGATGTACGACGAATTCTTTCATTGGAACCATTTAGCAATATGGATCGTGCTCGTTTTTCAGCGACCCAATCTCTTGAAGACATCATCAGAAATGATACTCGGTTAATCAAATATGGCGATGGGGATATCGTCGTAAGGGCTGGTGACTACGGACACTCAGCTTTTTTGATTATACAAGGAAAGGTCCACGTCGTTTTACCTCCTGGTCTTCCAGAAGCCATGTTAGGTCGCGCAACACAAAAACGTCGGGGAATATTTGAATCTCTCAACCAACTTTGGAAGAATGCCCGATATCCCGAGGTTCGTGATCACGAGCGATATACCCGAAGCCGAACCGCAACTGGACAACGTGGGAGCGACCTGGATGCTCACATCTTTCTGCAGGATGTCCCTACTGTCCTCGATGACCATCGCACCGCTATACTAAAGCACGGTGAAATGTTTGGAGAAATAGCAGCACTTGGACGAACACAACGAACTGCCACCGTTTTTGCTTCCGGAGACGCACAACTTCTAGAGATTCGCTGGCAAGGATTTCGCGAAATCCGGCGGAAAGTTGATGATTTTCGAAGTCACGTTGACACCCTTTATCGGGAACGCAGCCTTACCACAGCACTTCAAGCTACTCCAATGTTTGAACACTTAAGCGGCGACGTAATTGACAAAATTGCTCACGAAACCTTGTTCGAAACCTATGGCGATTTTGATTGGCACACCTCCTATATCCGTTTATCAGAAGGGTCTGCGCAAGATCGCCTTTCGCATGAACCTGTAATCGTTTCAGAAGGCGATTACCCAGACGGTTTGCTACTAATCCGGTCCGGGTTTGGCCGAATTAGCAAATCAATGAATAACGGTCACCGTACTTTAGAATATATTGGTGCCGGAAGCGTATTTGGAATGTCTGAAATTATTTCCAACTGGCGTCACCACGATTCTCAGCCACTAAGAACCAGCCTACGGGCCCTAGGCTATATTGATGTATTGCGAGTTCCCACCAGAATTATAGAAGAACTTGTACTTCCGACGTTATCCGAAGATGCACTCGTACATCTTGGAGGCTTTGAAAACCGCATTGACGACGAACCCAAAGAAGACGCCGATTTAGAAAACAATATTGATTCAGGTTTATTAGAATTTCTGGTCGAACATCGATACATAAATGGCACTGCTACGATGCTGATTGACTTGGACCGCTGTGTTCGATGTGACGACTGTGTCACTGCCTGCGCAGCGACCCACAATAATAATCCCAGATTTAATCGACACGGTCGTACCTACGATCATTATATGATTGCCAACGCATGCATGCACTGCGCGGATCCGGTTTGCATGATCGGTTGCCCTACCGGCGCAATTCACCGCTCCTCATCTTTCGGGCAAGTTATCATAAATGACGAAACTTGTATTGGTTGCGCTACTTGCGCCAATGCTTGCCCTTACGACAACATTCGGATGGTTGAAATCCGTGACCAATTCGGCTTTTTTATCACCGATACTTCAAAAGGTGTACCAATCGCAAAAGCGACCAAGTGCGATCTATGCATAGATCAAATCGGTGGACCCGCCTGTCAGAGGGCCTGCCCACATAATGCCCTAAGGCGATCAGACTTAAGTGACATAAAGACATTGTCGGATTGGTTGGATAAGTAATGTCTTCTGAATCCAGGAGACTGGTCAACGTGTCTTTGTTTGTTTTCATTATCTCTTTGATACTTATAGTGCACCACATCTATTTAATATCTACCTATCAAGAACAATTCTTATCCGGCTGGGTGCTAACATCCTTGATACTGATCTTAACATCTTATGGCATCCGAAAAAAAATTCGCATGCTTCCCATCGGCAATGCTGCGACATGGTTAAAAGTGCATATATACTTAGGGAATATATCTATTCTTATTTTTTGTCTCCACATTTCTTGGCGTATCCCACAAGGATGGATGGAAGTTTTATTGGCCACATTTTTCTCTCTTGTGGCACTGAGCGGACTAGTCGGACTCTACCTAAATCAGAGGCTTTCAAAACTACTGACAAACCGAGGTGAAGAGGTCATTTTCGAACGTATTCCCGGATTCATTATTCAACTGCGTAAAGAAGCCGAAAATCAGGTACTCCAATGCACTTCTGTGACTGGATCCTCAACGGTCAGTAGTTTTTATACCACCGAACTTATTTCGTTTTTTAATAGGCCAAAAAATTTGATAGGTCATCTCGTCGGATCTGGATACGAACTGACTAAAATTCGTAAGCAAATGAAAAATATAGACCGCTATCTTAGCGACCAAGAGCGAGCATTTGTTAATCGTCTTAGCGAGCTAACAGAAAAAAAAGACGAATTGGACCACCAATATTCACTCCAAGCGTTTCTCAAGGGATGGTTATTCGTTCACGTTCCATTTACTGGCGGGTTAATTATTTTGGTAATCCTCCACGCAGTCCTGACTCATGCCTTTGCAGGAAGCGCATAGTTTTGGAATTAATCCAAAAATTTTCGTTCCGTGAAAGCCCCTATATTCGGCCTACACAGAAATGGATCTGTGGTCGCTATTCCCTGGGGGATCCCTGCCGAATTGGTCCAGATATGGCTACGGGCCAGTGCAGGGCTACTGCAGAGTGTAGGCCTCGAAATAGCGGAGACCGCTGGTTTTGCACTAGATCTTCTTTAGCTGGAGGACCATGCACTGAGGGACCCCTAACAGACGGGAAGTGCTGTAACACCATTCCAACATGTCAACCGGTACGAAGCTGGATGGCCAAGCGGGTACTGATAACTAAATGGTTCGTTTTCTTGGTGCTCGGATGCCTTTTATTGCTTATAGCTGGAAAACACAAAGAGGAGTTTATCGATCCCGGACCACTAACTTCTCAACATGCTAAACTGACAGATTGTAAACAATGTCATAAGGTGGCTGCTCTCACCCCAATGAATTGGTGGCACGAAGCGTTTTCAAATTCCATCGCACAAGATGACGAAACCCTTTGTTTAGGATGCCACAATCTCGGAGAAAATTCGATACAACCACATTCTCTTTCGTCGGAGATTCTAATTTCGTTGAAAAACTCATCACAGATCTTAGAGGACAGTCCTAAAACTATAGGCTTACTGCTCCATAACGCAGTACTAACCTCTGATGATACTAGTACGGCCGCATTATCCTGCGCGAATTGTCACAATGAACATAATGGACCGAACTTTGACCTCACTTGGATACCGGATGAAAGCTGCAATATTTGTCATACTGCTCAATTCAAAAGCTTTTCTGAGGGCCACCCTGCTTTTACAAAATACCCATACGAACGTCGGACGCGGATTCAATTTGACCATCTCAGCCACCTTGGAAAGCATTTTAAAGACCAAAAAAATATTCTCTATACTCCAAGCAACTGCCAGAGTTGCCACGAAGTGGGATCTACAGGTCAGACCATGACCGTAAAACCCTTTACTCTTTCTTGCGGAGAATGCCATCAGAACCAAATTAAAGGGATAGAAGGGCGCGGAGGCCCAAAGGGCATTGCTGTGATAAATGTTCCTGGTTTGGATTTGTATACACTTCGTGAACAGGGCATCTCAGTAGGTGAATGGCCTGAATATGCGGAGGAGTCCCTCACCCCGTTTATGGATCTGTTACTCTCTCCCGATAGTAATTATGCAGAGAGCAAAGTATTACTCCAGAACGTTGATCTTTTAGATCTTTCCAGTGCTACCCAAGATCAGATGAAGGCCGTTTCAAAATTTGTTTGGTCGGTAAAACGCCTATTTTTCGATCTAAAAATAAACGGCGTAAATGAAATCAAAAGTCGATTAGAAAAAGCCACCGACCGTCAATTACAGGGAAATGAACTTGCCCAACTAACTGGCTCACTTTCGAGTGGCGTAGTCCATAACGCCCAATCAGTTTGGTTTCCAAATTTGTTAGTTGAAATTACTCGCTACCAGAGAGGAGAAAAAATATTCGAAACAATAAGTACCGAAAATTTAAATAGTGACCTAGGCGCGATAGATATTAATTCTCGAGCCGCAAAGAGTTTGAATGAAGATGATGAAATCGATCTAATTGACGATGATGAGATCGATCTAACTGACGATGATGAAATCGATCTAACTGAGGATAATATTACGTCAATCGCTGAATCCGAATCAATCACTAGAGAAATCGCTACACCTGTGAATGATGAAGAATGGGCCGCCGCCGGAGGATGGTATCAAGACGACGACTACTTTGCACTACGATATCGTCCTGTTGGACACTCCGACCTATTTATTGAATCTTGGCTGGAGTTTTTAGTGCCGCTTCTCACGGCCTCGATAGAAGATGAGGTTTCGGTCATAAGGCTTGATACTAATATTGGTTCTTTATTTAGAAACATTGCGAGTCCTCGCAGCCCTGGCACCTGCACAAAATGCCATTCCATCGATATAAATAATCAGTCTCGGGTAGAAATTAATTGGTACGGTGTTCGAGCAAATCTGCATGGGAAAAAATTTACAAAATTTTCCCATGAAACCCATTTTAGTCTCCTCGACGAAAGGGGTTGTGTTACATGCCATCAATTGAATATAGATAGCGAATACACCTCTTCTTTCGAAGACCACAATCCAACCATCTTTGAAAGCAATTTCGTTACAATTGACCAATCCACATGCACTAATTGTCACCAGCCTGCAAAAGCCAGTGATGACTGTCTAACATGTCACAATTATCATATTGGTGTTTTCCCAGGCAAATTAGTCGTCACAGGTTTTCCCGAAACTAACTAAATATCATGTCATCTATCCGTTAATGTTTTGCTCAATACTCAAATTATTGCCTATTTTCAGTGGTCAATTCTCTTCAAACTAGAAACTCTTCATGCATGACAAGCATTTGACGCACAGCATCCCCTGCAGCCAGCTTATCGAAGCCTTCATTTAAGGCATCAAGACCAATATTTCCACTTCTCAGTCTATCGATTGGAAGCTTTCCTTGTTTATAAAGCTGTATGAATTTAGGAACATCCTGCCTGACGACGCAACTTCCCATATAACTTCCTTTAATCGCTCGCTCATTAACCACAAGCTCTGCATGCGGCACTTCAAACGTATGCTGGTGCTGTGAAATACCAGAGCTCACCGTAGTTCCGCCCCTTCTAGTAATGGAATAAGCCGTCTTCATTGCAGCGACAACTCCGGCAACTTCAAAGGCATACTCCACGCCACCCTTTGTCGCCTCAATTACTTTTTCAACACAATCTGGGTCTTTAGCATTAAATGTATCCGTCGCACCAAGCTGCCTCGCAAGGCCAAGCTTATCATCAGCTATATCAATTGCGACGATCCTGCCTGCACCAGCGACAACCCCTCCCAGTAATGCACACAATCCTACTCCTCCCAATCCCACTACCCCGATAGTAGAGCCGGGTCGAATCTTTGCCGTATTAATGATAGCACCAACTCCAGTGACAACAGCGCAACCAAATAGCGCAGCGTCGACCATCGGTACATCTTGATCGATAACAATGACCGAATCCTCACAAGCCACCATATACTCCGCATAACATGAAACACCGTTAGTGTGGTGTAGTGGTTGGCCATTAATCGAGAGTCGCCGTTCTCCGTTTATTAAGGCTCCAGTTGCACGAGCATTAAATGCCGTAACACAGATATTGGAGCGGCCCGTAGTACAGTATTCGCACTCTCCACAAATAGGTACGAAACTCATCACAACGTGATCTCCGGGCTTACATTGGGTTACGTTTTTTCCAACTTCTTCAACAACACCAGCACCCTCGTGTCCTGGAACCATAGGGACTTTGCGTTCCATTACCCCACGAATCATCGACAAATCCGAATGGCAAAGTCCTGCCGCACCAGTCTTGATTAATACTTCATCATCACCAGGAGGAGCCAATTCAACCTCTTCAACTGTTAACGGTTGTGTCTCACTAAAGGGATGCTCTTTCCCTTGTTCATGCAAAATAGCAGCCTTTATCTTCATAACATTCTCCACCTGTTAGATCTTTTTCGGGATATCCACATTTCGTCTAAAACTAGGACCGTTCCCTGCTATCTATAGTCATTCACTTAGACGAATTCTTCAAGCTGCATTCATGTTTTAATACTATTTAGTGTTCCTTTCCTGTATCTTACATAACTCTTCTACAAAGAATCGACTTCGTTGAAATAAGCCTAATTACCAAATCAGTTTTTACACCCAAAAACTTTCCCTTTTCGCACATAACACCGGATAGAATCACAATGAGCCTACAGGACATAAAAGCACTTACGTTTGATACTGGTGGCACTATTTTAGATTGGCATACGGGATTTAAGACCGCCCTGGAAGAGCTGGGTAGAAAATATGATGTAAGCTGCGATTGGGCCGGACTTGCCAACGACCTTCGCCGACGATCATTACAAAAAATGATAAATCTTGGGAAAGACGCTCCGCCAACATATAACTTCGACGGTTCTCACCAATCTACCCTTGATGAAATTCTGGCCGAGAATGAGCTCACCATGGCTACCTCGGAAGAACGGAAAAAAATTTGGTGGGATAAAGTACACAACCTTCAATGCTGGCCCGATTTTCCAGACACACTTCCAAAATTGCGAAAAAAATTTATTTGCGCCTCTTACACTCTTCTCAGTGTCAGAATCATAGTGGATACAGCAAGAGCAAATGGACTTGTCTGGGATGCTGTTCTTTCCTGCGAAATTTTTGGAAAATACAAAGTATTACCGGAATCGTATACCACTGCCGCTAAATTATTGAATTTTTCTCCAAGCGAATGTTTGATGGTTGCTTGCCACAATTTCGACCTGGATGCCGCAAAAAGCGTAGGATTCAAGACAGCCTTTGTGCGGCGTCCCGACGAATGGGGTCCAGCTGGGCCGCCGGACCCAATTCCCAATCCGCATCACGATATTATTGTCGAAGATTTTCCGGAATTGGCCACTAGCCTCGGCATTGGTTGAATTTATCTGCTGATGTACAACACAAAATAGAAAAGGAAAAAATATATCAACTCAAGGGAAAGAACATCTACGTTATAACTGTGAAATAAAGTTGATTTCCCTCCTATTGCGGCACACCTCTTTCAGGAGATTCCTGGTACGGTGGAGAATAAATAACAAGACACTTAACGGGTGTGTCACTGATTGCCGTGAAGGAATGGGTCGTGTCTGGAGGGAAATAACAAATATCTCCGGGGCCCATGTCACCCGATTCTCTGCCCACTTCGGCATGGGCCTTCCCCTCTAACACATATACAACCTGCTCAATTCCTGGATGCAGGTGCGGTTGTGCTCCACCGTCTTTTGTTACTACACCCAATACAACCTCCACATTACTTGCTCCAACTGTTTCCTTTCCAATAAGTCTCCGATTTGTCGTCCCTAGATGATTGGCTGGATTATATGCCTCAACATCTTCCGCTCGAATGATGTGACGCAGAGTTTCCGGGTCCGTCATTGTATGCTCCATAGTTTTGTGATCTTGCAAATGTAGTCATGACTAGTCTACTAGATATATCCTCTATCAAATACCTCAGAATAGCTTTTTTGATAGAAATCTGTTTACCTAGTTAAAACCTCTGGGGACCTCCAATTCCGTGGTTTGTAGTAGTTTTACATGAGGAGTAACCAACAGTGAAAATCGGAATATCATTACCCGTACGCGAATTAAAAGGCGATATTGAAGCAATTAAAACCTTTGCTACGGAGGCCGAAGCACTTGGTTTTACCCATCTGCGAGTGCCAGAACAGGTTATTCGAGCTGACAGCGGTCCTCTACATGAGCCACTAACTATCATGGCTATGGTGGCTGGAGTAACAAAATCAATTGAATTAGTCCCGTTCGTAATTCTACCTGCTCGTCAGACCGTCTTAGTAGCCAAACAAACTGCAACGTTGGATAATATTTCTAACGGACGGGTACGATTAGGAGTGGGTGTTGGGAAAAATCCGGAAGAGTATGATTCGCTTAGGAGTGACTTCAAAACCCGTGGAGTACGGTGTGAAGAGCAAATCGAACTTCTTAAACAACTTTGGACGTATAATGAGGTTAATTCCATAGGAAATTGGGATTCCGTAAAAGGACTAAGCATCAATCCTTTGCCTATTCAACAACCTATTCCCATTTGGATTGCTGCTAGTAGTATTCCAATACCAAGAATACGTCGAAGAATAGGACGACAGTCGGATGGATGGTTTGTCCTCTCTACACCTGAACAATTCCCTGACATAAAGAAAGATATCTTACGCGAAGCCGAAAAGGCACATCGTGATCCAAGTGATATTGGAACAGAAGCTGGCGTAGCTGTCGTTGGGCCTCGACAAGCGGAGTGGAAGCACCGGGTAGCCAGATGGCGTGATGCTGGATTAACTTATTTATGCTTGCGCACATTAGGAGCCGGACTAAATCCTGAACAGCATCTTGAAGCAATGTCGATTGCGGCTAAGGAACTTCCTTCCATATAACTAGCCCTCCGTCAACACAAGGAGAAGAATTGTCTTTAATTCCTAACTCACAAAAAACATTGAGTAGCTTTTTTCGTAACTTAAAATTATATTAATCTTGTATTATAACCTTTAGTACCGCTCAGTTGCCGGTCCAATTTTACTGGCGATGAAGCTTTAATGAATTTGGGAGGTAAGTTATCACAATGAAACAAATTATGACTTTTCTATTACCAACATTATTTGTAACAGCCTTCAGTAGTGCTGTTCTGTCGGATGGCCACGGCCATTTAGCAAAATCTGGAACTATTAACTACCACACTGGTTTCGCATGTCCTTCGGATATGGCGACGACACCGGAGGGGTTAGTGTTAGGAGTTGGAACGTGTACGGGCGTTACCTACAATGATAGTGGCAGTGGACCACTTCATATGG
The DNA here is from genome assembly GCA_964515905.1 of uncultured Rhodospirillaceae bacterium. GTDB lineage: Bacteria > Pseudomonadota > Alphaproteobacteria > UBA7887 > UBA7887. Next base: position 5,625 of record CAZEWK010000079.1, on the reverse strand, counting down.
GAGCTGCCCAATGCCATTTCAGCTTTTTCGTAAATGATGGCGATGCCCGTAATAAAGGTTATTGCTTCTGGTCCGATGCAGACGGGGATCGAATCTTTACAGATTTTGATGGTGATCCCTCAGCCAATAACGGTGGTGGAGAAGGCGTGAACGTGTTAGCTGGTGGTACTGGCAAATATGAGGGCATCAGCGGAAGTGGTCCATGGAAGTGCACTTGGCTTGGTACTGATGGTGAATTGCATTGCAACCAAAGTTTTAATTACGAATTGCCGTAAGAGTTTTAACTTAGCGGCAGCGAAATACTACTAACGTTCCGCACTTAGGTCCGGGAATAACAGCCTCGGCCCCGGAAAACGGTAGAAGCGAAGCGACCCTTTAGTTGAGAAACCAAAGGGTCGCTTTTTCTATTCGCGCAATTGGTATCCAACTGCGGGGTGGAGGGTTCATTACCACCTGCGCAAAAATCTTTTTTGGTTGCCAACTCGAGCAGTAACTTTCTTCTACGGTCATCGTAAAAGACTTGATTGCTAGAGAAAAAATCTAAGTTGTCATTAAGAAAGGGGTTATTTCTGCTCCATGGGTGCTGAAGTTAGGAAATGCAAAAAGGATGCCCGTATTGACTAACGGTCCACTAAGGACTCCCTTACGGCCCCTGGTAATGTCCCACCGATAGAGCCAAGGGTGAACTGCATAGCAACTAAAACCTAACCTAGCAATTACCATAAAATTAAAGTGAGAGATCGACCGGCCCCCCCACCAATTAAATTGAGGGACTATTTTTTTATAACGAGTCTATGTTTTCATTAGAAAATTATGAAGCAATATTTGGTTCCAGCCATGACGATACTATTCTTCATCCCATTTAGTTCTTTTGTAAAACGGACAACCGCGGACATGTACCAACATCGGGTGAAATTAATTTTTATACCGGAGGTCATGGAAACGACGCTGTGGTCGTAAATGCAGTAGACGATGATCACCTTCAGAGAATTGCCACCTTAATAGGTATGACGTATAACGAAGCTTGTTTGGATCCTCTGCATGGAGGGCCCGTTAACTGTTTTTATTCGTTTGACCTAATTGACGGAGTTGGAAAAGTACAAGGCTACTGCGACTGAAGAAATGCCGACGGAGATCGACTTTTCACCAAATTTGATGAAGGACTCGGAGTTTCTAAAGGTAACAACGGACCGAATTATATCACTGGCGGCACTGGAAAATACGCTGGTGTCAGCTGAGAAGGTCTTTGGGCAGGCACGCTGGAAACATCGGTGAATTTAAGTATGAACAAACATTAAAGTGTCAACTACCGTAAATAAAACTTTCGTACAATATTGGGACATATATCAAGTTAAGGAGTGAATTAGAAAAATGAAACATCTATTAACTATTCTACTACCAACCGTATTTGCAGCAGTATTTAGTACCGCCGCTCTTTCCGATGGTCACGGCCATTTAGCGAAATCTGGGACCATCAGTTGGGTGACCGGTTGGTATTTTGACTTACCTGAGTTAGCACCCCAGGCAGATGGATATGCTGTTGGCCACGGCTCAGCGGTTGGTGCCACATTCAATACAGCCGGCGAAGGACCGCTCCACCAAGGAAGGGCCACTTGTGTCGTAACTTACTTCGTCACGCCCAACGGAGCGACCAATAAAGGCAATTGTTTCTTTGGTGACCAAGATGGAGATCGGATTTTTACATCTTTTACTGGTGATCTTTCCACAAATAGCGGACTCAATACTATTGCAGGTGGAACCGGGAAATATGCGGGCATTACCGGCAGCGGACCATGGGAATGCGATGCGCAGCAACCGGCCGATAATGGAGGATTTAATTGCCGGCAAAGTCTTACCTACGAATTACCGTAGTCTGTTCTATTTGAATATAGTGTTATGTAATGGGAAACTCGGCACAAATTAAAAACTGTTAAAAAACCAATAGTGCTCAGGTCCTACGACATTTAACACTTAAATTAAAAGACCAACAGGCCCTCACTAATTAAGCGGAGGGCCTGTTTTTTTTAATAACAATTCGCACAAATTAGCCGGTTAGCGGCTGCCACGCGCACCAACAATTATGCGTCCAAAGTAACGTCACCTTTAGGAACAGCTATACAAGTAAGACAAGACCCCGCCTCAGGCATTTCACCAGGCTCATGGAGGTACGTTACCTCACCGCTAACGATAGCTGTCTTACAAGTACCACAATTTCCTGCACGACAACCCGAATCCATCGGGACATCTAATTCTTCTGCGAAATCAAGTAACGCTCCAATTTCTGGATCCCAAACTCTGCTCTCATTTGATTTAGCAAATTTTACTGTAAATTCGGTCCCAGCAGGTGGGGCTGCATCTTTGGGAGGAGCCGTCTTTTTGGCACTTGCCGGACCAAATGCTTCGAAATGAACGTTCTTCTCGGGCACCCCCCAATTATACAGTCCTTCAGTCACCGCCGTCATCATCGGAGGCGGAGCACATATATAAAAATCATAGTTATTAGAGGGCAATATCCGTTTGAATAGATCAGCACTTACACGTTCCGCATGCTGGTAATCCGTACCTTCTATATCCTCCCCTTCCCTTGGAGCGCTATAGCAAATTTGCAGATGGATATTTTCATTTTCTTTGGCAACTTGTTCCAGGTACTCCTTCATTACATGTTCACCGCCATGTCGCAGACCATAGAAAAACCAAGTTTCCCTCTTTGAACCTGTATCAACAATTGTATTCAACATTGAAAGAACCGGGGTCAACCCTACACCTCCACCAATTAAAACCACTGGTGTCTGTTTCCCCATATCAAGAAAAAAGGCACCGCCTGGCGCTTTTACATCAAGAATGTCCCCTTCATTGACCTGATCGTGGAAAAAATTAGATGATAAACCCGGCGGTAGTTCAGGTTTATCTCGTGGTGCCGGAACACGTTTAATGCTCACCCTATAGTTATCAGAAATTCCAGTTCGATCTGATAATGAATAACACCGGATCACCGGTTTTCGTTGTCCTGGTATCGGCAACTGGAACGTGAGGAACTGCCCAGGTTTAAATGGTGGAAGAGGTAAACCGTCATGGGGGCTCAAATAAAAAGAACAAATATCCGATACTTCCGAATTTTTTTGGGATACCTTAAATTTTCTCCAACCATTCCATGAAAGTTCTTTTAACTCTGTAACTAATCGACTTTCTGCATTTATTGCTTCTATTTCTGCCTTCAGTTTCTCCTGCTCAAGAATCGCCGTCTGGCGTATTACCCGATCTTGGCCGACTCCTCGCAAGACCAAAGTCAGAATGTACAAAACGAGCGCGAGAAGAACGCAAACTCCCACTAGATTGATTATTTCTGTCATACTACCCCAGATCATTTGCAGAGCGCCCCTTCTGACCGCTTGTACTTTACATCTGTCTTAAAATTTACGCCTTATCTCAAGTCGCGCTCCCGCTATGTCATCAACCGAATCTCGAATTCCCACCATAGCGTCTGAACGCAAAATCCACGCCTTATTAATGGGAAACTGGTAGCGCAATCCTACTCCATACTCATCAACAATCGCCGTACTATTGGCGTCGGGCGAACTATCAGTCTGCACTGTCGCCACTTCTAGTACAATTTGGCGGTCTAGGTTAAATAAATACGAGATGCCTAACGCACCACCAAACGAATCCTGCGCCGTATCATCAAGTTTAGGGAACCCTGTTAGGCCATCAGTCTCAAAATTAATCCCCGTATTCTTTAACACTCCACCCGCCGCGGCTGCTCGCGCTAAAGACTGCGGACGGCCAAAGCCTGCGAATAAATTAAAATAGGGTACCAAGGTACTGGGTTTCGACGTCACCAGAGAGTTTTCAATTAGCACCAGGAGACCTTCTGCATTCCTCAAACCATTGGCTTGCTTGTCTTGCCCGAGGTTCCCTATTAACCGAATTGAGTTAGAAAAAAGGGCTCCATATCGACGGCTAAAGGCGGCAGTAACATTATGGTAACTTTGATCAAATAATCCGTCATCCGCATCGATAAAACCATAACCGAGTTCATAGTACACTTCGCGCGCCTCAATGAATGTCGTTACGGCAAATAGGTTGGCACTGTGGTCCGCCACAAGTCCATCATTATCAAGTACCGCGCCTGTTGTGACTTTATCGAACCCGGTAAAAAATGTGATATCCATATTTGTTATATCTAAACTTGGACTATTAAGAGACGGGAATGTCCCTGCAGCTCCTATAATCGCATCTTCCATCCAAACGCCATTCTGAAATAATAGCGGCATCAAACCAAATGCAAACGGAAAGTCGAAACGACTATATTTGCCACTTAAACCAGCTTTAATGGCCCCAATGTCGCCTTCAAAGAATAATGCGTCTGCATTACCATCTAACTCCAATTCACAATTATTGTCGGAGCCGTCCCCGCCAATCTCGCAACGCGAAAAACTACCATTTTGATCCAACGGTCCAAAGAAGGCGTGAATACGTTCAGTCGCTGTAATTTTAAAATCTACTTCAAGGTTAAGGCGGGTGGCTAACTGAGATAAATCATTGGATCCGTTATCATTGTAAGCAACTGCAGCTCTCCAATCCCCGTAGATGTACAGAGATTCGGTTACAGGGTTCAGTTCGCCAAGATAGGTGGACGGTTTACGAAGGGGACCGCCCGTATACAATTCTCTGCCTAGTTCCAGGAGTGGTCGAGGTGTATCCACCAGATATTTACCACCATAAATTTCAAGTTGCCTCTCAAAATCGTAGATCTGATCCTTATAGTTTGGATCGGGTCCAAATGCGTCTGGATCATAGATTGTTTTGGTCGCTCGGGAGTCAATCACTGGTTCGTCTTCTGCCGCAACAACAATAGACGAATATGCGGGCACCAACGAAAGGATAACTACGCCAGCCACCTTTAGACTAAAGCCACCAATATCTATAGCCATATCGCTACTCCACCTCAAATTCGACAGCGTATGGATGAATATCGATCATTTCTTCATTCATCGCTCTGATCATTTCTGGAGTCGCTCCAATGAACCTCATGAAATAGATCGGTTCCGCTCGACTTCTCAACCTGGCTGATAATCGATATTTCCCTGGTTGTGACAAAAGGTCCCCAGGCACTAAATAATTTGCATCCCTTGAACCCAGTGGCGGAATACTGCGGCCTTCCATACGAGCAAATGGTGGATGGTTCATAACTGTTACTGGCTGTGCCGCAGGTCTCAAGAATGGAATTTGATCAATGTCAAAGTTGACAGGGAGGTACATTTCTCTGTCTGTACCTTTTACGTTTGTCGTTAGAAACTTTGTCTGCAAATTAAATAATTGATCGTCATGCGCAATGTTACCATCCAGCACATCTTGTGAATGCAGATCTGCCATATCCCCCTGACTATCTACATAACCCGATTCCCAAATGCGCGATCCATCTGGACCGGTTAAAACGACGTTTAACCAAATTTCTGGTTGGGCCCCAAGTGATCCAGAGGGCAAGTTATGACCAGTGTTAATATTAGTAACCGTGTACTTAAATGATAAAGCTTGTCCCACTGTTGGAGTTGCAGAAAATAGCGGACCATCTAAATGAGAACCGGCCTCCATAACCTGCTTTCGCAATTCACGTTTCTCTTGGAT
>CAZEWK010000078.1:0-17196 GCA_964515905.1 uncultured Rhodospirillaceae bacterium | reverse complement strand
GTCGCCTGCACCTCACCGCGTTGGTGCTCGGGGCATGAGATCAGATATAAAAGGTTGAGTTTGTTTCAGTGGCACGATTTGAGGTGCTTTATTAACAAAAAGTGGTTCACCGGCCAGGCGGCGAGATAGCCGGCAGGGATTGCTAATGCAATGCCAATCCAAAATGGGATTGCCCAAATGGTGGAAACGTCTAACCCACCTACACTTAAATCTGTTGCATTCATGGCAAACTCCATGACACTTATGGAGATTACTTCGCCAATCCAAACGATCTTTAGGGCGTCTTTCAGGCTCAGGCCTTTGTCTTTTATTATCGGTATAACCGCTAACGAAATTCCAACCACAAAAGCTAAAAAAACAGCTAATACGACAGTCCAGAATACACCTATGCCAAGAGAGACACCAATGAGTAATCCAAGAACTTCTCCTATCGAACACCCGATTAGGCAATGCAACGTAGCGTGTGCTGAGGTTTTCCAGGAGGATGTTTGAATTTCGCTGCTAACCATAGGTTACTAACTTTCCCAATTTTGTTTATATGTCTTCAATGCGGATCATCTGGGGTTTTTCTGTTACAGAAGGAAGGGTCTCCATCGTATTTAACGCAAGCCGCACCGAAGCCTCTGTCGAATCATGCGTAGTCAATACTACCGGGACCACATCTCCAGGGCTTCGCCTTCTTTGCAACATGGATTCGACCGAGACCTCTTGGTCACGAAGGCATGCCGCAATGTCTGCAATTACACCTGGTTTATCCACAAGCATCAGGCGTATGTAGTAAGCGCTAGCAATTTGATCGATGGGAGCAAAAGAGGGCTTGTCGAGACTGGAGGTCGGGACCGCAAAGGTCGGGGTGCGGTGTTGCTTGGCAACATCAACTAAATCCGCTGCAACGGCAGATGCGGTCGCATCCCCCCCCGCTCCGGGTCCTTCGTAGATAGTGGTTCCGGCAAAATCGCTTTGTACTACTATCGCGTTATTAACACCGTCAACACGAGCAATCGTTGTTCGTTCCCTTACCATACATGGATGCACTCGTTGCTGAATTCCGTTTTTCCTGATCCGTGCAATAGCCAACAATTTTATTCGATATCCTAGCTCCACAGCATATTCAACATCGACAGCACTAATGTGGCGAATGCCCTCTACATATGTCGAGGTAAAGTCAATTTTGGTGCCAAAGGCAACACTGGTCAGAATGCAAAGTTTGTGCGCTGCATCGATTCCATCAATATCCGTTGAAGGGTCCGATTCGGCATAACCTAAACGTTGGGCTTCCTTCAGGACTTTATTAAAGTCGCGCGATTCGCCCGCTAATGCTGCGTCATGCATATCCGTCAAAATATAATTGCAGGTGCCATTCAGAATGCCGACTACTCCAGAAATTCTATTCCCCGAAAGTCCTTCTCGTATAGATTTAATAATAGGGATGCCGCCGGCGACGGCTGCTTCGTAGTATATTTCAACGTCATGTTTCTCAGCTAAGGAAGCCAGTCGTGCGCCATGCACAGCCAGCATGGCCTTGTTGGCGGTTACGACATCTTTCCCAGAACTTAGTGCTGATTCGCAGACTTGGAGGGCAATTCCATCAGTTCCCCCAATTAATTCACAGACCACATCGACATTATCGTCTCGGGCCAGTGAGACAGCGTCCTCATGCCACTTGATGCCCGACAAATTTAGATCGCGCTCCTTATCTCTGTCTCTGGCAGATATCGCTGTCACTGAGATAGTCCTTCCGCAACGTTCTGCGATGGTCTCTGTTTGGTTTACTAGGAGCCTAAATAGGCCCCCACCCACCGTACCGAGTCCGGCAATGCCCACGCGAAGTATGGTCATTCAATTTTCTCCTACTAGCCTATGGCGAGACCCGAAATCGGACGATTGGTATTTCAAGAACATTGTGCCGTATAGACCTCAAGTCAGGTTTGGAAGGCAGTTTTCAGAGCAGGTCTTTCACTGAGGCGCTCGATATAGGAAGCGACATTGGGTTTATCTGTAATATCTGCACCCAATCGGGAGGACACGACGCAGGCGTGACCTGTCATAATGTCTGCCCCACTGAAATTTCCCGCTAGAAACTCTTTTCCATCCAAACCTTTCTCAACCGCTGTTAACATTCGGGTTAGCAGTTTCGTTGCGCGCTCAAGATTGACTTGGTTTCGGCGATCTTCAGGTAATAAAATACTTTCGACCACTATTATATTAACTTGAGGCATTATCATTCCTTCAGCATAGTGGAACCACTGTAGATATTGGGAAAAGTCAGAAGACTGTATGTTGGGAACAAGTTTACCATCACCATATTTTGCAAGAACGTATTGAACAATTGCTCCGGATTCAAAAAGTTTTTCGGATCCATCTTCGAGTACAGGCACTCGTCCCATAGGATGTATTCTTAAATATTCGGGTGTTCGCATTCCAGGATCACCGAGTTTGTACTTTTCTAGTTCATACGGAAGCTTCAATTCTTCAAACAGCCATACAATTCGAACAGATCTTGTATTTGGAGCGTGGTAAAGTTTCATGAGATAGAACCTAAATAGCGGTGTAAGGGTATTTGGTGCCGAAAAATGTACAAATCATTTGAGTCAAAGAGATTACCGATCAACTCTATAATTATAAGACTTGGAGCTAGGAAATGTAAAAAAGGTCTTAAGTATTACAAAGCTAGTCGTCATTAGTTTGTACCACAAAATTAATAATTATGAAAAACGACTTTATGCACGGAGTTGCGTAGAACTAATAGGTTCCAATGATCGGTGCTTAGGTTAATGACCCAAGGGTTCCACACTATTTAACGTGAGAGCCGTATTGATTAGGGAGATGGGCTGGGGACATCATAGTATTTTCCGACACAAGATTGTCACCACTGTAACTCAGACCGGAGTGTGTTGAATTCTTCCAAATTTTTCTCATGGTCTCCGGTAAATCGGAGTACTAAGTGACTTGCGCCGGCCTCAACAAATGATTGAATCCAAGGGCCAGCCGCGCCCATTGGGCCAGCATAACAAGATTGCTGCTTTTTTATAAAATCGGCGGGAGCTCCGTAGTAACCAGATAGATAATCATCAAGGTTTTCTTGTGCCGTCTGTACATCATTATTTATGGATAGGGTTACATAAGCGGCGCAAGTCAAATCTTCATTATTTCTACCTTCTTCCTGGGCAACTTGTTGAACGGTTTTCCAGTATTCACTAATTTTTTTTGCATCCGGCCCGACAGGGAACCATCCGTCTAGGTATTTGCCGGCACGAGTTAAGGCTCCCATGGCTGAGCCGCCCCCCCATATTGGTGGTCCACCTTCTCTATAGGGTAACATTCCCAAAGACTCACACTCTACGTCCCATCGACCTCTCCAATGAACTGGTTCGCCTCTCCACAGTGATTTGCATAGGCGTATCCCCTCCATCATGCGGCCGACTCTTTTCTCAAAAGGCACACCAGCTGCCTTGAATTCGCTACGAACATTTGGAACATCTGTCGCGATGCCGACACCCAATATAAGTCTTCCTTCACAAATTTGGTCCACTGTTGCCACAAGGTGTGCCAGCACTACCGGATTCCGAAGGGCTGGTAAAAGAATAGCCGTTCCGAGTTCCATGGCCTTTGTTTTGGCGCCGACAGCCGCTAACAGTGTCAGGGGTTCGTGTCGGGGGCGAGCTAACAAGCTGTCCCCGACCCAGATCGAATCGTAGCCAAGGGCCTCGGCTTGTTCGGACAAAGAAAGTAGGGGGGCTGTAGCGAGTTGACCACCCATGACACACTCTCGGGTAGGTAGCAGATATCCAATTTTTGGTTTCATTCCTATATTCCATATGTGGCGGGCCACTTGCTAAGGGATGGGAGTATACTTATGGCAGTTAAGGGGAACAACGCTATACGTCGGTCATTTTAATGGTAAAGTGTTGCAACTTGTCGCCTATTAGATTCGTGCTATGCAAATGAGGTTTAAGCATGTCGCCAGAGAAAAAATACACTCCACCGGAGAGTAAAAAGATCCAACCGTCTTTTCGTTTATACTATCATCCCACCAGCAGTGCATCGTTACGAGTTATTCTCTATTTACGTTGTCGAGGTGTTCCCGACAGTCTTGTGCAGTTGGTTAAAACGGGATTTGGCACAGACGAAAGAGGCATTCCGGTGTTTACGATGCCGGAGGGAGACCCTGAAACGGAAAAACTGGGGACGAGTAATCTTTTTGCTTTTAATCCAGAAGGACGGATACCCGTACTATTGTTGCCGGATGGTCGCAAAATGACTCAATCGGGTCCGATTATCGAATACGTAAATGACTACGTTTCTGAAAACATAGGTCAAGCTATGATGCCCGAAGATTTGTGGGGGAAGACGGAGGTGCGGCGTATTATGTGGATTATTGCTGCGGACGTGCAACCTTATCAAAACATTCCGTTTATCATTCAAGCTATGGGTGAGTGGGGTATGGTTAGGGATACTCCACTTACTCACCCCCTTCGGATCCACTTTATTCAGCGTGAGTTTGGAGCGATGGAGAACATCATGCAGGCTTGCTCGGGAGAGTTCTCTGTTGGAGACACAATTACACTGGCGGACTGTTTCCTGGTCCCGCAGATTCGAAATGCTTTGCTTGCAGGAATAGACCTGCCAAAAGAGTTCCCCACTCTATCACGTGTTTGGGAGAATTTGCTTAAAGTCCAAACGATCACAAATACGCTCGAGGAATTTGGAGGGGTAGTGCAGCCTTTCGCCTTTAACTCGGAGAAATTTGAAGTATACGTAAAAAAACAGCCTCGTAGTCCAGCGTAACTACGGACCATGTATTATGAATTGGCGATAGCCTGGCTTAATCCTTCGAACCGCGACATCGTATCGGACCATCGGCGGCCCGCGATCATGCCGCCGTCCACTAGTAAGTCAGTGCCTGTGACAAATTCGGAATCATCGCTCGCTAGGAACACGGCCGCGCGAGCAATATCGTTAGCAATACCTGCTCTTGGGTAGGGTTGAGCACCTTCAAAACGTTGGAGTAACTGGTCTGTCGATCCTTTCGAATCGGCCTGATTGTCACTTAGCCCAAAAGCCTTGCCAAAAATTCCGGTAACTATGGCACCTGGGGACAAACTGTTAACTCGAATTTTGTGTTCCGCAAGTTCCATAGCGGCACACTTGCTTGCGTGGATAACAGCAGCTTTGGCTATGCTATAGACCATGGATACCCCATAGCCTGCCCTTTGGCCTGCAATACTTCCTGTATTAATAATACTGCCACTACCCTGTTGCTTCATAATTGGTGAGACGTGTTTCATACCGTACAATACGCCGTTGATAAGGACCGCCACTTCCTCATTGATTTGGTCAGTTTCTAAACTGTCTAGACCACCAGACTTGCCAGGAATCCCCGCATTATTGAACAAGCAGTCGATCTGGCCAAAGGTTGTTTTTGACATCTGAATGAGATTCTCAACGTCTTTTTCTGCGGCTACATCAGCCTTCACATATATCGCCGAGCTTCCAAGAGATTTTGCCAATTTTTGGCCCTCTACCTGGCGTCTTCCTGATACGACTACCTTGGCCCCATGCTCTACGCACAGTTCTGCAGTTTGTCGTCCGATACCACTGGTTGCTCCTGTAATGACCACAACTTTTCCATCAAGTCGTCCCATAAGTGCTCCAATCGTTATAAATCTTAGGCCTGATGAATTACACCCGACACCTGAAGTTCTTGTATTTCATCCTCTGAATATCCCAATTCTTGCAGAATGTCACCGGTTTGCGCTCCCAGTGCTTGGGGGGGAAGGCGCACACCAGGTCGTATTCCATCATATTTGGCAGGATGAGCTAGCAAGGTAATTTCTTCCTCTCCTTGGTTTTTTACTTTGAGGAAAGATCCATTGTGCTGTACCTGGGGATCATTGAATACGGCTTCGTAATCATTAACCCTAGAGTACCATAACTTTTTTTTCTCCAATTTCTGCTCCACTTCTGTGACTGGTAATGTCTTTACACAATCCTGGATAAGTGAAGCTATGGTTTCTCTGTGTTTAAAAATGTCGGAATCACTAAACTTTTGTAATTCGGGGAGATCGAGTGCATCGGAAATATCACTCATAGAACCCAAAGAGATTGCAACGTATCCATCGCTTGTTTGGTAAATTCCGTACGGGGCGGGAAAATACCATCCTGCAATATTAGGAGGAGGACGTTGTGATTTCACAGAACTGTTGGCGTAGCAAACTAGTGACTCATTTTGTAGGTCTAATGCGGCAGACAAGAGGTCAATATCAATCCGGCAACCTTTTCCGCTTTTTTCTCGACGGAACAAGGCGGCTAAAATTGACATTGCGAGTATTTGAGCTCCGTGGTGATCGGCGGCAGACACCCCTACTGCAGTGGGAGGTTGTTCATTGCTCCCATTGATATTTACCAGGCCAGAAAGAGCTTGTATGACCAGATCCTGTCCAGGGCGTTCTCTGTAAGGCCCGTCTTGCCCAAAGCCGGAAGCCGCAGCATATATAATGCTGGGATTTAGTTTTTGGACGTCTTGATACCCAAAACCTAATTTATCCATAACACCTGGGCGAAAGTTTTCACTTATTATATCGGCCGTTTTAATAAGTTTTCGGACTACTGAGGAACCCTCGGAGGATTTCATATCAATAGCTAGGCTTCGTTTGTTTCGGCTGCCACAGATTTGGAGCATGCTTTCTCCGTTCACTTTATGACTTCCAAGACCACCCCAGTGACGCTGAAAGGCGCCCGTAACGGGCTCGATACCTATCACATCGGCTCCAAGGTCTGCTAGCACCTGGGTGCCTACAGGCCCTAAAAGAAAGTGGTTGAAACTTAGGACGCGAATACCTTCAAGAAAGTCCATAAAGAAGCCTCGCTCTTTTCTGATGTTCGGGCTGATATAATGTGTTGTGTCTCATTATCTGGATAGCATGCAAAAAGTTTGTGCTAATTGTAAAAGTCCGAATGGTCTTAAGTGCCGTTAAATTGAGGATCTCGCTTTTCTATGAAGGCATGTACAGCTTCTTTATGATCCCTGGTCTGAGCACAGGAAACCAGCCGCTCTGCCTCACCATCTAGGGCTGACATAAAGGAAGTATGCAAAGCCTCTTCAAGGTTTTCCTTCATATTTCTGAGTGCGATGGTCGGACCATTCGAGAGTGATTTAGCAAAGGCGAAAGCCTCTTCTTGGAGCGCGTTATCTGGAACAACTCGATTTACTAGACCCAAACTATGGCATGTCTTTGCGTCAACCCGGTCGGCCGTGAACATCAATTCTCTTGCTCGGGCAGTTCCAATCAGTTGTGTGAGCAGCCAGGCTATGCCGTAGTCCCCAGAAAGCCCTACTTTGGCATATCCGGTACTGATAAAAGCTGAAGATCCCGCAAATCGTATGTCGCAGGCTAGGGCAATCGCAAGTCCAGCTCCCGCAGCAGGCCCCGGTAAGGCGGCAATTGTTGGTTTGGTAATTGTTCGAAGGGCCCCAGTTAGGGTTCGCTGACGTTCTTTTAGGACAGCGACCTTCTCTTCTAACGATGGAGTGAACCCCGAGTCATTTTTCCCCGCCATTCCTTTGATGTCACCGCCGGCACAAAATGCGTTGCCAGCCCCCGTCAGAAGCAAGGACCCAACATTTGGATCCTTTCCTCTTTCTCGTATTGCCTGGCGAAGTGCTGGTGTGATTTCGTCACCCAGTGCATTTCGAACTTGGGGGCGGTTTAATGTGATAATTGCAACCCGATCTTTTATTTCACAAAGAAGTTGGTCTGTGCCGGTATTTATAGTCTGATTGCCCATCGTCTATGATTCCGTATTTTGAAAACTTTTCCTCTGAGTCATTCGTGAAAGGTAATCTTGGATGGAGCTGTGACCCTCAATTGCTTCTTTTCCCTCTGGCCATAGGCTAGTAAAATGCAGAATGGGAGTGATGAAACAGTCTGCCATACTGAACTGGCCGGATCCAAAATATCCGTCAGCGAGCGCGCTCTCGATCATAGAAAACATTTTTGGGAAACGTTTTATAGCTCGATCAATCTTCCTTCTCACAACATTGCCATCCTCGTCTTTGTGGAATATGTACTCCACCACATAATTTCGAATTAAAAGTTGATCGATATCTGTTGCCGCAATAGAAATCCATTGTTCCACTTTCCCGGCTTCGCGACGGTCTTCGGGGACTAGTTTTGGGCCATCAAAATGATTATCGATATACCGGGCAATCGGCTGTGATTCAGACAACTGGAGATCTCCATGGCGTAATCCTGGCACTTTCCCGGTTGGACTTATTGCATTAATCTCTTCAGAGTGAGGCATAGTCGCCAACAACTCGTACTCAATGCCTTTTTCTTCGGCTACCATCCGCACCGCTCGTACGAAATTCGATTGGGGTATCCCAATAATTTGGAGTGTCATGCTTTTTTTCCTAATTCACAGACAATAAGTAGTTAGTTTGTAGTGGCAATCCAGTCCGGATCGTTCTGGGTACGACGTTCAAAACTTAAGAAATCATAATATCCGCACCGTCCTTGACCAGGAAATTCTCTGCAAATGCTAGGTCGCGATTCGTATATCGTGCAATTACGTGTTTTGGTGTCAAGAAATCGACATATCGTAATAAAATGTTCGTCAGATTGGTGCCGAAGAATTCGTTCCTTGGATGTTCCTCCTCGCTTGGTAAAGCGAGTTTCGGCATTGGCAGGGGAAATCGAGAAGTGACGTGCAAGTCTATGGATATCCTTTTTCGTGACAACGATACGACCATACGAACAGCAATAGGCCGGGCATTTTTCGCAGTTGTATAAACGAGTCATCTTTTGTTTTGCTTTAATAAGTTGTTTCAAGTGATTGGTGAAAGATTTTGGCGTGGACCAAATAGCTCATATCACTCCAGGTTTGTTGGTAGTTCAATCATAAGTTTTCCGAAGTTATCACCACGGAACAAACGCAACAGAGTTTCGGGAAAAATATCAACTGGTCCTTTGGCAATATCGTGTTCCGTATTGATTTCTCCATCTTCCCTCCACTTCGCTAGGTCTTTTTGCATTTGTGGCCATTGTTCGCGAAAATCAAAATAGATGAATCCTTGCATCTTTCCTCGTCGTCCCAGCAGATTAATGTAGGCAGATGGTCCGGGAGTCAGTTCAGTTGCATTGTACTGCGAAATTGCACCACAAATAACTACTCGTGCCCCCACGTTTATTCTTGCGAGGGCAGTATTTAATATATCGCCGCCAATATTATCGAAGAAAATATCGATTCCCTCCGGGCAGGTGCGCTTCAGGCCATCTGATAATGTCTCATTTTTGTAATCGATTGCACCGTCGAAGCCCATAGTTTCTAAGAGGTGTGCGCATTTTTTTGGCCCGCCAGCAATGCCGACGGCACGACAACCTTTTAGTTTCGCAATTTGTCCAACATGAACCCCAACAGAGCCAGCTGCTCCTGAAACTAGAACCGTTTCACCAGCTTGAGGTTCACCAATTTTTAGTAATCCACAATAGGCTGTTAGTCCCGCTATACCGAGAGTATCCAACCATACAGGAAAAGGGGCTAAGGATAAGTCAATTTTTTGTATATCGGAGCCCTCACTTAAGGAATACATTTGGACGCCCCCTAGGCCGGCTACCGGATCTCCAACGGAGAAGGTCGGATGTTTGCTTGCAACGACTTCGCCAACGGTCAAGGCTCGCATTGTGGAACCTAAGGGCAGTGCGGGGACATAAGATTTTCGGTCATTCATCCAGCCGCGCATAGCGGGGTCCACTGAAATAAAGTGATTCCTCAAAACTAATTGCCCAGGGCCAGGAGTTGGTATCGCTTCTTCCACTAATTCCCAATCACTTTCTTTTGGAAGCCCTACTGGTCGGCCGGCAAGTCGTATCTGCCGGTTTACATACTCCGTCATTGTTCTACCTTATTTAATATTCAGCTGTGTCCATGACGCACTGTGCCGCTAGCCGTCATAAAACGTTCCTGGATTAAAGATATCCTGGCAACTCTATAGGAGCAGAGCCGCCAGGACTTGCATCTACCACTTTCTCGCTGCGTTAAGCATTCACGTGTGGTGGCTGTAAAACATTACTAAGACTTTCATCCTGATAGATTACGGCCTCTTGGTCCTCAGGTACATAAAAATACGATCCTGGCCGGAATTCGTACCCTAAATCACCAAGCAAACGTCTTTGCCGATTTGAGCATTTGGATAAAATTTCTTCCGGTACAACGGCTCCATAGTCATACCACCGGACGAACATTTGGGAATAATTGTATAAAATGGTCTTCCTGCCGTGATCTGTGTGGTTTGGCGCAGGACCGTGCCACAGAGAATGTGAAAATAAGTAACAGTCTCCTGCTTTTCCCATTAACTGCACCGCTCCAGGCCCATGGGGGTTTGGTGTCCGTTCTTGCGATTTAGGAAAGGAGCGCATATGGCTACCCGGATATACGGTAAAGTTTCCGCTATTCTCCTGGTTTACATCCGTTAATAGATACATCGCCTTCATCGCGATGGGAGCACTTGTTTCGGTTACCCTTACTAACCGTTGTCCTTGACCTCCATCTGTGTGTGTATATCCGGGAAAGCCATCGTTTCCGCCACGCACGATTGCTTGTGACATCGAAAACTGGAGATAGGGCCCCATAATGTCGACAATCAGATCAAACACGTTTGGACGATCTATTAGATCGATGAACGCTTGATGGTAGGGAAGAAGATCCCTCCGGTCCATAAAAGAACTCATATCGGGATTTGCTTGGTCCACCCATTCATAATGTCCTAGGGGTCTATTTTTTGCGCGTCCGGGTTCATATCCGGGGATCAATCGAATACGATCGATTTCTTCGCTGAAGAGTTTCACTTCTTCAGGGCTTAGTGCGCCTTCGAGTTGAATAAATCCGTCCACAGCCCACTGTTCTCTCTGGAGATCTGTGAGTTTTGCCATGGCATTTTGCTTCATGGTTCGAAATTCTCCCTTTTGGCTGTCTTTGTTGTTCTATTCTAAGCAACTCGGGCCACAGAGTCACTTCTTTGTCGCTGATTGTTTAGAAAAAGACTAGCTCTCAGAATATGCTTACATTATTTCGTTTCAAAGACTTCCAGGTGTGTTCGATTTTTCTCGATAAATCCCCAGTCATAACTTACGCCTAGACCGGGACCACTAGGCACGTCGACACAACCATCAGAGTCGATACAATTTAGTTGGTCGGAGTAGCCACACATGTAGACAGGAGGTACTGCATTGGGGCAGTCGGGTCCTACAAGACCGACTTCATAATAGTTTGTATTCCGTGTGGCAGCCATCAGGTGTCGATGCGCAGGTCCGCAAGTATGTATCTCGACGTCGACACCGAGTGCTTCTGCAAGATGATGAATTTTTAAGCAGCCAGTTATACCCATATCGTATTCAGGGTCCGAGCGTAGAAAATCCGTTCCACCAGCGATCAGAAAATCGGCCTTGGGCTCAACCCCCCGTACATGCTCTGTTTGAAGAAGAGGTGTCCGGATCATTTCCCGCAATTTCTTATGGGCAAAAGCGGAAGTACCTGTATCCCTAAATGGGTCTTCATACCAGAAGTAACCCGCTTCATCACATGCACGTCCCACGTACAAAGCGTCCGCGAAGGTCCTAAGTTCACATGCAGGGTCTAGCATCAGATCCATGTCATCCCCTACAGTTCGGCGGACGTGTGCTACATTGTCTGCTTCCTCCTTACGGTTTCCTTCGTGCCACCCGTGTATCTTGAATGCGCGATATCCCATGGATCTACATTGAAGTGCAAATTCACCAAATGACTCTTTGCTGTCTAAGCCTCCATTCCTGTCAGCATGGTAGGTGCTAGCGTATGCTGGCAATCGATTTCTGTAGGCGCCAAGTAAGGTGCTAATTGAGCAATTCAGCTGTTTTCCCTGCCAGTCCCACAAGGCAATATCTAAGGCACCGTGCCCCATGTGATCAAATTGTCGTGCATCCCGTTTCAGGTCATCATAAATGCCTTCTCGATGTTCAGCGTGTTTACCTAGTAGGAGGGGGGCCAACATAATGGTCTGACCAAGGGAGGAGGGTGATGCAACCCAGTGGGTTACATACTCCCCGCAGCAACCGTCTTCACTGTAGATTCGGACGGCATATTTCTGGATTCTTGCTACTGATCCTTTTAAATAATGGAGAGTGCCGATACTTCCGGCGTCCGAGGCTTTCCCTAAATTTTGACCGTCAAAGCCAAATTCGTGCACTTCAACGCGTGTAATAACCGTCATGGACTATCTCCTAAAAGGGTCATTTTACCCTGTGACACTCTTTTCTTGAGCTAATTTATTTTTCTGGCATAGGGGAGGGAGCCTGGTCTTCCCCAAAAGCCAACGCAAGAAGCATGGCGATAAAATATCGCGGAATTAGATAGATATAAGGGTCTCCCCCCTTCTTGGTATAATATGTATATTTGCTAGGGAGCATATCTCCAGCATATAGAGTTGCTAATGGTAGTAACGAGCTAGGTTCGTTGGTTTCACGCGGGGAGAAGGTCAAGCTATAGAAAGACAGGATAATTGGCGGATTTTCCAATCCAAATCTTTCGAGTGACGAGCAATTGAAGCTGGCCTCAGTCGAACGAGACTCTTCAGTTTCTGCTTCACAGGGGGCAATACTTATGTCATCTGAGTAGTTGGCTCCGCCAACGTTGTGCCTATGGCCTCTATTGTCGATGACGGTTTCGTTTAGAGACATTTTACGGTCCGCTATCATTCGGGCTGTCATCTTTAATTGCTCTTCTATTTTTAAAGATAAGTCTGCTTCCGAAAAATGCGGTTCCTGGGAATCAGACGTGGAACCAGGACTGAGGGATTCGTGTGTATGGCTCCCGTCGTGCAGAAACCATCTCCCGCGATCATCGCGTTGGAAAAATGCAAATTTTCCTTGGTAGAGCACCTCAACTTTCCAAAGATGCTTCTCCAAAAATGTGAACATTGGCAGTTGACCGGTTTTAGGAGGAGGTTGTTTCTTGAATATATCTGTGGCCTCATGCGCAATAATACCGAGCGTGAGCGACAGAAAAACAACCCAAGTAACCAACGACCTGTAGGTCATACCGATACTCCAAACTTAACGTTGCCGCCACCATACTGCGGTTCCAATCAAGAACAAAAGAGAAGGAACTAAGAACAGAGCAATAAAAAACGTTCCTTTCATCTGGCGGTTAGTGAAGTTGAAGCGAGGCAATTCACGTAATGCGGGTTTAATGCCAATCAAATTTTCTTGAGCTGCCAAGTAGCTGACCGCATTCAGAAACAGATGCCCATTGCCAAGAACATGAAAAAATGAGTTGGTCGCAAAGTCTGAATCTCCAACGATTATCATTCGAGAATGTTTTGTAACAGCCTTTGCTTCTTCAAGCCTATCGGATGTTTCAGGCGTTCTGGTAAGGTCCTCCAGAAGCTGGGCATCATTGTCATCCAAAGGTCTTCTATTGGCGGCGAGCATCAGGGTTCTTGGACCAGGGAGATCATTGTTCCGATCAAAAGCAATGCGGTCTCGAGTAGTTTCACTGAAGCTGCTTCGAGAGGAGTTAACAATGGGGGTAACTTGTACACCGGGAACAGGATTGGTTGGTGATAAAGAACGGGATCCCGGGTAGAACGTCAAAGGTACCTCGCGAGTGATTTGATGGTAATTGTAGCTTGTTACAGCTGGCGCAGAAGAATCCGTCCCAAAGTGATTTGTTTCATCAATAACCATCCCCTCATCCAACTGAGCTCCGTAGGAATTAATGATTGGTTCGAGCCCCGTGTCAATAAATGGATCGATCATAAATAAAGCATTGCCGCCGGTTAACATAAAGGATTTGATGGAGTCTATTTCTGACGAGAGCAGTGTCGCTTTTGGTCCCGCTACGATGAGAACTTGGCAGTCTGCAAGGCTATTTTTTTCCTGCAGAAGCGAAACTTTTCGGATTTCATAGTTCAAACTTTCGAGGCTTCCGCGTGCTTTTGCCATGCCGTGGGTTTCATGAAGAATATATTCAACCCCCATACCATGATCGTGGCCCGCGGAACCTTCGATGTGGTCGTGCATTTCCTTACTAAATGGATCCGCTTCACCATGTCCATCGAGGAAACAAATTAACTGAGTAACCCCTTGCGAAATTCGAAGAATTCCATTTGCAATATCTGCTTCGCTGTCACCGTTTATTACACTGCGACGGTCTTCGCTGGTCATAATTGCAGTGCCGGGGAAGCGAACACCGTGTAATCGTGCTTGTGCTGGATTCAAGGTGGGGTCATGAAACTCTACTGTAACTTTATCCGATTGGTCGGCCATTAGTTGATACCGTCCCATTGTCTCTCCCATTTGATGGCTATGGAAAAAAACGATGTGAACTTCTTTTTCCAGCCGTTGGAGCATTGATACAGTTTGTTCGGATAGGGAGTGCAATCCGGCTTCGGTCATATCGTAACGCAAGGGATATACGAGAGAAAAATATCCAACAGCAATATATATTCCGATCAAACCCGCCGTAAAGAGACCTAGTTCCGCCCTCCGACGCCGAAAAACAGATCGAAGTTCCTTCCTCAGAGAAACAACCCCTAAAAGGAATAAACTAATTCCAACTAGTGCTAATATTATTGTCCAAGCAGATATTTCCAAAAGAATGGTATGTACCACGAGTGCAGCAAACAAACATCCAATACCAATCAGCAAACTTACGCCAGAGCGAAAAGTATGGCCCATTTTATCGTCGCCACTGCAAATAGGTTGCATTCATCGTCAAGAACGTTGCGCATATTAAAAAATAAAACAAAACACTCTCGCTACGCACTAGACCTTGAATAAAATGAGCAAAATGATTTGAGAAGGAGACGTGTTCAAATAATCGCCACCAGAAATAAGTAGACTGAAAGTTCTGCAAATGACCAATAAACCAAAATGCAAGGAGGGCGGAAACTGTCAGTAAAGCTGCTACTATTTGATTTTTGGTCAAGACAGAGAAGAATTGTCCAACAGCCAAACAGGCTGCCCCTAGTAGGAAAAATCCAATATAGCCAGAAATAATCGTCGTTGTCTCTGGTTCTGCGAACAGGTACATAGGGATTAGGTCAACAAAGGTCCCAGCTGTCATCAATGCCAGTATGGTCACTGCCCCCAGGAATTTTCCCAACACGGTTTGCCAGTTTTTCAAAGGAAGCGTGAGCAGTAGTTCCATGGTGCGAGAACTATATTCCCCCGCAAATAGGCGCATAGAAATCACTGGACACACGATTGTAAGCATGATGCCCATGCTCTGGAAAGTAGAGTCCATGGTAGCAATGTTTGTAAGAAACACGTTATGGCTGAAAAAGTATCCCGTCCCAATTAGGAAAACAGAAACAACAAAGTACGCAATGGGAGATCGAAAATAGAGAGAAAGTTCTTTCTGGTAGACAGCAATTATGCCGTTCATGAAGCTGTTCCCTCCGATGATCCGCGAACATACCGAAGAAATATATTTTCAAGGGTTGGTTGGCGGCGTTCTAGATGGTGCAGTGACCAATGAGCTGCTACTTTTCGAGCGATTGTTGCGTCAATGCCATCTCTGTCTTCCGTATCGCATTCGACCACACGTACTCCAATATTATCGGGTTCTCCGATTTGGACACCCCGAATGCCCCCTACCGCAAGCAACTCGTCACGGAGGTTTTCTAGGGCACCCGATATTTTCAGAACTATTCTATTGGTTTGCTCCGCCGCAGTTTGTAGACCTTCGGGAGTATCAATAGTCAGCAACCGTCCATGATTTATAATGGCCACTCGTTGGCAAATGCGAGTCACTTCCGATAAGATATGCGTGCTTAACAGTACGGTGTGTTCCTCTCCAAAAGAACGAATTACTTCTCTTGTTTCCTGTATTTGCCCGGGGTCTAGGCCGTTAGTGGGTTCGTCAAGCAGTAAAACATCGGGCCGTCCGATTAAAGCCTGAGCAAGACCCAGTCTCTGGCGGTATCCTTTTGATAACTTGAATATCTCATGACGAAACACAGTTTCTAGTCTGCAAGCTGTCGATACTCGATCAAGCTCAATGGTAACATCTTGTCGGGGCACACCTTTGACTTTGGCTATAAAGCGAAGATATCCGACCACACTAAGAGTGTCGTATAATGGGGGTAACTCGGGTAGATAGCCTATCTTTTGAGCCGCCATGGTATTTTCTGTCGCCATGTCAAAGCCCGCAACCTGAACACGACCGGTCGTAGGTGTGATATAGCCAGAAATCATTCTTAATGTAGTAGTTTTCCCGGCTCCATTAGGCCCCAGGAAACCAACAATTTCCCCCGCCTTTACTGTGAAGGAAAGGTCATCCACGACTGTCTTGGAACCATATCGTTTGCTAACTGACTCGAGAGAAATCATGATGGCCTGATTAGAAATTGCTGAAATAAATAAGGAGGCTTCTTTCGAAGCCCCCTTATTCCATGTTTATTAAAGGCGAGGTCTATTTATACCACTTTTCGCCCATCGACTCATATTGCTTCATGCTGTGTCCAAACCAAAGAGGGGCTTGTTCTACGTCCCGCATCATCTTCAGTCTTTCTACTGAGTCTGTGTAATCCAAGACACTGTAATTTAGGCCTGCCGGATACCCTTCTAGATTTTCCTCCATCCAAATTGCATCCTGTGCCAAGATCACGGGTCCAGTTTCTGGAAGAACGACTTTGACAGACTGATGGCCGAGGGTATGACCCGGTGTGCTGAGGATTATTACGCTCCCATCCCCGAACAAGTCGTAGTCTCCGTTCATTTTGAAATAACGGAAGTCTCTAGCATCGTCATAATCAGCCTGGACATGGGCACCGCCGCGTTGGAAGCTTTCTGGCCACCATGCTTGGTACAGCTCTTTCTTTTGGATCACGTGAATCGCATCTGGGAACATTTCGATATTACCGATATGGTCCAAATGGGAATGTGATGTAATCACAATGTCCACATCACTGACGCTGAATCCCAATTTCTTCAGTTGGTTATCAATTTGGTCTGCGCTCGTCTGGCTCGGTTTAATAAAGTCACAGAGACCTTCCGCCCAGTGACTGGTGCAGTTGCCATCAGAGATTGCCGCATTGTTGCCAGTGTCGAATACCACCAACCCTTTTGGGTGGTCGATAACCCACATGTTAATAGGAATATAAATATCGCGTGCATCTGGGTAACTGGGAATTAATCCCTGAATATTGAAGGGCCC
>CAZEWK010000077.1:0-3066 GCA_964515905.1 uncultured Rhodospirillaceae bacterium | reverse complement strand
CTTCTGAGGTAAACGTCTATTCTGGCAGAAAAGAAGCCCTAATTCGTCCCGTCTTCGAAAAGTTTACCGAGGAAACAGGTATTGTTGTTAATTTGGTAAGTGGTAGAGCAGGACAATTGCGAGAGCGACTGATAATTGAAGGTCGAAATACGCCGGCAGACATTCTACTGACATCGGATGTTGCAAATTTATATAGGGCAAAAAAAGCCGGATTGTTGCAGCCAATTGTATCGGACGTACTTACCGAACATATCCCATCCATATACAGAGAAAAAAATGGGTATTGGTTTGGTTTGAGCCTACGGGCTCGTGTCTTTGTCTATGCCTCCGATCGGGTAATAGAAGGGGAGCTCTCGTCGTATGAGGACCTAGCTGCCCAGAAATGGCGTGGTCGGATCGCTGTGCGGTCATCCAGTAATGTTTATAATCAATCTTTAATAGCATCAATGATCGCTGAGCACGGCATTGATTCAACGGAAGAATGGGCAGCAGGTCTAGTGCAAAACTTTGCCCGGTCTCCAAAAGGGGGAGATACTGATCAGATTCGTGCGGTTGCCGCCGGTGAGGCAGATGTGGCTATAGTGAATTCGTACTATTATGGGCGTTTGATGGCTTCTAAAAATTTAGGGGATCAAGACTTGACGGAGAAAACTACCTTGTTTTTTCCTAACCAACATAATCGTGGGACCCACGTCAATATTTCTGGTGCCGGTGTTATTGCGAGCGCGAAAAACTTGGCAGAATCGATCTTGCTTTTAGAGTTTCTCGCGGGTGTGGAAGGGCAAGGTTTGTTTGCTGAGTTAAATCACGAATTTCCCATTAACGAGGATATTAAGCAATCTTCCACAGTAACTAAATGGGGACGGTTTAAGTCAGATCAGGTGAACCTCAGTTTGTTGGGAGAATACAACACCGAGGCGATACGTATAGCTGACCGGGTGGGTTGGAGATAAAAAAATCAGTTGAGGCGGTAAGAGGAGCATTGACACGTTTTTCGTTGAGGCGTTAATGGCGCTTGTTCGATCATCTGGTCAATAAAATAGCGTTGGTCTCGTGAAACTAACTTCGCCCACTGATAAATTGCCTATTAACCGGTCACTTTCAGTAACCTCTTGGGCTGTAGCTCCCATCATTTTTGCGGTTTTGCTATCAGTTCCTGTATTAGTCATTTTCGGCCATTTATTTTTTCCATCAGGTGACGTGTGGTTGCATCTTACTGACACCGTCCTGAAGGGCTACATAATTAATACATTTTGGTTGGTCTTTGGTGTCGGTTGCTTAGGGTTTGTGCTCGGTGGCAGCACAGCGTGGATATGTGCTTCCTGTCATTTCCCGGGTCGTTCATTTTTTGAATGGGCGTTGCTGCTCCCACTTGCTGTACCCACGTATTCCATCGCATTTAGTTATGGTGGTTTGTTGGAATATGCAGGCCCGGTGCAGACTTCTTTGCGAGAATTGTTTGGCTGGTCTCGCGGTGATTATTGGTTCCCAGAAGTGCGCTCGCTCCCTGGGGCCATTTTTGTAATGTCATTTGTGCTATATCCGTATGTTTACCTACTGGGCAGAGCTGCATTTATTGGTCAATCCAGAAATATGTTGGAAGTGAGTCGAGTTCTGAGGGCGAAACCTTGGAAGACCGTATCTAAAATTTCATTGCCACTAATACGTCCTGCAATAATTGCTGGTATTTCCTTAATGATTATGGAAGTTCTGAGTGATTTCGGAGCGGTGCAATATCTTGGTGTGGATACTTTTACCACAGGGATATATCGGACTTGGTTTTCTTTGGGAGCTCCTCAGGCAGCGGCCCAACTCTCGGCTGTATTATTATTGTTTGTATTTGTAGCCTTGTTATCAGAGAAGTGGTCGCGGGGAAAATCCCGTTTTTATCAAATAACTGGTCGTGAGAGAGCATCGGAGAGAATAAGGTTACGAGGAACTCGCGTTGTTTTGGCGATTACTGCCTGCTCTATCCCATTGGCTTTAGGTTTTCTGGTCCCTGGGGCGCAATTGTGTTTTTGGACAATAACTACTTGGCCCGATGTGATAGATCACCGGTTTATTGAATATTCATGGCATAGTATTTCCCTCGCCGCTGTTACGGCTTTGTTAGCGGTGTCGTTGGCAGTGATACTTCGTTATTCACTCCGTATTAAAGGTGGTTGGTTAGGAAGGCTGTGTGTTCTTATTTCGGGTTTAGGCTATGCAATACCGGGTTCGGTCATAGCAGTGGGGGTTCTTTTGTCCCTTGGTTGGTTGGACAGGACTGTAGACAATATGACCAGACAATTTTTTGATGTATCTACGGGTCTGATCTTTATTGGGGGGATAGCGGGCTTGGTTTTTGCCTATTTAGTTCGGTTTTTAGCGGTGGCTTTGGGTGCGGCTGAATCGGCCTTCGAAAAAATTAGTCCTCGTTTGGATGACGCAGCACATGTCCTAGGAAGTGGACCGATGCATCGACTACGGCGAATACATTTGCCGTTGCTGTCCACAGGAATAATGACTGCAGGTCTCCTCGTATTTGTGGACGTTATGAAGGAACTACCTGCGACTTTAATTTTGAGGCCTTTTAATTATGATACCTTGGCAGTAAGGGCGTATGAGTTAGCTTCTGATGAATTATTAAGAGAATCGGCAAGCGCTTCTCTGGTAATAGTACTAGTGGGTTTGCTACCAGTGATCGTGTTAAGCAGGTCTATTGGGCGTATTGGCTATCAATCACATGGAGGAGCCAAGTAACATGATAAATGCTGTGCCAGGTCTAGAACTCCGCCAAGTCCGCCATGCTTATGGATCAAAAAAAGTGTTGGACGGTGTCGATCTTGAGATCGAAGAAGGTTCTTTGACATGCCTTCTTGGCTCTTCCGGTTGCGGAAAAACTACGGTCCTACGTCTGGCTGCAGGACTAGAAAATTTACAGGGGGGTTTTATAAAAATAAATGGCCTTCTAGTCGGTTCTAATAAGGTCTCCCGTCCGACAGAAGATAGGGATGTGGGCCTGATGTTCCAGGAACACGCCTTATTCCCTCACCTTACTGTACTGGAAAATGTGTTATTTGGAAT
>CAZEWK010000076.1:0-4785 GCA_964515905.1 uncultured Rhodospirillaceae bacterium | reverse complement strand
CCATGATTTGATTGCGGAAGGGTTGAAGGCGAAGTTCCCGGAGGTGGTGGTGAACACACCGGAGTTGCTTGCCTCCCATCTGGCCAAGGCGGAACGGTTCTCGGAAGCCATCGATCATTGGAAGGAAGCCGGGTTGAGGGCCAAGAATGCTTCGGCCAACCAGGAGGCGGCTAATCACTTTGAAGTGGCGCTTGAATATTTGGAGAAGGAAAACCCCTCCCCCGAACGCGATAAACGCGAACTCGAACTGCATACGCCACTTGGTCAAACTATGATAGCTCTCTATGGCTGGCAGAATCCAAATACAGGTGCTGCATTTGAACGAGCCTTTAAGCTAACACAAAAGATGGAGTCAGCTACTGGGATTTTCCAAATTATGTATGGGGTCAGTTCTTTCCGGGCTTTAGGCGATCGGTTTTTAGAGGGCCTTTCTATCGCGAGGGAATTAGCAAATTATGCAGAAAAAGCAGATGATCTAGCTGGGTGTGCAGTTGCTTATCGATGGTATGGCGCGCTTTTATCGTTTCAACCCCAACACGAACAGTCATTAGTATTCTGCCAAAAAGCCATAGACGCCTGTAGAAATTTGGACTCAAGAAAGATAACAAGCGACTACGGGCACGACCCAAAGTCATTGGCTTTAGCCTATTCTGCTCATGGTCATATATACGGTGGTTTCATTGACCAGGCCAAATTATTAATCAGCAATGCATTAACAAGCGTAGAAGTATTGAATTTTCCATTTATGCTGGGTTACATCCATTGGGTTACAGCTCTTGCTTTTCAGGCACTAGGTGACTGGCAGCAAACTAACCTTCATGCCTCGGCCCAGCTACAAATTGGGATAGATGGTAACTTTCCAATGTTGAAAAGTACGGGACTAATTTTACTCGGGTGGACCGAATGCCACCAAAAAACCTCTGGATCGATTTTGAAAATGGAAAACGGTTTTGATTTATTAGCAAGCCTGGGTTCCAGCAATTTCCAATACGTCACTCATGTACAAGCGCTTATTGAGGGTTTGGTGCTAATGGGACGATACGACGAAGCCCTAACGCTAATACGTAAAGTACTTAAAATTACGGAAGAGACTGGTGTGAAAAAAAACCTTCCTGAGGTCCTGCGCCTCCACGCCGTATGCGTCCATCTACAGTCGCCTAACAACCGAGATATCGTAGAAAGATCTCTTTTGAATTCCTTGGAGTTAGCAAAAGAACAGAAGACAAAACTATGGGAATTACGAACAGCGGTTTCCCTTGCTACATTATGGGGAGAAAACAAAGAGAGACAAAAAGGTTATGACCTTCTGCATCCCATATACAGTTGGTTCACCGAAGGTTTTAAGACGGAAGACCTGAAAAACGCCAAAGCCTTACTGCAACAGCTAGAATAGCATTGAAACAGAGAGTGAAGTCAATGTTGCCCCTGGAACCCTGTTGTATCAACGGACGCTTCACAAGTATCAGAAATCTTGGGATACCTAATCAGGATCACTATTTAACGAATCAAAATTTTTGGGGGGCACCACTGACAATACGTCACAGATTTTGAGTATGGCCTGGACTTCACTCTGATCAATATTTTCATCGGCAGCACTGACAGCAATACACATGTCAACGATCAGCCTGTTTACTTCTATTTTTTTCGAAAGTTTGGCTATAGCCTTTAATGCATTCCGTTGACCCGAAACAGAATCTCTAAGGATCTCTTCCACAAAATTTTGGAACCGTGACAACCCTCTTTTCCGATCTACGTACTGAAACAAAGAAACAGACTCAAATAACTTTTCAACATAATCTTGTTCCGATTGGGTCAACCTACCATCGGCTGCCGCAACAAGGGCGGTTGCAGCCATCGCGCCCTCAAGAAATTGGTCATTAGACGAAGCACCAAACATGCGCGCCAACACACCTCCCTTACGAAAGAATATACCCACTTCACGGGTTAAATCATTGACTAGAAGCTGCCTTTTCTTTTCGTGAGCTAGTATCGTTCTTTCCATACGATTTTGCTCAAAGCACCGGTCCTGTTTATCCGATATAGTCTCACTCTGTAAGGCTAATTGCCTATCTAAGTTTGGATATTTGTTTGAAAGTTCTTCGATTATAACTTTTGGGATTTCATAGACCACACAATATGTCTTTGCCCACGCTGTGGTTAATTTTTCGCTGGACTGAAAAATACTAGGAATATTTGTTAACTCTCCTTCACGCACCACCTGAATTTCAACCGGATTATTACTTTCTTCGGCGCGTGTCAGAGACACAGTCCCAGACACCACCAAAAACAAGGACCGACCGAGAGCCGCGTGATCTCCAATTTTGGCTGGAGGATTAAAAGTGAAACGCTCAAATTTTCCCTTAGTTCGCCATACCTCCTCTAGGCCAGAAGGATCAGAGAGGACCTGCAATGCTTTTGCTAACATTTTTTGGACACTTTCCGGAGACTCCTTCTCGCGAATATCCCAAGGTTCTTCTGGAAGATCAAAACGATCGCCTAAATGATACCGTTTAAGAGCTGGTCGAATTCCGTATTTCCGAAGTCCATTCCAGATTATCCGATTAGTTTCCTCTATAGCATATGGGAAAACAGAAAAATCTGGAAAGCTAAAGAAGACGCGAAGGGTGGTTCCCAAATCATTAATATTGTCCACATACACTAAGGGCGCTGGATCTCTTAGAACAATACGCGATCCTTCAAACGCTTCCTCAATAGCCCTCCGAGCAAGTTCAGGCGGCGCACTGTACTCGATTGTGACATCTTTGTGATAACGGCTCATTAGTGTTGGACGAGACAAATTTTTAAAAGTTAAACTAGTGATTATGTTATTTGGGAACACGACAACGGACTCGGTTGGCCACTCATAAACGGAGACTGACCGCCAATTAATATCTCGAACCTCTCCCCTGACACCATCTATCAGAATCATGTCGCCCTTGCGAAGATCTTGCGACAAATTCAAAGATAACCCCGCAAAGATCTCACCCAGTGTTGACTGCGCGGAATAGCCAATTACGAAGGCAAAAGCACCCGAAGTCGCAGCTACAGCTGTGATAGGTTTTTCGTATACGAAGTACATCACTGACATGATTGCCGTGATATAAATGAAAACCGTTGCGAAGTCGGTTAGGAGCTTGGGAACATTTGACACACCTTCCTGGGCAGCAAAGATACCTTTCCAAACATAGCCGTCCTTCGCCAGAATGCCTTTCCAGATGTACCGATTAAGAGCTGCGTTAAAAGTATAGGCTCCAGACAGCCAGAGCATCGCGTTAATAGCCTTAACGGCAAACTCACCGCTTTCACCTTCCAACCCAGTAAACACAGTAATATCATCTATTAACCATAAAACGAGTGTTAACAGCACAACGACTTGGACACTCATCAATACTGGGTTGCGCATTTTCCCAAAAATCCAGGAAATCAGCGACAGGAAAACAATGGACGCGCTAACCAACAAGAAAACGAAACCGACTAACCCAAGCGTGCTTCCCACTTCTTCCACAGCTACCTCCCTACAATCTTCCTGAGTATTCCGAATTGTTAATGGAAATAAAGCTTGTCAACAACAACTGCAATCGGGAAATAGGCTTTTTATTGAGGGGCACTTTCGTGGCAAAAGAGTTCGCTACCATAGTAATATGACCAGAACTCGTTCCAAGATTCCCGTGCCGCTGACGGCACCGCAGTAGACACTTCCGCAATACATAAATCACGGTCGCCCATATACTGCCTATACTTTGTTACGGGATAATTATATCCAATAGTGCAACTGGATATCAACAGACTCAGGAGCAGTGCAACTACAACCGTTTGCATAATGGACTTTTTGCCAGCAATAACTGCTGTCCAACAAGGAACGGAGAATATCTCTTACCCATCGGTCAGGAAAGAGGCAAGAAAGACAAAAGAAAGGAGGCTCCAGTCTCCCCATCTGTGATTAGCATACCAAGGGGTTCTAGATGGCAAATATTTAGGAAGCAATGACCCCATTAACCATTCTCTCTATTACCTCGCCAAATTCCTAGTATCATTCCGATTTCGGACCTAAAGCAGACTTACATCTTCTCAATCATTTAGTAGACGATTTTCCGATATAACCTCTACTATAACTTCTATTTAATGGTATCGTATCACTGGGGATGATAATAACCTACACCACACATTAAACCGGATGCTTCGGTGACTAGGGCAGTTTTCGTATATTCTTTATCTGAATCGGTAGTAGGCCTCCTAAGTTTATAAGTAACCTCAATAGTTGTCCCTCGTTTCGCATTTGAAAACATAAGCTGACCGACTGGGGTACCCTCCGAATCTTCGAAATTGAGAACATTGCTCCCTATTAGTCGGGGATGAGACAACAGCGTCCCGTCGGGGGCTGAACAAAAGACGTATAAGTCCTTGTGGATCATGCCACCTTCACCTGTAGTGAACGAATCCAAGGCTCTATTTTTATCCACTCTTAATAGCGAAACGGCCCGCTTCAACAATTCCGATGCTTCGTCCCTTGTACCAAACTCATCACTAAAGGAAGACGTGCTCATTAGCCCGAAACAAATAACAGCCAAGAGAAATGCTTTTAAAGTTTTCACGGATTGTCTCCACAACTTTTCGTAGGAATACGTTATATGTGCTTTATCGCGCTAAATTTTACTATAATATGTGTTGTTTTTACCATAATGTTTTCAAACAGGGTCACAATATAAAAAAAGAATTCCTAACTCAAAAGGGTAGATACTATGTCTGATGGTTCAATGGGTAAACTTGATGTTTTGATTATTGGGG
>CAZEWK010000075.1:0-2865 GCA_964515905.1 uncultured Rhodospirillaceae bacterium | reverse complement strand
ATGCGATTTATTTAGAAATTTTAAAGTTGCTTGATGAAGGCTGGGCTACTGCGTGAGCTATAGATGATTCCATTAAGTATGGGCTGGCCCACCGCAGCGCGAGGCTCCCAATTAGGAGGCCTACAACCAATCCTCCCACAAGTCCCATTACAGTAGATTTGTTCATCTAATAAGCACCTCCCAAATGCATTTTCCGGTAGGCCAAAAATAGATTGGCGTAATCACCGAGCGAGTACTGGACAAAGATTACAACGCATTTTGTTGGGATACCACATCGGTATCTAAGAGGGATTACGTTTTATTTCTAAAAATGCCTGCATTAACGGAAAAAACAATTTCTAACCGGGTTTTGGGAGCGTTCTCGTTGTCGGACTAATCCTGTATGATCGGCATGCAATCGATTTAAGACCAAGGTGATATTTCACTTCATACAAGCTACCGGCAAAATAAAGGATGGTTTCTTTCCAGGGATTATCTTCTCCCCAGTTGTTTTCCCCACTCATATGGATAACTTTTCCTTCGTGCAGCACTCTCTTACATAAATCCATGGTGACCTCCGAGTCCAGAAGGTGCCACTCGAATTCACTGTGATCTGCCCTTACCATCATAGAAGAAAAAAAAAGGTACGAGAAAAACGCAAGTAATAGAAACTTAATTGTTGGAATTTTCATAATCAAATCACTGCAAATTTGAATCGATGGTATCGGCATTCGATGTTTTCGTGCTCGTAACCAACCAGGTTTTCATCAATCCCTTCCCCTTTACTTCGACATCTCCACGTGTAGTAAAGACCAGATCTGGGAGTAATTTAATTAGATCATACGTGGCTTCTGATATTTGAATTTGTCCCTCCATCCCACCGGACTCCATACGGCTCGCAACGTTAACTGTATCTCCCCACATATCGTACATGAAGCGAGAGTCCCCTATGATGCCACCAATTACGGGTCCACTATTTATACCGACCCGGACACTGAGATCGAATTTCTTTTCTATATTAAATTGTTGGATTTCTTTCACAGCCGCTAGAGACATTCGCACTGCATTTTCAGCATGATTGGGTGTCATTTCTATTAAACCGGATACAGCCATATAACTGTCGCCAATGGTCTTCACTTTCTCAACATCGTAGGTTGCTGCCTGCCTGTCAAAACGATTAAAAATTTCGTTTAGAAGTGAAACAACGCGCCGGGCTACAAGAGTATTTGATAACTTTGTGAAGCCAACTAGATCGATAAATATTATTGATACCTCTTCGTAGTTATCGTGAATATCTGCGCCCTGTTTTAGTCTTTCAGCGACACTCTCCGGAAGAACGCGTTTCAAGATATCTTCTGTTTCTTTTGCTGCTTCCTCCATGTTCCATACAAGGTTATTATAATGGACACCGATCTGTCCCGCCTGAGTAAATGGCTCCTGGGATGCCCGAAGCGAGAGGTCACGAGAGGCTGCCTGTTCCTGCATAACGTTCAGCAAATCTTCGACGTCGTCATTCGCACGGTGTTCAGCGACGTTTAGCCCCGCTTCTTCAGCTGAGTGACTTACGCGGATTCCCCAAATTTTATTCGCAATGTAAATTAATATGAAGGAAATAGAAAAGACTGCTATGAAGCAGGTCAGGATGCCTATAAATTGGACTCCCATTTGTTTTTCACTCGATAGACCTGTCTCCAGAAGGACAGGGTCACCGAACAATGCGACTGCAAGGGTACCCCAAACACCTGCGCCTAGATGCACAGGGATAGCGCCGACGGCATCATCTAATAGAAGACGCTCGAGAATCCGATCCACGAACAGCACCATTATGCTACCGACACAGCCGATAATAACAGCCTCGTAGGGCATAACTGTGTTGCAGGAAGCAGTTACCGCTACGAGTCCGCCCAGAAGGCCATTCATGATTTTGTAGACTTGTGGGCGGCCAAAAACGACATAGCATACCACCACGGTCGTCACTAGCCCTGAAGCTCCAGAGAGTAGAGTGTTGCCTAGAATAGTCGGCACGTTTTCATCGAAGGCGCCACCACTGCCACCGTTGAAACCAAACCATCCAAAAAAAAGTAATAAGGTGCCCAGTAAAGCCAGAGGAACGTTGCTGCCGTTAAATTCCCTGACGGTGCCGTCTTCGCGAAACCTCCCAGTTCTTGGACCGAGAATTATAATCGCCGCTAGGGCAATGGTGCCACCTAAACTATGTACGACCGTGGAACCAGCAAAATCGATAAAGCCGACTTCTGCCAACCATCCGTTTTCGTTCCATACCCAGTGGGCTATGACAGGGTATACAATGGTGGCACCTACGGCTGTAATAAGTAGGTACATTGAAAATTTTAATCGTTCCGCGACAGCGCCCGAGACAATGGTAATTGCGGCTCCACAGAATGCGGCTTGATATACAAACCACGCACCTTTCTGAGGATTTTGAGCGAAAAAGAAAAAATCGGTAAAACCAAAAAGACCCAGTTTAGAAAAACCAAACAACAGTGCATACCCAATTGCCCAAAACCCAAGCATAGAAATGCCAAGGTCACATATGTTCTTGAGAGCTGTGTTGATGCTGTTTTTATTGCGGGTAGCCCCTGCTTCAATACACATGAACCCGGCTTGCATAATGAGGACCAAAACGGCGCAGAGTAGAATCCAAAGAAGGTTTAAACTGCTCTCAGTGTTCATCGCACCATTGTCTGCTGTCAAAAGGAAGTTGGCAAACAGTAAGGAAGAATCTTTTCGAATTCATCCCTCTGAATCAACAGTGATTTCAGTAGTGGTTCGACTTTTTTTAACTCGCAAATAAGAGAGTGTTGGCTGCTTTGTCTATTCAAAGTTAGGATCGAGGCTGTTGGCATGTTTATGGATATTACCTTT
>CAZEWK010000074.1:0-3042 GCA_964515905.1 uncultured Rhodospirillaceae bacterium | reverse complement strand
GCGTGTCTTTGTAACCCAGAAACCACTGCCTCGTGCAATTCGTTGGGAGCTACTTTTTCCTCAGCTATTTCTCTTAATGCCACTACGGGATTTTTATCCCTGTCCCGTTCCACCAGTATTTCCGCCCCCGCGGTAATTTCCCTTGCTCTCTGTCCTGCTAAAACAACTAACTCAAAGCGGTTAGGAATTTTAGTTACGCAATCTTCCACAGTAACTCGTGCCATAACCAATCCTTCAAATTATAAATAAAGTATGAACTATAAACCATTAAAATTAAGTAATTTATTAGTTTTTTATAGCTCGTCTAACTATTGAACATCTTTACTAAACTATTAAATAACGACTTCTCACTAATTTTGCCACCATTTTTCGCAATTATCGAGCACCTAAACCGAGATTCGCAACACTTTTTGATCTTCTCCCAGCGCTTGAGACAAATCTTTAATTTCACGACGGCAAATAGGATGCACCCACTTGGGTAATATTTCGGTTAGTGGTTCAACGATAAATCTGCGTTCAAGCATTCTAGGATGAGGCAAATTAAGTCGATGATTCCCCAAATTTTCGCATACCATTTCATTAAAAGCCAATAAATCTAAATCCAGTGTTCGCTCACCCCACTTTTTAGATCGTTTCCTGTTGAAATCATTTTCTACGTCTAAAAGCGCTTCTAACAACTCCTCTGGTAAAAGCTCAGTAGTAACAACAGATACCTTATTTATATACCAATTTTGGCCAGAACTAGGAACTGGAGAACTGGCGTACCATCCAGATCCTCTACTCTCTATAACTCCATGTTCACGCAACTTGAATAATGCCGCTTCACAAGTTGCCAGAGGGCTCAACTGAGGACTCGACCAAAGATTACTCCCAAGAGCAATTAAAATTATATCGTTGTCAGCTATTTCATCTGCCTTAGTACCCCCATAAACGGATTTAGCCCTCATAGCCATATAACCTCTAATTCAAATACCCCGATTACTAAGAATCATAGATCCATAACCCACATTTAGATATAATACTGAAAAGTCCCTAATATTTTAAGTACACCGAACGAAGCAACTATGTCTGTTTGCACTAAGAAATACTAGAAACCAATGGTCCCCCAACCAGATTGCGAACTTTGCCCAAGATTAGCAGATTTCCGAAAAGAAAACCGAGCGCTGCATTCGCGTTGGCATAACAAACCTGTAGCTTCATTTGGTTCGTTATCATCTGAATTCCTTATAGTAGGCCTAGCTCCAGGTCTACGCGGAGCGAATAAAACAGGACGCCCTTTTACTGGTGATTTTGCTGGTGATTTACTTTACAAAACGTTGAAAAAATACGAATTCTCGGCCGGTGTTTACACAACCAACACTGACGATGGGTTGTCCTTAATAAACTGCCGAATCACCAATACCGTTCGCTGTGTTCCCCCAAAAAATCTTCCGAGTAAAGAGGAAATCAAAACGTGTAAAAACTTTCTATTTGCGGAAATAGAGGCAATGAAAAATTTGCGTGTACTACTTGCTTTAGGCCACATCGCACATGATGCCATAGTTTCTCTATATAGCCTCAGAAAGACAGAGAATAAATTCACCCACGGAGGAAAACACTCTATCAAGCCAGGTGTCGTCCTTTACGACAGCTATCATTGCTCGCGTTACAATACTAATACTCGACGATTAACTCCCACGATGTTCGAGGATGTCTTCCTCAATATTTCTCTATATCTAAAAAAATACCCGCCCTATTAGTTCACAAACCCTACAAGCTAGGAATTTGATCGTAGCAACCTCGCTTTTTGCCGCTCCCAATCTCTTGTTTTCTCTCGTTCTCGCTTATCCACCTGCCGACGACCTCTTGCCAATCCAAGTTGAATTTTTGCGCGGCCGCGTTCGTTAAAATATAACGAAAGAGGAACTAATGTATAACCTTCTCTTTGGAGTTTCCCACGCAACTGTTCTATTTCGCGTCTATGTAATAAGAGCTTTCTGGGTCGTAATGGTTCATGATTGAAACGACTAGCTGGCTCATAAACTGCTATGTGAGCATTGACTAGAAATAGTTCTTCTCCTTTGATGTCGGCGTACGAGTCCCCAAGACTAGCATGTCCCGCCCGCATGGCACGAACTTCTGTGCCCTGCAGGACTAGGCCAGCTTCCAGCGTGTCCTCGATAAAGTAATTATATCGGGCCTTGCGATTTTGGGCTACAGTTCGGCGACTTACGTCGCTGCGTGCCACTGGCCTTCACTCAAACTTAGCAATCCAGCAGACTCCATCGCACTGTGAACTAACTCTTTTGTACTTCCAGTAATATTGGCCATTGGAAGCCTGAGTTCTGGTGTACAATGCCCAAGAAGACTAAGGGCATACTTTACCGGACCTGGACTAGTCTCCGAAAACAACGCGTCATTTAGAGGGGTCAGCTTATCATGTATCTCGAGAGCGAGATTGGAATCGCCGGAATTCCAAGCCTCATGCATTGCAGAGCAGAGTCCTGGAGCAACATTAGCCGTTACGGAAATACAACCGTGGCCACCGTGCGCAAGCATTGCGGGGACACATCCATCTTCGCCACTAAGCTGGCAAAACTCTCTGCCAATTACATATCGGACCTGGCTAGGCCGGGCAGCATCGCCGGTAGCGTCTTTCACACCTATTATACCTGGGATTTTGGCAAGTCTTGCCATAGTATCAACTGACATATCAACAACGCAACGCCCAGGTATATTGTATATGATGATCGGTATTTCCGCGTTTTCGGCTATCGTTTTAAAATGTTGATACTGCCCTTCCGGCGTTGGCTTATTATAATACGGCATTACAACCAATGCTGCAGCAGCACCCGCAGAGGCAGCGTGCCGTGTCAAACTAACTGCTTCTGCAGTAGAATTTGATCCAGTCCCAGCGATAACTGGCACTCGATCTCCAGCGACCTTAACGCAAATTTCAACTACACGCTCGTGTTCCTCATGGTTCAGACTAGGAGATTCCCCGGTAGTCCCACAAGGAACAAGACCATGCACCCCTTGCTGTATTTGCCACTCCACCAACTT
>CAZEWK010000073.1:0-7434 GCA_964515905.1 uncultured Rhodospirillaceae bacterium | reverse complement strand
CCTTCGGAAATAGCTCTTTATGCGAGCCTTCCGCGAGTAGCCTTAACCCAGAAAATTCCTCTAGCCTGCGCCGGAGAAAACCCATTTCTCGCATTTGGAAATGGGTGCGGTTCGATGGACGGAGATGCGTCTGATATTACTAGCTTACACACGCTAGGTGGGGCAGATCTCGCACCTTACATGAAATACGGTAATAAGCCTAAGCACATGTTGCTTTATAAATTTCCCATGCAAGATAAACGCAATAAGGCGGGGCTGAGAATGATTTATCTTGGCTACTACATTGAAGATTACAGTGTCTCCAACAATGCCGCATATGCCGAAGCCGTGGGCTTTATTCCACGTCGCGGCCAAGATGCAGATCCAAACCGGACTGGATCGTATCACGACCATACAAATGTCGATGAGGATTTTGTCTTTGTTAATCAATTTCTAAAATACGTCAAACTTGGATTTGGGAATGTAACCCAACAGGTTAGCTGCGATATTCGGGATAATCGACTAACGCGCAAAGAAGCTTTGGATCTAATCCTCAAATATGATGGCCATTGCCACCATGATTACATCAAAAGATTTATTGATTTTATTGAAATCACCGAGCAACAATTCTGGGAGGTTGTCGAAGCCTCACGCAATACTGACATTTGGGAATTGCGTCATAATTCATGGGTTCTGAAAACCCCACCATCCCTACATATGACTTAGTAACGCAGGGCTAGATTTTCTTAATTTGACCATTGAGAATTATCTCCGCCGATGGCAAATGCATATAGAAAATCTATAGGAAACGCCCAGTTTTTTGAAATTTCTCAACAATTTATCAGAAAGTAAGTAGTTAACGGCTGCGTGAAAATTAGCGAGGGAATTCCATCAATAAAGTAAATTATTAGGGTTAACTTAGTTTGATAATTAGCCCCTTTTTTGCAGTCCTACGCTCCTACGCATTATATATTCTTTGGAGATGCTGGATATGACCGAATCTAATGATGGTAAAGGCCTATTTAAAATTGCTTCAGATTTTCGTACGTCTAATCCAAGACTGAATGCGCGAGGAATATTTCCTTTATGAACACTACCCCGGGTTGCATTTAATAAGGAAAGTCCAGCTTTTTGAGCAAATCTTTCAATAAAGTCTTTTTTAGAGAAAACTTCGCGACAAGCTACATTTAACGTTCCTTGAGCGTGCCTATCAAGCAAATCAAATAAGACATGTGAAAAAGTTAACACGTCTATAGAAGATACGAAGTAGTCATCATACATTATAATGTTTTTTCCAGTTTCAAGACTGTCGACTACCCACTCAATAAATGTTGGTCTGTCTTTCCATCCTCGAAATCCGACGATATTGGTTCTTAAAATTAAACTTTCGGGAAATTGCCGAGCGAAACATTCTCCCGCAAATTTGGTAACTGCGTATTCGTTAACCAATTCAACAAGTGCGGCCTCATCATGAAGGGCATCACCATCCCCCGTATAGAAATGATCTGTAGAAATTTGAACAAACCGAGCTCTATGAACTTGGCACAGCTTGGCGAGCATATGTACACTGCGCGCGTTGACCCGCCACGTGACATCTGGCGCATTTTCACAGTCGTCTAAATTAGTGATAGCAGCTGCGTTTATCACTATGGACGGCTTTACTTGATCAAAAATTTGCTCAACCGCATTAGAATTATTTAGGTCAAGGCTAACGTCTGCGTTATGCCGAGCAGCGCCGACAATGTTTATGCGGCTTTCTTTGGCTACTGATAATATAGCTTGACCCAACATCCCCGTGGATCCAATAAGCAGTACCGTCATAAAAGACTGCTCCGTTTTACAATTATTTGAGCAAACCCTCAATGCGGGTGTGCCTGAACTTTAGATAAAATAATCCTATCTATTGCAAAGTGTTATACCCCATAGCACCAAAAAATTCACGAATCGTTATCTAATTTGAAATAGCCTAGCTAGGAGACGTTTCCAATTTGAGGATTGTAGGCAATGACGACAAAGAAAAAATCCCTTTTTGATAAAAATATAGAATTGTTCCATAAAAAATTTACTGAAATCCATCAGCAGATAATTGGCCATGATTTTCAAGGCACACCTATTTTTAGGGTTGGAGACGCATGACTGGCTTTAATCAGCATATTTACAAATAGTAGGCTTGATACAAAGGATTAGGCTTCGCTAAGTTTCGTATTAAGATCATTTTAGGAGTGGCTTTTGAATACGCTTTACGATCAAGAAGTTTTTATAAATAAAAGTAGAATATCGAAATCTCTCGAAACTTACTTTATAGCAGATCTTGCAGCTAATCATGATGGGGACTTGGGCCGTTTGAAAAGTTTAATTTGGCTGGCAAAGGACGCCGGTGCTAATGCTGTAAAGTTTCAGCACTTTCTGGCGGACCGGATAGTTAGTGATATAGGTTTTCGATCTATAGGAAATAAAATCGGGCACCAGGCTGCATGGAAAGAATCTGTCTTTGACATATACGATGCTTATCATTGTCGCCGGAATTGGACAGAAAGTTTGGTGCAAACCTGTATTGATGCAGATATAGATATGATGACCTCGCCCTATGATTTTGATGCAGTCGATTTGTTTGCACAACATGTGGCAGCACTAAAAATCGGTTCGGGAGACATTACTTGGCTAGAAATAATTAATAAAATTGCGGAGCAACAAAAACCTGTTCTTTTGGCTTGTGGTGCCTCCACCATGGATGATGTTCATCGGGCAGTTGGAGCCGTGCTCAAATGTAACCGAAAGCTTATTTTAATGCAGTGCAACACAAACTACACGGCTGATCCGGATAATTTCAGGTGCATCAATCTCAGGGTGTTGAAAAGCTTTGCTGCACATTGGCCCGGGCTACCTTTAGGATTGTCAGATCATACGCTTGGGCACAGCACAGTTCTGGGTGCTGTCACTTTAGGGGCAAGTGTAATTGAAAAACATTTTACTGACGATAATGAACGTAGTGGTCCAGACCATAAATTTGCGATGAACCCAGAAACTTGGAGCGAGATGGTTTTGCGGACACGGGAGCTGGAGGCCGCGCTTGGAGATGGGATCAAACGAATAGAGCCTAATGAGAGCGATACGGCTATTTTACAGCGGCGTGCAATTTGTGTCCGTGAGGATACGTCGGCGGGCGTAGCGCTGACGCAAGAAAATCTCGAATATTTGCGTCCTTGTCCGAAAGAGGCATGTCCACCTTATCGGTTTGAGGATGTCCTGGGTAGAGTACTTCTGAACCCAAAGCAGGCACACGAGTTTATTTTATGGTCGGACCTAGATTAGTTATTGTTATCCCCGCCCACAACGAGGCGCAAACAATCGCCGATGTCACAAAAACGGCGGTTAGTTATGGCAAGGTTGTTGTAGTCGATGACTGTTCATCTGATCTCACGGCCGCAATAGCAAAAACATCTGGCGCCATAGTCATTCAAAATAAAGAACGTTTGGGTTATGAGTGCTCTTTAGAACGAGGCTTTAAGTATGCAGAATCTTGTAAGGCTCAAGCTGTCGTCACCCTAGATGCCGACGGCGAACATAATCCTGATCAAATTGAAACATTTCGAAAGTTACTATTTGACGAGCATGTGCAACTGGTTATTGGACGACGAAAAAAGTACCAAAGGTGGACTGAATATATACTGAATGGATTTGTTCTATTTTGTTATGGAGCCCATGATATTTTATGTGGAATGAAAGGCTACCATATGTCCTTATATGCTAAAAACGGTGGCTTCGACCATTATCAGGCAGCAGGTGCGGAATTGGCAATAAGTGGCCTAATGGACCGATGCGTATTTAAAGAACTAAATATAAGTGGGGAAGATAGAAAGGGCCCTCCTCGGTACGGTGGAAACTTTCACGCTAACTTAAAAATTTTACATGCTTTGTGGCGTATCGTGCTAATGCAAGTATGTAAAAAAGATTATCCGCATATCTTTAAATCTATGTTCTAGTACGGTTAGAAGAATCAGTCACCTACACTCCTTGCTGCAACATCTTCCAAACACTTAACGCGGCTAAATACTTCGTCCAAATAACCGCTACCAACACATTCTTATTCTTGGATATCCACCTTACCTGTGTGAATAATTCTTGATGAAATACTTCTTTCATCGGGAACGAAATTTTGATGATGATAGAGTTTTTTGATCTGGTTCCAACAAACGTGCAGTTTCCGCCTTAAAAAGGTGCTCATTTTCCATTTGTAGAAATTTAGTTATACCTTCAATTATTTCAGTGTTTTCAGTATTAAAAATTTCTGCAAAAAGTTTGTCACGGACACCCCAAAAAAATTTCGTAGAGATTCTCATTTGTTGCTTCATAAAGGGTATTCAACCAAACACCTGAAAAATATCATGGTTAAAACCAACAGAACCCACCCGTCTTCTAATTTATAAAATAGTAATTTTATAATGTTATATGACACAGGCAATCCCAACGGACTAATGCATCTATATAGTGAATCTATAACGATGTTTGAAATGAATAGATGCTCGCCCCTAAAAGAGATAGGATAATTCAATATCGCTTACTTTTCATTATTCTACCCTTTAAAATAGTGGTGCTAAAAGTTATGCCTTTTGCCAACTGAAATTTGAAGGCTCTATGACAGAATATAGATACGTTAAAAATTTAGGCACGACCTCCCAAGAAATTCGCAAAAAGGTTTTATTTCTTGGTTACTCAGAGGAGAACACGCGCCTTATCTCCGTTCTACAGATGCGTGGATGCTCGGTTTGGCATGCATACGATAAAATAAATGATTTCAAGGGCTTTGACCTTATCATTACCTTCGGTTATCGCCATATTATCCCCCTTAGCGTTTTAAAAGGTACGAAGAGCCCTATTATAAACCTTCACATTGGTTACCTCCCTTTTAACCGTGGCGCGCATCCAAACTTTTGGTCATTTTTCGATGGAACCCCAAGTGGCGTAACAATTCACCAAGTTGACGAAGGTATTGATACTGGAGATATCATTTTTCAAAAGTATGTGAATTTTGATCGTGGAGAACAAACTTTCAAAGATACTTATACGAGGCTTGTGGAAGAAGTTGAGCAAATGTTCGAAGACGGTCTGGATACTATACTAAATGGCCGCTTTGTTCCTATCGTTCAAAGGGGGGATGGTACATTTCATTCTTCCGGAGAACTACCTT
Source organism: uncultured Rhodospirillaceae bacterium (assembly GCA_964515905.1). GTDB lineage: Bacteria > Pseudomonadota > Alphaproteobacteria > UBA7887 > UBA7887. The sequence goes on along the minus strand of CAZEWK010000073.1, from coordinate 2,267 downwards.
CCGAGTTTTCAAATTGGGATGTAAATATTTATGACGAAATCAAACGCCTTGAAAAATTGGGCGCGGTACAGAGCACCAATAAAATAAAAATTATCGATGAAATTGAAGCCGTAAGAGCAAACAACAATGTTAATTGGATGGATCTGCTACGATTAGCCTTTACTGCTGCCCCAAAAGACGCAAAGGAGATCGTTAAGCGTATAAACCACGATGATGGCCGCATCTCTGATCTTCTTAAAAAATTGGGGGAATGATGGTCTCGGTTGGTATAAATGCGACACAGATTGGAAAAGGACATCGCCCCTATATCATTGCAGAGATGTCTGGCAATCATAACCAATCATTTGACCAAGCAATCAAAATTGTAAAAGCTGCCAAATATGCTGGCGCAAATGCTCTCAAGTTGCAAACGTATACGGCTGATGCGCTTACCATTGACGTGAGATCTTCAGATTTTTTGATTACTAATCCAGATAGTCTTTGGAAAAACGAAACTCTCTATGACCTATATAAACGTGCATTTACAGATCCAGAATGGATTGCTGATATATTTGAGTTTTGCCGTTCTTTAGGGATAGATTGTTTTAGCTCTGTATTCGACGAGTCTGCTGTTGATTTTCTAGAGACATTAAATCCGTGTGCTTATAAGATTGCATCGTTTGAGAACATTCATTATCCGCTTATAAGAAAGGCTGCACAAACAGGGCGGCCTTTAATCATATCAACCGGTTTGGCTAACGAAGAAGAGATAGATGAAGCTGTTACAACCGCAAGAAATTCCGGTTGCAAGGACCTGATCCTTTTAAAATGCACATCGGACTATCCAGCGGACCCATCAGATACAAATCTTTTGGCCATACCTTATCTTGAAGATAAATACGACTGCGTAGTTGGATTATCAGACCATACGCTTGGCAACCAAGTTGCCTTAGCTAGCATTGCGGTCGGAGCCTCCGTCATTGAAAAGCACTTCACAATTTCAAGAGACGATGGTGGAGTAGACAGCGCATTTTCCGCCAATGCAGATGAGCTTTGCCAACTTGTGAGAGATACTGCCATCATCGCCAAAGCACTAGGGACACCTACTTTTTCAATCTCTGAGAGAGAAACGAAATCGATTCAGTTCCGACGCTCCATTTATGCCGTGAAAGATATTGCTCCGGGTGAAAAATTTTCTCCAGATAATGTAAGAATAATACGTCCAGGATTTGGTCTACACCCTCGTCACTTTGTTGATCTGATGGGTAATAAATCAAAGAGAAAATACTCTAACGGAGACCGGATATCTGATCAGGAAATTTAAACTGCCGAGAGCGACTTTAAAATATCGTTAGTCATTATTTACTAGAACGTCCGCAGGTGAATCAAAAAATTGCCCATTGTAGACAAGAATTGTCATTAACGCTCTAGAAAGGGGCGCAAAATGGGTGATGTCACTCTAACTGCCGCTGTGCGGCAGAACCTACTATCCCTACAAAGCACTTCCGACTTAATTGCTCAGACGCAAAACCGTCTCTCGACTGCCTTGCGTGTGGCCTCGCCGCTTGATGATGCAGTTTCGTACTTCCAAGCTAAAGGCCTAAATGACCGTGCAACGGATTTTACCGAGAAAAAAACGGCATTGATCAGGGAATTTCAACTCTGGCTGCTGCCACAGACGCGATAACCGCTGTTGAAGCATTAGTCAGACAGCTAAAGGGTTTAGCGGTTAACTTGAAATCTGCGGCCACTAACTCGGAAGTCGCAAACATTGTTACGCAATATAACGACATTCGGGACCAAATCGGGCTTTTAACAAGCGATTCCACATATCAAGGCTTAGATTTAGTGAACGGCTCAGGATCTATACTTACCGTGCAGTTTTCAAACGATACAGCAAGTACCCTTGCCGTTAATTCGGTGGATCTGCGAGCCGATGAAAATTATACGGGCGGCACGGGTCTGGCTGTTGCCAAGCTTTCAGCAAACACGCAAACGTTCCAATTGAATAGCGTATTCATTTCCGCTGGTACCATCTCAGGTGCAGGTTCGGGTGCATATTCACAGGCGCCCGCAATATCCTTCACTGTTGGCGGCCAGTCAGCACAAACCATCTCCTCTGGTGATACCTTTAGCGTTGTTTATGGTGGCACCACATTAACTTTAACCGTTGTAACCGACAGAGACACGGTTTCTGCGGGCTACGCCAAAGTGGTTATTTCTGCCGGCACATATGCAATAGGTACGGCGTTCCAAATTGCCGTTCTTACAGATGCCACGACTACTGC
>CAZEWK010000072.1:0-71633 GCA_964515905.1 uncultured Rhodospirillaceae bacterium | reverse complement strand
ATTTCTCCATCCGGAAACTCTCACCTGAGCGTTCCAAGATTTACCTCTTTTACGCACACAACCCATGGATTTGACCCTTTTACTGTGTCAAATCTGTGTCAAAACTGCATTTCTCTGAGGTTAGATGGAAACCCGAATCGGATAACTATCTGAATAGATTAAGCAAATAATGGCGCACCCGACAGGATTCGAACCTGTGACCTCTGCCTTCGGAGGGCAGCGCTCTATCCAGCTGAGCTACGGGTGCTGAACGTTTCGGAAATTAGCTAAATTATTTTCTATCAAGTTTATCGTAATTCCTTTAAATCCGACAGTCTTAGTCTTCGTTTTTACTGGTTATTTCGAGGAAAAGATCTTCCAGGGCTGGCTCATTCACTGATAAATCAGCGACGGACAGCCCAGCAATTTGGATGGCACGTAAGACTTCAGCGATTTCCAGTTGGCTGGGTCGATACCGGAGCACCAGGGTGCGCGGCGACTGCAAGACGGCCCCTAGCGTCTCTAATGAATCAGGGACACTACTTATGGTCTCAGTGATAGTAATGGATATCTCTTTGCGATCTAATTCCCGAACGAGCGAACTTGTTTCATCGCATGCGACGACTTCACCATTATCAATTATCGCGATTCGATCACACATTCGCTCCGCCTCTTCAAGATAATGCGTGGTGAGTAGCACGGTCACCCCTTCTTCATTTAGGGTTCTTACATAGGTCCAAAGTTGTGTCCTAAGTTCAACATCTACTCCAGCCGTTGGTTCGTCGAGAACTAGTACGGGGGGCCGATGTACTAACGCTTTCGCTACCATCAGCCGCCTCCGCATTCCTCCCGATAATCTCCTGGTGTAGGCTTCAGCCTTTTCGGCTAACCCCAGAGCAACTAGGATTTCCGCCGTACGGCGCTCAGATTTTGGGACGCCGTAATAGCCAGCTTGTAGTTCTAGGGTCTCGCGTGGCGTAAAGAAAGGGTCGATTGTTAATTCTTGCGGAACGATCCCTATTGCAGAGCTTGCTTGTCTCCGATCTCTAACAATGTCGTTTCCCCAAATATCTACTTCCCCTGCGCTCTTGTTTACCAAGCCTCCTAATATGTTTATAAAAGTCGACTTTCCTGCCCCATTAGGACCCAATAAGCCAAAAATAGACCCACGAGGAATATCCAAGTCGATCCCTTTCAAAGCCTCGACGGGATCGCTGCGTCCAGAAGAATATGTCTTCCGAAGATTGCGAGCTCGGATTGCGAGTTCGGGGCGGGGATCATTTGTATGCATGGTTTAGCATAACCGAATTCATTTTGATGCTTGCCTGTTCCTTGAACACGGATATCATGCCTCAACGTCATTCGCCGAGACGAGAAATATTTGTTTCCATAATTGGGGCGGAAGAAACTTTTGGATGATATCGAGGTAATCTATGTAAGTGATGGGGATCTTTCCTGTGATGGGGGCGACGCTATCCTGGGTCATCCAAAAATACATCTGAAATTAGGCGAATCTGGAGAAGTAGACTGCCCATATTGTGGTCGACGTTTCAAAATAAGTAAAGACGCAGCCAAGAGTTGAAAATCTCTGCAGAACTAAACTTAAGATGATGTCTTAGCCGCTATCTTAGTTGTCCTCCATCCCACGTTTTTTTCAAAATAATTGTGCCCACAGCACCAAGAAAAGCAGCCCCTGCCATAACGAAAAAAACACTGCTTTGATAGTGATCATACATGTTTCCGGCCAACGTCATCATAACCGCGGATGCCGCCCCCAGTCCTAGTGCCGAATATAACGCTTGTGCTGTTGAGATACTGCCAGCAGGTGTCGCAGCTTGTATAAAATGGAGTGCGGCTAAATGCGTGGCTCCAAAGGTTAATGCGTGCAAGGCTTGTATCGGCCAAAGAAATAGCAAAGTCCCAAAATACGCTGTTGAAATCCAGCGAATAACGGCTGCAATGGAACCGATGAGCAGCAAACCCGTGATGCCTGTTCGGTTGATTATAGTACGACTGAATGCAAACAGAAGCACTTCGGCTGCGACCCCGCTTGCCCACAAGAGACCTATCGAGTGTTTACTTAGACCCATAGCTTGCCAATGGATAGCAGAAAACCCATAGAAAGCAGCGTGACTTCCCTGGATAAGGCCGGCAGAAACCAGAAATAGGATAAAAATCGGAGATTGAAGTAAACTGAAGATAGAGTTTCGTTTTGTGTTTTGTCTTGGTGCTTTTAATTCGGGAAGGAGCAGGCAGGCCACTAGGACCATCACGGACCCAGTTATTACTAGCGGGACAACGGCGTCTTCGCTTCGTTTCGCCAACCAGAGCCCCCCTCCCCATGAAGCTGCGATAAACGTAATAGAACCCCATAGTCGAATTCGTCCGTAGTCAAAACCACGGCACTTCGCTAACGTCAAAGTAGTGGTTTCAGCCAAGGGCATCATGGGGCCAAAACTACACCCGAGTAGAAAAGATACGGCTGCGAAAGAGAGAAAACTGTCCGATTTTGAGAACAAATAAAAGCTCAACAAGGTCAAAAACCCCAATCCGATCATAAACGGTTTGCGGCGACCCAATTTGTCCGCTGACTGAGCAACGACTGGAGCTACCACCACTCTGGTCCAGGTGGTTATGGACAACAAGATCCCGATTTCGGTTGCGCCAAGACCATTGCTTTTAAGCCATGCTGGCCAGAAGGGCATGTAAATTCCAATGACGAAGAATGTGGCGCCGTAAAAAAATGAAAGCCGGATAGGGAAAGACATAAAGGCTGGTCCAGTTAGTATTGTGGTTTATCGGTCACTACTTGAGTTCACCCGGTCGTTCTTTTCTGCTGCCTTATGAACCTTGATATATTGAAGCGAGGGATTGCTAATTGATTTGTACTCGACTCATCAGTTTAGTTCCGGCATGTTCGTACAATACTTTAAAGGGCAGATACATGGATGATACACAAACTGTTAAACATCTATGTCTCGTTGACGGGTCGGGATTTATTTTTCGCGCTTTTTATTCGATGCCTCCTCTGACGCGTTCAGACGGGACACCCGTCAATGCGGTATTAGGTTTTTGTAACATGTTGCACCGATTGGCAAGTGAGTCAGAATGTGACGGGCTAGTTGTTCTTTTTGATACTGCAAAACCGACGTTTCGGCATGAGATTTTTCCACAGTATAAAGCAAATCGGGACAAACCACCCGAAGAACTCCTTCCACAATTTGACATAATTCGTGAGGCAACAACCGCTTTCGGTTTTGCGAGTGTGGAAAAGGCGGGATATGAGGCAGATGATCTTATTGCAACTTTTGCTTATCAGGCTCGAGATCGTGGGTGTCGAGTAACAATAGTTTCAAGTGACAAAGATCTGATGCAATTAGTTGGAGATGGCATTGATATGCTTGACCCAAAGACCATGAAACGCATTGATGTGCCGCAAGTTGCCGAAAAGTTTGGGGTTCATCCCAGCAAAGTCGTAGACGTTCAGGCGCTAGCGGGTGATTCAACCGATAATGTCCCCGGAGTCCGAGGTATTGGCATTAAGACCGCGGCGGAACTTATTAAAACCTATGGAGATTTGGGACAGTTGTTGGAGCGTGCCTCGGAAATTAAGCAACCAAAACGGCGAGAAGCGCTTCAGGAACAGGCAGATTTAGCTTTGCTGAGTCGGGATCTTGTAACCCTTAAGAAAGATGTCCCTGTGTCTGAGGATATAAACTCCTTTTTCCTGTCACAACCCGTTTGGGATGTAGTACGTCCATTTCTTGTAAAACAGGAATTTAAGTCGCTTTTGAAACGAATCGAAAAAGAGCTAGGGGTTTCTGAGACGAGTGAAGCACCGCCGGCCCCTGACGACAACAGCACGGTCGATTATGAGTTGGTGCAGAATGTTGAAAGATTGTCCTGGTGGGTTGAGGCGGCGACAAGAGTTGGCGTCGTTGCGGTAGATACCGAAACCACGGGCCTTGATGCCACGAGCGCAGACCTTGTTGGATTATCGTTGGCTGTTGAGCCAGGCAAGGCTTGTTATATCCCGATAGCCCACCAAGTAGATTCAGACTTAGCGGAGGACCCATCTATTGTTGAGTCGCAACCAGAGCAGCTGCCCCTAGAAAAGGTGCTTCAGGTATTGCGTCCAATGTTGGAAGATCAGGGCATATTAAAAGTAGGGCAAAATATAAAATATGATATGTCGATTTTGGCCCGTGATCCTTACGCCATAAATGTATCACCCATCGATGATACAATGCTCATGTCCTTTGTGTTGGACGCAGGGCAAGGAAACCACGGGATGGACGCACTGGCCGAAAACCATCTCGGAATAAACACTATTTCATACAAGGAAGTGGTGGGGAGCGGAAAAAAACAGATATCGTTTGCTCAGGTTCCCCTCGAGCGGGCATGTCAATATGCTGCGGAAGATGCTGATGTCACCTTGCGTCTTTTTGAAGTGCTAAAACCCCGTCTCGTGTCAGATCGTATGGCCACTGTTTATCAGACTCTGGAGCGGCCGCTAGCGGCCGTATTGGCGGAAATGGAACGTGCGGGTATTAAGGTGGATGAGAGTTTCCTAGCCAATTTGTCGAAAAGTTTCTCAGAACGTATTGAGACACTGGCAATTGACATCTACGACCTAGCGGGGCAGGAATTTACGATTGGGTCCCCTAAACAGTTAGGAAAAATTTTGTTCGAGGACCTTGGACTTCCAGGAGGAAAAAAAACTAAAACAGGTGCTTACGCGACCGGGGCCGATGTTCTCGAATATTTGAAAATCCAAGGCCACGATTTTCCAGCGAGGGTGTTAGATTGGCGCCAACTTAGTAAACTCAAGAGTACTTATACCGATGCACTCATTGAGCAAATAAATCCGGCCACCCATCGAGTACACACCTCCTATTCTATGGTTGGTGCGGTAACAGGACGCCTTTCCTCCACCGATCCTAACCTTCAGAATATTCCCATCAGGACTGAAGAAGGGCGGAAGATTCGTCAAGCATTTATAGCTGAGCCCGGATTTAAATTACTGAGTGCAGATTATTCACAAATTGAACTCCGGTTGCTGGCCCACATCGCTGACATTGATGTATTAAAAGGGGCATTTAGAAATAACGCAGATATACATGCTATTACGGCGAGCCAGGTCTTTAATGTACCACTTGATGATATAGATCCATTGCTTCGTCGACGTGCAAAAGCGATCAACTTTGGAATCATTTATGGGCAAAGTGCTTTTGGTCTCGCTAACTCTTTGCAAATACCTCAGCGTGAGGCGAAAGAGTATATAGAAGCCTATTTTGAGAGGTATCCTGGGATAGCTGACTACATGGGAAATACCAAAGAAATAGCCAGGTCCAAAGGTTATGTGGAGACAATTTTTGGACGGCGCTGCTATGTTCCTTCCATCAGAGAAAAGAACGCGGTACGTAGAAATTATGCAGAGCGACAGGCTATTAACGCTCCAATTCAAGGTTCGGCTGCCGATATTATTAAGCGAGCTATGATAAAAATGCCCGAAGCACTCTTGGATGCAGGACTTTCTGCTAAAATGCTACTGCAAGTACACGATGAATTATTATTTGAAGTGCCCGATTCAGAAGTGGAACACACAGGACAAATAGTATCGACAATAATGGAGGAGGCCGCCCTTCCGGCCAAGGAACTTCAAGTGCCGATCAAAGCCGATGTGGGTTGTGGAGACAACTGGGCGGATGCCCATTAGGGGAAGCACTCCTTCAGAGTAGGCAAGTAAACCGATGGGGTAGAGTTTCGATTTTTCAGGAGAACGTCGTCAATACGCCTGTGTATGTGTACAGGCGATCATTGGAAATTTCGCCGTTTGCGAAAAACCCTACTAATGGGACGCCACCCTCACCTTCATTTAAAGCGGACTGAATAGTAAGGATCTCTTGAGATTCAGGTCCAAACAAATTAGGGCCACGGGCGATGCATGAATAATAAAGCGCAGCTTTTAATGGTCTAGTATGCCGTCGAGCCACTTTTCTCACCATATTTCTAAGGTCTGTTCGGGCACTCATCTCATCGCGTTTGCAGAACAATATTTTATCACCGGATTTCAGATCTGCCGCTATTGCAAGAGCATTTTGATTAATGTCTACGGCCATAATGTTGCGGACCAAATAGTCACCCATGTCTGAACCATCGATTGGTGTTGCGGCGAAAATATAACCAGAAGCATTTTCTAGGCGTTTAGAAAGTATGGGCCCCATTTCATTTTTAAGTATCTGAAGGGCGGGTTCGTCGTCGATTGTAAAAATCAAATTCCCTCTACATTTTGTGATGATGTGCGTGGGGCCAATTGGGCTGCATCCCTGGGTAACACCGGTTTGAATTTGGAGAGAATCGCCAAACGCGATCCCTGTCGTTCTCCAGTCGTTTACGGGCCGATTGCTGATCCGTCGTCCTTCTGGCATCGTTACGCCCCCAACGAGAAAGTTGTTTTGAGCATTTCCAATCTCAGCAATATGGCTTTCAATATCGGGTCTTCGCGAATCACAATGTACGATTGCAAAGTGCTTATCAGAAGGTAGCGCGTCTTCAAAGACCTCAAAAGCATTCTGGGGAAGGCGGGCTAACATAATTGCAACCGCCGCGTGACCGAAATATTCAGTTTCATTCGCCAGTACACCGGCGGCGGACGCTCCGGTCCAGGTCGTTATCCCAGTCTCAGCCCGTAATAGTTCCAAAATCGAATCCAGAACTTGTCCTAAAGGTTCAACCACGTATAAAAAACCAAGGTTCAAACTGGAGGTCGGACCAATTTGTTCCAAGCAGTCTTTGACAGCATTCTGCCAGGACGGATCAGAGGAATGGCCAACTCGGAAATTTGTGTCCATTTTGTAGTTCTGCCAGTCTATGAGTATGAGTGCACTTAGCCACTTGATAGGCTGTATCACAAGATATAAGCAGTTATTTAGTATTCTAGAGATTAACGTTAATTCTACGTATAATATAGTTGATTCGTATTTTCCTTGATAATTATGGGATTGAACCGGTGTAGTGTTAGTCGTGCTGGGGCTTGAACTATTTCAACGACTGGCCTAGCGTCCAGCCTACTAATTGGAAGAAAGAGTAATTGAGAGCGATGACACTACATCAATTACGAATTTTTTGGGCCGTGGCGCACGCTAAGTCTTTTACTAAAGCGAGCAAAGTGCTGGGTCTAGCCCAGCCATCCCTATCACAACAAATTTCGAAACTTGAGAAAGATGTTGGGACGCAACTATTCAATCGCGATAGTAGTCAAATGAACTTAACGGATGCAGGGATCTTCCTAGCGCGGAAGGCGGAACTAATTTTGGCTGGTGTTGAGGAGGCCACAATCGGGTTAAGGGAATTTTCTGAGGGGACAAGAGGTGTAATTGCAGTTGGAGCTTTGAGCTCAATAGCACGTAATCTAATCCCAAACGCTGTTACCCGTTTCGGCGAGAGTTTTCCAGATATTGAAATAGACATACACGAAACAGCTCCTGCTGAAGCATTAGATTTGCTATATGGGAGACGTTTGAATATCGCTATGTTGGCTACGGACTCCATTGCTAGTTCCGCTTCTTCTTTCCATCAGACACCAACAGCAACAGACCCATATGTTTTGGCCGTTCCCAAAGGAATCGATTTGACGAATATCCAAAACGTAGAGGCAGATTTGCCTGAAACAGAGAGGGCGGTAATAAATAGTACCATCCAGTTCAATTTTGGTAGTTTGCACAAGCGTCGGATCGAGGAGTGGTATCAGCGAGTACTGCCCCACTATAGGGTGATCAGCCAAACCCGGACGTATGAAGTGGCTTTATCAATGGTGCAGGAAGGGCTGGGTGTGGCAGTAGTTCCAGCGATGACAGCTATTATTGGTCCTGATAAGAGCTTCGATGTAACGCTTTATCGGACGAAACTGCCCGATAGAGATATAGTAGCTCTCACACCCTCGCAGTACGTTCGAGTAGAGCCATATGCTTGTTTTCTAAAGGTTTTATCGGAAATTGGGCAGCAGCTTACGTTACCACTCTTGCAGGACGTCCCTCCTTTGATGGATGAGCTGTAAGGGTCATTTGAAATTCAAATGACTGGTATAGGTATCCGGCCAAGCAATAAATAGTACTATTGCCTCCGAAAGCTTGGATGAGCCAAGCACTAGCTAGTATTTGGGAGAAAATCTTATGTGGACGAAGCCTGTAGTAGTAGAAGTTGCTGTTGGTCTAGAGATCAATTGCTACGCTTGCGCCGACCTGTAGGTCGATACAAGTTTTAAAAGTTTTAATCCGCCGGGCGATTTCGCCCGGCGGATTTGTTTTTGGCTAATTGTAATTTGCAATTCTTAAACATCATCTGGGAGTTGCAGCCATCCAGTGGTGATATATTTTGGCCCCTGTTTAACGACGGACCCTCGGTGCGCATGTGTCCATTCTGCAGGCCAGATGAGTGTTTTCCCTTTTTCAGGTTTTATGCTTAGATTGTAGAGGACGAAGTCAGTTTCCCCGCCTTCGGGTACGTCGTTCAGGTAAGTCATCCAGGCAAGGACCCGATGAAGGACATTTAGTGAAGTCCGTTCGGAATGTACGGCACCAAAATGGCCGCCTGCGTCGTATCGTCGCAAATTAAAGGGCCCAATGTGCAATCTAGGATAAAATTTCTTTAGGAGTCCCCACTGGTCCAAATAATCCAGATGACACGCTTCGAGGTGCTCTATAAATTTTAAAAAAACTTGGAATTTTTCCTCCTTCAGGTCTAACGGTGCTATTGGTATATCCGTAGATCGTTTTACGTTTTCATTTACTGAGCGAAGGGACGTTCTACCAGCTCTTTGAGATTCTTTGTTGTCCTCAAAAAATAGAATGAGGTCGTCGCATACGGATGTATCCTCAAAAACCCAGCAACCCATAAAATTTGGAATTCCGGTATCACTTATATTTTGTCGCTCAATCATCGGGCGTCCTCTCTGATGTGCCGCCGAGTATTCTATATCCGTTTTGGTTGTCCGCTGTAAATTCGATCACGCCCGCTCCCAATCGTTTGTGTTGGAGACCTTCCTTATGCTTTCCTAAGTCTAATAGTGCAATGCCCATACTGTGATGTGTTTTGGGGTCTTGGGGTTGTATGTCAAGGGCCTTGCGATAACTCACTATGGATTCTTCGAGTCTGCGTTCTTCCCAGAGGGCATTCCCCAGATTGCTGTGTACTTCTCCAAGGTCGGGCCGTATTGCTAGCGCTGTTTCATAGCTCTGAATTGCATCATCTAGTTGGCCTAGATCTGCGTGGGCGTTGCCTAGGTTACTATGGGCCTCAGCGAATTCCGGTCTTAGCGCAATTGCTTTCTGAAAATAGTCAATCGCTTCTTGATGCCTATCAAGGTCGAGGAGTAAAGCACCAGTATCATTATATCCTTCAGGGAAATCACCCGCAAATTTTAAGGTATCTTGAAAACTTACTAGAGCATCTTCAGTGTGTCCTAACTCCCGAAGCGTTTGAGCAAGGTTGTAATGTGCTTCGGCATAGTCTGGAGCAAAGTTTATGGCGCGTCGATAGCTCGACGATGCTTCCTGAAGCTTGCCTGTCTCTCTTAGCACGTTTCCCAGGTTGCTATATGCTTCAACATATTCTGGCATGACTGTTAATGCTTGCTCTATCAGTTGGATTGCTTGGTCGCTATCTCCCATTTGATGGGAGAGAACGCCCAGCAAGTGTAACGCCACAGGGTGCTTTGGCTCAGAGTTCAATATTTTTAAATAGCTATTCTTGGCATCCGATAGATTGCCAGACATGTGTAGTTGCACAGCTTGATTAACGCGATCTTCCATTTGTGTTGGGTCTTTATCGTTTGGCATTTTGTCTCTTGGGCCCTCAACGAGGTGTAAATTTTAAACTATACGAGTTGTATATTAACCACCGGTCATTGTTTCAGAATTACTTAAACAGTAGCTGTGCAGATTTTAGCTAAACTCAACATTGAATTCCGACGATATTTTTTTAAAAGTCGCTAACTCGACCATTTTTTTCCCAATCGCCATAACGAGTTGGTTCAGGTCCGGAAGGCCCGCCCCTCTCTGTCATCGTTTTTTTCGGCGATGTAAAATCCTTTGGAGGAGGAGTCAGACTTGGTACTCTGTTGGGTGTTTTATTAGTTTTTGTGTTCATCGTGGTATGTTTTGCCAATTAAAATTTTATCCTGTCATGAATTTGGAAGAAACAAGTCTATTTAGTTGTATGTTGTACAGTACTAGAAACAAACCGTGTGAATGCTTCAGATAGAAATCTTGAAGGATAATACGCTATGTTTAAACACCAGGGCAACGGGCCTATTGCGGGGATATTGTAGATGTCTACCCGGTTAATCGCTGTGCACCTTCTTCGCGCTGTTCTGCATCAAGGCGTGAGCCTTGAGGGGGCTGTGTCGGCGAACGAAAAATTTTCGGCGTTGGATAGTCGTGATCGAGCGTTTGTCTGGCTTGTTGTATCAACTTGTCTTCGGCGTTTAGGGCAAATAGATGAACTTATTGCCCATTGTCTGGATCATCCATTGCCGAAAGAGGCACAGAGAATTAATGATATATTGCGGATTGGTTTTACCCAAATCATCTTTGTTGGAACCCCGCCTCATGCGGCTGTAAACGTTATGGTAGATATGGTTCCGGGACACCTACATCGGTATCGAAAATTGGTAAACGCTGTCTTGCGGCGTTTGGTCAGGGAAGGGGTTGAGTGGGTGGAGTCGCAAGACGAAGAAATATTGAATACACCTCGTTGGCTTTGGGAAAGTTGGTGTAGTGCCTACGGGAATGGTCTGGCACGCAAAATAAGCGCGGCCCACTTGATAGAGCCCCCTCTTGATATTACCCCAAAGGGCAAGCCAGACTCATTGGTTGGGCCTCTTAGTGCCCATTTGCTCCCAACCGGAACTCTTCGCGTTCAATCGAAAGGCCAAGTTACGGACCGGCCAGGATTCGAAAAAGGTGACTGGTGGGTTCAGGATGTTGCTGCCGGACTACCGGTACTTTTGTTTGGTGATGTTAACGGACAAGAAGTTCTGGACTTGTGTGCGGCCCCCGGCGGGAAAACCGCACAATTACTTTCTCGTGGAGCTGAGGTGGTTGCTGTGGATAGATCAGGATCGCGGTTAGAAAAGTTGCGAGCCAACCTCAAGCGTTTGCGACTAAATGCACAGATAGTTCATGCAGATGTCAATAATTGGCAACCATCACGACTTTCACGGTATATCCTGTTGGACGCACCCTGCACAGCGACGGGTACCATCCGTCGACATCCCGATATTATGCACCTCAGGGGTAAAGAGGACTTGCAGCGAGCAATAGTCATTCAGGATACACTGTTAGATGCTGCGGTTAGAATGCTTGCTCCAGGTGGCATCATCGTTTTTGCAACGTGTTCACTGCAGGTTGAAGAGGGGAAACAAAGAATATCAAGTTTACTCGAACGCCATTCTGATCTTATTCGGGTTCCCATGAACGAGTCTGACCACGAATGTCTTGGCCCATTCGTTACAAACGATGGCGATATTCAGACTTTGCCAGCCCATTGGGCTGACTTGGGAGGTATGGATGGCTTTTATGCTGCTCGCTTGAAGCGTTCGTGCTAAGCTGATAGGTCAGATATATGCAAACACAAGTACGAATAGCCCCTTCAATACTTGCGGCGGATTTTTCCCAACTTGGGGCTGAAGTTGAAACCATCACTAACGCCGGTGCGGATCTCATACATGTTGATGTGATGGACGGGCATTTTGTGCCCAATATTACTATGGGCCCTGATGTCGTAAAAGCACTGCGTGCTCACAGTAGCCTTCCATTTGATGTGCACCTTATGATTTCACCAGTTGATCCGTTTATTGGCTCATTTGTGGATGCGGGTGCTGATATTATAACGGTGCATGTAGAAGCCGGACCTCATTTGCACCGGACCATTGAACTGATAAAGGAGTCAGGCCGAAAGGTCGGTGTGTCCCTTAATCCGGGGACTCCTGGGTCAGCAGTGGCTAGCGTGATTGAGTTTGTTGATTTAATTTTGGTGATGTCAGTGAATCCAGGTTTCGGAGGTCAAAAGTTCATCAAAACGCAGCTCGAGAAAATTAGTTTTTTGAGAGAGTTGATTGACCTGTCGGGCCGTGAAATCGATCTTGAAGTTGATGGGGGCATAAATTTTGATAATGCGCCTCAGGTTATATCGGCCGGTGCTAATATTTTGGTCGCAGGGACGGCTGCTTTTACCGGAGGAAGAACATGCTACGCAAAGAATATTCGGCGCTTAAGGTGTGGCTCCAAAACACTGTAAATTGTCCAGTAGGGCTGCCCATAGAAAATCAAATTCTTGGTAGGCCCGGCACTTGGTGAGTAGACGGATCCGAAGTGCTGTTTACGGTAGCTCTGCTTACCGTATGTCTCTTTTGGGCTCTTCACCTAGTGAATTGCAATACACCCCGTCGGATCCATGGCCGAGCCAAGGCCAACGTGCCGAGGCTCTTTTTCACGGACGGTACACGTTTGCTGGGGAAGAAATTCGGAGTCCAGGCACTCCTCCATGGAGACCAGAGGGTGGGTCCGAAGAATGGATGACAGGTCTGCATAGTTTTGAATGGTTGCGGGCTCTGAAACAACATGGTGGAACCACGGCACAGCGGCTTGCGCGCGCATTGATTATGGATTGGATAGATGTTTGTGGTAGCTGGAGTCCTTTAGTTTGGCGCCCTGATGTTTTAGGGCGACGTTTAGCGGCATTGCTATTGCACGCACCATTCTTGGATCCTGACAGTGCAGACGACTTCGGGAAAAAATTTTATCAAACCCTTTCACTTCAAGCGCGTCATTTATCTCGGGTTGTGGATCAAGAAGTAACGGGGTCAAAAAGATTGGGTGCTATTCGAGGCATGGTCTATGGAACAGTCTGTCTCTCGCCTACAACACGAAATATTTCTAAATTGCTTTCAACACTCGACAGTGAGTTGCGGTCGCAAATTTTACCCGACGGTGGACATGTTGAACGATCGCCACGACAGCAATGTCGCGTCCTAGCAGACTTGACTGATATTAGAGATATTTTAAGTGGTACAGGTGTAAAGGCTCCTCCAAGGTTATTCGAAAGCGTAGATAAGATGGTCCCAATGCTACGATGTTTGCGTCATGGAGACGGCGGTTTAGCATGTTTTAATGGAAGTACTGAGGGAAGCTCTGAGATAATAGATCATGTGCTCAAAAATTCCCAAGCGAACAGTGGACTGATAAGTAACGCGCCTCATACGGGTTTCCAACGTATTTCCGCAAATAAAGTGACAGTGATAATGGATACTGGTCCGACTGTGCCTGATGGAGGCAATGTCTACGCCGGCACATTGAGTTTTGAAATGAGCGTTGGGAAAGAGCGTTTGGTTGTAAATTGTGGGCCCTATCGCGGAGGCGATAGCCAATGGCAGTCGGCATTACGTCGCTCTGCCGCGCATTCTGCGATTACCATCGGTGATCGGGACTCCGTTGTCAGTGTTTCTAAGGGAAAAGGGTTGGAGTCTAAAGTGACAGACGTTGTCCGCGAGGAACAGTCCGGGGCAATTTGGGTTGATGCGTGGCACAGAGGCTACGAGCCTATTTTCGGCCTGCGCCATCGGCGCCGACTGTACGTTGACCCGGACGGTATGGGGTTGCGAGGAGAAGATCAGATTGAACCGATAAGTAATTTTACTCCGGAACACCTGCACGAAAGAACTATTGTGGTTCGGTTTCACCTGCATCCGGGAGTCCGAGCTTCTCTGATCAGGAATAATAATGCGGTGCTTCTGCGCTTGCCAAGCGGTGTAGGTTGGCAGTTTCATGCAGAAGGTGGGAGAATCGACCTTCATGAAAGTATTTATTTTGGATGCGGTGGTGTGCGTCGGAGAACGGAGCAAGTACTGTTATCTTCTGAGGTTACGGAGAAGGTTCGTGTATTGAAATGGGCGTTTCAAAGGATAACAGCCCCAAAATAAAACACAAAAAACGGTATTGTTGTATCAAGTCTAATCTTTAGTTTGTTTTCACGATTATTCTTACGCCGAGCTTTGCCAACTAAAATTCCGGATAGTTCATCTGGAATAACCCCGCAATTACTTCGTCCCGTTTTACGGAACAAACATCCATATCATAATTTCCAGAATTTGAAGTGATTCAAACATGTGTGCAATAGGAGAGCGTGGTACGCGGAGTTTGTTGAGTCAGGTATTTATAGCGGTACAGCTGTACTGATTTTTAGTTCGTCATATAATGGCGAGCTTATTATGATTAGGCCGTATTGTTAATACCTAATAAATTTTTATGTTTTTGCATTCCAGGGAGGAATAATATGTTTGTAGAACAACGGACCTATACGCTAGTTCCCGGCACCCAGGGAGAGTGGCTTGATAAGTATGAGCAGTATGGGTTGGAAGTACAAAAAAAGATTCTCGGACGTTTGGTCGGTTATTTTTACACTGATTTTACTGAACTCAATCAAGTAGTTCATATGTGGGCATATGAAAGTGTTGAGGAGAGAAATCAACGGCGGAAGAAGCTTTTTGAAAACCCGAGTTGGCTAGAATTTCTCCCTAAAGTGCGACCGTTCTTGTTAAAGCAGGAAAGCAAAATGTTAATACCGGCGAGTTTCTCTCCAGTGGGCCAAGTGTGACGATTATTCAGCGATAGACTTAACAGGAGAGGCAGGAGCAAAGCCTTTAGTTTCTGCTTTTTCATCCCTTATGAAGATAGCTAATAATGGAGGGACCATTAGCAAGGTGAGGAGTGCCGAAAGTGACAATCCACCTACTACGACAGACCCGAGTCCCCGGTATAACTCGGATCCAGCGCCTGGTACCAATACCAACGGAAGCATGCCGAACACGCTCGTCAAAGTTGACATGAAGATTGGTCGCAACCTATTCCGTGTTGCCTCAAGAATGGCAGCACGGACCTCGCTGCCATCGTTTCTTATGTGGTACAGGGTTTGGTGAACCAATAAAATCGCATTGTTTACCACAATACCAACAAGGATCGTGAATCCCAAAAGTGTGAGCATATCTAAAGGTTGGAGATATAGGAGGTTCAATAGTCCAAGTCCAAGAACACCACCAGCTAGAGCGGTCGGTACTGAAAGCATGATGATGGCAGGATATAGAAAACTCTCGAATAAAACGGCCATTAACAAGTATACAATGACAATTGCGACGATAAGGTTAACTATCATCGCATCGAAAGTTTGACTTAATTGGTCTGCTGTTCCAGATAACCCTATAGCGACTCCTGTTGGGAGCCCCTCCGATTCTAATGGTTCGATCACTTGTGTTTCAACCATATGAATGGCTTCCTCGAGCGCAACCGCTGCTGTAGGCATGATTTGCAGTGTCACGGTTCTTTCTCGTTCTAAATGTCGAATCTCTGTGGGGCCCGCGGTCAGCTCGATGTCGGCTAAGGAGCTGACAGGTAGGATGCGCCCGTCTGGTGTCACTACTGGTAAATTTTCTAGCCCCTGCGTGCGATCGATTTTATTTTCTTGGCCTCGCAATGTCAGATCAATTCTTCGTCCGTCGACCGTAATTTCGGTGACCCGAAGGCCATCATTAAATGCGTCCACACTTTGGCCCAGTGCGAGAGCGTTAACTCCGTTATCTGCTAGGAGAACTCGGTTAGGGTAGAGGCGAATTTCGGGTGCACCCAGTTCAAGACCAGGTTTTGGCCTCATTTGGTGGCCTTCAGAACGTGGAAAAATACCTCCAATGATGCCAGCAGCTTTCTGTGCGATCGTAATTACAGATTCTAGGTTAGGGCCAGAAATATCAAGAGCAACAGTTCTCGCCCCACCTATATCTCTGCTGAATAAACTAGGCTGATTGAAGAATCCGTAGGTTCCGGGCTCGTCGTATAGAGTGCCAGTCAGAACCGGAATGAGCTCAGCAACGCGAGTACGATCGACGGCGCCGGCTCCGAAAAAAGCCATGTTCGGGAAGGCTACAAAGAAGAAATTTCCAATTTTTGGCGGTGCGCCGGGTTCGGCGACTGGCCCTGTTACACTTGACCAGAGATGGCGTACTTTGTCCTCTATTCTTGTGGCAATGCTGTTCATTGTATCTAGATTGTATCCCGGAGGCGGCAGCATTACGCCAAAAATTAGATTTCTATTCCCTTCGGGGAGATATTCCAACTTTGGTAGAAACAAATATCCAGAGGTCCCAGTTCCAAACACGAGTGTTACAACGATCAGTGCCGACGCCATTCTGTTTTTAGTAATTAACCCTGTATATCGCAGCAAAATTCCTGCAAAGCCGCGTGCCAGTGTATCGATGACGGGTATCGATATTCGAGTTGCTGGCGGTCGCGGCTCCTTTAATAGGCGTTTTGAGAGCGCTGGTATCATTGTGATAGAAACGAGTAAGGACATCAGGACAGCTACAGAAATTGCTACTGCAATGTCTCTAAATAGTTGGCCTGCCTCCAATTGCATTACTAATATTGGAATGAAAACCAGAACCGTAGTTAATGCAGATACAAGGACGGCGGACCATACCTGTTTCGTACCCTCCATGGCTGCATCTTGTGAAGTCATCCCATTTTCTCGATGGCGGTAGATATTTTCGAGCACAACGATTGCGGCATCCACAACCATTCCAACGGCGAAAGCAATACCGGCTAAGGAAATCACATTTATAGATCTTCCCATTGCCGCCATGGCGACAAAAGATGCAACTACGGATACGGGTATTGCCATGGATACGATTAATGTCGCTCTGAACGAACGGAGAAAACAAATAAGAATGAGTACAGCGAAGGTGCCACCCACATAGATGTTTTGTTGGACAAGAGAAATTGCAGAATTAATGTATATGGTCTCGTCATAGACTTGCGCGATTTCTAATCCGGCTTGGGGCAGAGCATATTCATTAAGCTCTTCGACAGCTTGGTAAATGCCGTCCATCGTTTCTATAACATTGGCGCCAGTTGCTCTTATGGCGTTGACGGCGATAGCCTCATCGCCAAGAAAACGAATCTTGTGTCTCGGTTCTTTGAACATAAAACGGACATCAGCGATATCGCCAATTGTTACCCTTCCAATACCACCTCTGGTCTCTGTTTCTGCACTAGTTACTACTACATCGCGCACCTGTTCTACGGACTGCAATTCTCCCTCTGTGCGCACAACATATCGACGCTTTCCTTCGTCAATGTCGCCGGCTGAAATAGAAGAGTTTGCTACTCGGAGGGCGGAAACAACGTCGGGCACGGTTAGGCGGTAGCGCGCTAATTTGTCTGGGTCAATAATGATTCTCATTTCGCTCTCGCTACCGCCATAAACATTTGTGCGAGAAACGCCGGTAACCCTCTCCAACCGTTCCTGAATAACATCTTCAGAGAAATCGCCGTAGGTTTCTAAAGCGCGGTTATTGCCGGGTAGTCTGCTCAAGATGAACCAGGCGATTGGATTATCTTCAAGTCCCGAAGTATCAATTACAGGTTCGTTCGCTTCTTCAGGATACCCAGTAATTTGGTTAAGACGATTTGAAACTATTAAGAGAGCTCGGTTCATATCGCTATCAATCTCAAATTCTAGCGTAAGGGTCCCACGTCCATCTTGCGACCGGCTTTCTACTTTTGTTATGCCTTCTATTCCTTTGATAACTTCTTCTTGACGGTTGATCACCTCTCGTTCCATCTCGACAGGTGAACCACCGGCCCATTGTGTTGTGACCGTTATGACGGGTTTGCGGACATCTGGGGTTAACTGGATCGGGATGCGTTGGAGTGCTAAAAACCCAAATATCAGGATCATTAGAACTGCTGCTACGACTGCAGTTGGTCGGCCAATGGAAATTCGTATGAGGCCCATTTATTCTTCGCTTCCAAGCCGAACGGCTTGCCCTGGCCTCAACCGCTCATTTCCTCTCGTAACCACGGTTTCGCCAACGGATAGCCCTGAAAGAACCTCAAAGCGAGTTCCGATTGCATCCCCGAGGTCAACCGGTCGAATCTGTGCAGTGTTCTCTTCGTCTACTACATATACTAGAGACATCCCTTGGCGTTTTAGGACTGCATCCTTGTGCACTGTAACCGTGTCCCTTGGTAATCCCAACGGTAGAAGGGCATCAACCGATTCTCCTACTCCGTATTTTGCCCCTTCCATTATTTCAGGAACGAATCGGATTAGCCTAGTCCTAGAAGCCGAATTCTCTTCGGCGCCAATACCACGCACAACTGCTGTTTGTGTGGTTCCGTCGGAAGGTTGAATTTGAATGCGTGTGCCAGGTATTAATCCAGGTACTCTATTAGAAGGGACGAATACCTCGATTTCGATGTCTGTGTCGTTGACAAGATCCAGCACAGGATCTCCAGTCTTTAGATAAGAGCCTTTTTCAGTGTAGCGTGTCCGCACTACGCCGTCGTATGGTGCTCGCACTCGGGCATTGATTAAATTTCCTTCGGCCAGCATAGACATGGCATGAGCTTCTACAAACCGTGCTGTTGCAGCAACTGCTTCAGCCTCTGCCTCGAAAACATTTTGGATTGCTTCGTCATGTTTTGCTTCGCTGTAGGCAGCAGAGTCCCTGATGCCTTCAATACGGGATAATTCATTTTGGCGTTTATTAAATCGTGCGAGTGCCGCATCCTCCTGGGCCTTCGCCTGATCCGATCGCGCTTTTGCCGCGTTTCTGAGAAGGGTCATTCTGTCGAGATCTATAATGGCCAAAATGTCGCCCAGTTGGACACGGTCTCCGACGTCCATGCGCACCTCGGTCACGGTTCCCGCGACTCTTGCCGACACTATACCTGCCTGACGGGCCACGAATTGTCCGATGATTGGTTGTGTCTGTGATAGTGGCTCTAGTATTACCTGATCAACTCCCACTATGGCTTCTTGTTGCGCGCTTAAGGGACGAGCATAGAATACGATTAGTGCCGCCAAAATAGCCGTTTTTACTACTAGTGCATTCATTTATTAATGATCCCAGGGGCTGGATGCGCTCAAGTACGTGACCTTATAACTTCGACTTATATCATATTTCGAGGTGATGTAACCGATCTTGCACTTGTATATAGACGTCTTCCTTCAATAATCGACGGGCAAAGGATCCAAACTCCGCCATAAATACCATACCGCAACAGATCGCCACGGCCTCCATTGCTCGGCTCTAGCCACCATTTTTTCTTTTGACATTGTTTTTCCGTTGTTGAAATGCACACGCATTGCTTTTTGGACTCCGAGATCTGCTATAGGAAAAACGTCAGGTCGTTCCATATGAAAAATTAAGAACATTTCTGCTGTCCAAGGCCCAATTCCTCTGAATTTTGTTAACAGCTTCACTATTTCTTGATCGTCTAGGTTTTGCCATTCTTTGATATTAATAGAACCTTGATCAAAATGCATTGCTAGTTCTAGAAGATAAGAGGCCTTTTGTTTTGAAAGCCCACATCTTCTCAGGCGCTCTATTTTAGTTGAAGCAACGGTTACAGAAGTTATTTCTCTAAGTTCCACGGATAACTTATCCCACACGCTTTGGGCGGCCTTGACCGATATCTGTTGTCCCACAATGGATCGGGCAAGTGACAAGAAAGCGTCTTTTCGAGGAATTAGTTTTTCAGAACGATGGCGTTTTAAGATCTCAGCAAGAATAGGATCTTCTTTTAGCAGAAATCGCCGGGCCTTTGCCCAATAAGGTGGGGGGTTAGCAGTATGTGTCAGTATCTTCTTCATTTTGATAAGCGGGTCATTCATTATGATGTACGGTTACTAATTGATAATACGGTTAAACTTTTTGTAAAGGTTTGAGAAATGGATATCGAAAATTTCCGGAGAAACGCTCATGGATTGGTAGACTGGATGGCAGATTATTTAAATAATATAGAGGCTTATCCAGTTCGGTCACAAGTTGGTTTCAATGAGATATCGGAACGATTACCACTGGAAGCGCCCATAGAAGGCGAAGAGTTTCAACAAATTTTTGACGATTTTAAGGAAATCATTCTTCCCGGTATGTCGCACTGGCAACACCCCTCCTTCTTTGCCTACTTTCCTGCTAATTCCAGCCCTCCGTCGGTATTGGCAGAGATGCTTACTGCCACAATCGGTGCACAATGTATGAGTTGGGAAACATCTCCGGCGGGTACGGAGTTGGAGCACCGTATGATGGAGTGGCTGCGCGTACTCATAGGGCTTCCTTCTCAATTTGAGGGTGTTATCCAAGATTCGGCGTCTTCCGCAACGTTATGTGCAATTCTCAGTGCTCGTGAGCGTGCAACAAATTGGCAAGGCAATTCTTCCGGTTTGAGCGGTGGGCCAAAAATGATCATATATGGTTCAACCGAGTGCCATTCATCTGTTGAGAAGAATGTCAGGATTGCTGGCTTAGGGGAAAATAACTTCCGTCAAGTGCCGGTAACCGACAGTTTTGCAATGGACACACGTGCGCTGACAGAAGCCATAGAGGTTGATATAGCTGCGGGGCGGCTGCCAATTTGTGTTGTTGCCGTATTGGGAACCACGAGTAGTTCGGCGATCGACCCGTTGAAGGAGATTGCAAATATTTGCAAGCGACACCAAGTGTGGCTTCATGTTGATGCCGCTTGGGCTGGGAGCGCTTTGATCAACCCCGAGTTTCGTTGGATGATTGAGGGAGTGGAGGGCGTCGACAGTTTTGTATTTAACCCCCATAAGTGGTTGTTCACAAACTTTGATTGTTCAGCGTATTTTGTGAAATCCCCGGAGGTATTACTCAAAACTTTGTCAATTCTTCCGGAGTATTTGAAAAGCTTGAGGGGAAGCACTGAACGTAATTATCGAGATTGGGGTGTACCCTTGGGACGGAGATTCCGGGCATTGAAGCTTTGGTTCGTACTTCGTTCTTATGGGATAGAGCAGCTCCGTGATATGGTTCGTACCCATATCAAATATGCGCAAGAACTGGCTCGGTTAATTGACTTGGAACGCGATTTTGAATGCCTTGCTCCAACGCCACTAGCTCTCGTTTGCTTTCGGTATTGTCCCCAAGGACAGAGAAAATCAAAACAGTTGGATTGCTTGAATGAACGGCTCGTTGAAAGAATCAATAGTGGTGGTGGAGCTTATATAACCCATACGAGATTAAATGGTGTTTTTACAATTCGAATTTCGATCGGCCAAACTAGAACTAGGTGGTGCCATGTAGAAGCTCTTTGGGATCAAATAAAAATAACCGCCCGAAAAATGATACTCGAGGACTAAAAAATTTATTCCATTGTAAAACGATTTTAAATCGGCAAAGTCTTTGTCCGAAATTTATAGCAAGGGAACAAACTAATGCCCGATATAATCTCTACTGGATCTGACACGAGTGCTGTTTTGTACGGCCGATGGGTCACTCGGAATCGTTGGTTGGTTCTCACGTTGTCGCTATCACTCTTTTTGGTGGCTGCTTCGGGCATTCGTTTTTTAACAATGAATCCAGATGCACGAGTTTTTTTCAGTGAGGAAAATCCCCACCTATTAGCTCTTGAACAACTTGAAAATACGTACGTGAAAACAGAGAATTTACTGTTCATTTTAGTGCCGAAGGACAGAAATGTATTTACTCGCGATACTCTAAACGCTGTTGAATGGCTTACCGAACAGAGTTGGCAAACACCCTACTCAACCCGGGTCGACTCCGTTAGCAATTATCAAAATACACGAGCAGATGGGGATGATCTGGTCGTTCATGACCTAGTCCAGGGCGCTGTGGCATACAATGATGAAGAACTCGCTGACGTTCGAGCAGTTGCTATGGATCGGCCAGCGCTGGTTGGTAGGTTGTTGTCACGTGAAGCACACGTTACGGCAGTACAGGTGCTGGTTATCAAGCCAGAGAAGTCCCTTAATGAAGTCCCTGAAATTATGGTTTTTGCTCGTGGTCTCAAGGAAAGGTTTGAAGCGAGATACCCAAATATTGAAGTCTATCTTCAAGGTAGCGTTGCTCTCAATATGGCTTTCGTCGAGATACCAATGAAAGACCTTCAAACTTTGTTTCCACTAATGTTCTTGTTCATATTAGTGATTATAGGGATTTCAACACGGACTATTTCGGGCACTTTTGCAACTTTGGTGGTAATACTTATGTCCGTGTTTGGAGCTTTGGGGGTTTTTGGTTGGGCTAAGGCCGTGCTTGCGCCTTCTTCGGAGATATCGCCAATTATCATTCTTACGCTCTCTGTGGCGCATAGTGTCCATATACTAGCTAGTATGCGGTTGTCTATGCAGGGGGGCACTGAAAAAAACGATGCATTGGTTGAGGCGCTAAGAATTAATATTGCGCCAGTATTTATTACTAGCATTACCACCGCCATAGGATTTCTGTGCATGAATTTTTCTGACGCCCCGCCATTCCGTTTGCTCGGAAACATCGTTGCTACTGGGGTCATGGCTGCTTTCGTTCTTTCTGTAACTTTATTGCCTGCCTTGATCGCTATTTTACCGGCTAGAGTCCCCGAAGGCAGCGGCATTGGAAGCCGTGTGATGGATGGGCTTGCTAACTTTGTTGTGACCAACCGGGACAAACTCTTTTGGGGTACAGGAGCCGCCATCGTGTTGCTGGTATTCGGAATTTCCCGGATAGACTTAGATGACAATTTTCTAAAGTATTTTGATACTTCCGTTCCTATCCGTGTGACATCGGACTTTACAGAAGCGAATTTGAATGGCTTGCAAATGCTACAGTACTCTGTCCCGGCTCTGGAAGAAGGTGGCATTTCGGATCCCGAATACCTTAGGAACTTGGAAAATTTCGGACGATGGTTCAAATCCCAGCCTAAAGTCACACATGTGGCAGCGATTACCGAAGTTTTTAAGCGGCTTAATCAAAGTATGAATGGTGATGATCCCGCATTTTATAGTCTCCCAGAGGAGCGCGATCTCGCGGCACAATATCTTCTCCTATACGAAATGTCGTTACCGTACGGCCTGGATTTGAATAACCAAATTAATGTTCCAAAGTCGGCAAGTCAGCTTATGGTCTCGGTGAAAGAAATTTCCTCGAAGGAAATCCGGCAACTGGACGCTCGCGCACAAAAATGGTTGTCAGAGAATATGCCAAAAGCACATGCGCCAGGGACGGGGTTATCGGTAGTGTTTTCGCACATCTCCGGTCGCAATATAGAATCTATGTTAGGGGGATCCATCACCGCACTATTCGTAATATCCCTCATTCTTATATTTGCGTTACGTAGCCTAAAGATGGGTTTACTAAGTTTGATCCCAAATTTATTCCCTGCCGCGATGGCTTTTGGGTTATGGGGGTATTTCAATGGGAATGTTGGTTTATCAATAGCTATTGTCTTGGCCATGACCCTTGGGATTGTGGTAGATGACACGGTTCATTTTTTGAGCAAATACTTGCGAGCGCAGAGAGAGCTCGGAATGAATAGCGTTGAAGCAACTCGATACGCATTTAGAACTGTCGGGGTAGCCCTCTCTATCACATCCGTTACGTTGGTTACAGGGTTTGGTGCATTAGCCATTTCAAGCTTTAAAGTGAACTCGGATATGGGACTTTTAAGCTCCGTAACGATCGCATTTGCCTTGATAGCGGATTTCTTGTTCCTGCCTCCTCTCCTGATGAAGCTCGATCGAAATAGTAAGTAGGCTCAGAAAGCTGGGGTTTATTTGATTTATTTTTGGCTTGGCTAGAGGCTAGGACAATGCTGCCTTGCAAAGATCGATCCCGGCTTAAGAAATCTTGCAAGTGGGGCTATTTTAGACCCTATAATCAGTTCACTTTGAATTTTTTTAGTTAGAGGGAGGGATTCAATGTTAATGGACGACAACAAAGAATTGGCGAGGAAGGTAAGTTACCCGATTGTCAGTCGACGAAGAGTGCTAACAGGATTGGCCTCCGGCGCTGCGATGGTGTCGGTTCCTTCAGCGGTGCAGGCGGCTTGTTCTTTGACAGCAGCCCAGGTGGATGGACCGTTTTATCCCGTGGTTGTAGATGAACAGGATTGGGATCTCACCCGAGTTGCAGGGGGTAGTGGACGCGCTTCTGGTGAAGTAATTGAAATCACAGGTCAAGTCACAGATGCTAAATGCAATCCTGTAGGAGGTTGTGTCTTGGAGATATGGCAGGCTAATGCTAACGGAAGGTATGCCCACCCAAGAGATGGTGCGGAGGATCGTCCACTAGATCCTAATTTTCAAGGCTACGCTCGTGTATCGACGGATGAAAACGGTGAGTACCGGTTTGTTACCATTAAACCGGGCAGTTATATGGCAATGGGTCCTTGGATGCGACCACCACATATTCATGTTCATGTGAGCGCTCCATTCAATCCTTCGGTTACGACTCAGATGTATTTTGCTGGTGATCCATTGAACGACGCTGACCGGCTTTTGCAGGAACTAACACCAGGACAACGTTCTGCTCTAGAAGTTTCTTTTGATCAGAGCAACGCTAATGGGGCGAAAACAGGAAGGTTTGATCTCGTCCTAGCTGAGGGATGGGTTCCTCCGGCGGAACTTTTGGAACAAATCAACCAGGGTTAAGCGATTCATTCGAAAGAACCGTGGATGATTCCTTGATCTGGGAGCGTCTTGGCGCCAAGGATTGGGAAAGGTTGTTTGGAGTTCGGAACAATCCAAGAGCTCTGAGAGCATTGCTTGTTGTAAATTTACTGGAGCAGATTTGGCCTGTCTTTTGGTGGAGTTGGGCTGGATAGCACGAGTTTTCGGTATTGGATTTCCCTCCACTAATTTTCCAGTACCCAGAAAGATCAGATATAAGCTTTTTGCGTCAAACGTTTTTTTGCTTGTTTGGCTAAAAGTGTCGGTTGCAGCCAGCAGTCCGGATTTATATACTCCGCCCGGTTTGAACGGCCGTGAAAAAAAGGGAGGCGGCATGGCCGCACGCAAAAATAACGGTAAATCTGCAAAGGTCTCGAAAAGGGTGCGGAAACGCAAACCCGTCGTTGTGCCAACGGACTATCGTCCTACTGTTGACGAAGAATTCATGAATCCCGTACAGCAGGAATATTTCAAGCAGAAGTTGATTGGTTGGCGAGAAGAAATTCTTGCTGAGTCTTCCCAGACGATCATGAATTTGCGGGAAGAGATGGGTCAGGCTCCTGATATAGGAGACCGAGCCTCCATTGAAAGTGGAAGGCTTATTGAGCTCAGAAGTCGCGACCGGGAGCGTAAACTTTTATCTAAGATTCAGGCGGCTCTCCAAAGAATAGAAGATGGCAGCTATGGTTACTGTGAAGAAACGGGTGATCCTATCGGCTTGAATCGATTAGAGGCGCGTCCAGTGGCAACCCTAACAATAGATGCGCAAGAGCGACACGAGCGGATGGAAAAGACGTACAACGACGACTAACTTGGATAAGTATAGCAACCGAATTAAACAGCGTTAATGGAAAGTACACAATCCCCACTAAGGGACAAAGCAAATTGGACATTGGCTATGGGTTTAAGTTAGGCAGAGGAATATTATTTTGTTCGCAGCTAGCTCTAACACAGTTTTTGAGTAAACAAGCAATGGTCATAGGTCCTACACCCCCTGGTACCGGCGTGATGGCCCCGGCCACGTCCAATGCTTCACTGAACGCCACGTCTCCGACGATCTGAGGCTTATCCCCCGAGTGTTCTACACGATTGATTCCAACATCAATTACGACAGCCCCAGGCTTAATCCAGCTGCCTCGCACCATTTCGGGTTTACCTGCTGCTGCCACTATTATGTCGCTGCGCCGACAGAGTGCAGGCAGATCCTGTGACTGGGAGTGTGCAATAGTTACGGTACAGTGTTCTTGCAATAACATTTGGGCCACTGGTTTTCCAACTATGTTTGATCTTCCAATTACAATAGCGTTTGCTCCGGCAAGGTTGCCTATAGTTTTCTTTAACAACAGTACACATCCCTGTGGGGTACATGGGGTGAGCTTGCCCTCACCATTTGCCAAGGCGCCTGCATTCAATGGATGGAAGCCATCTACATCTTTTGTCGGGTCAATTTGGTTGATCACAATATCTGGGTTGATCTGATGAGGCAGTGGCAGTTGAACCAAGATCCCGTTGACCATCGCGTCACGATTTAGCTCGTCAATCTTGGTGAGTAAATCATGTTCCGACGTGTCTATGGGAAGTTGTTCGTGCAGACTATTCATTCCAACATCAGTCGTTTGCAAAATTTTATTGCGCGTATAAATCTCGCTGGCTGGATCGTTGCCAACTAGGACCACAGCCAGACCAGGGGAAAGGTTGTGTTCTGCAGCAAGGTAGGCTACAGCTTTGGCCACTGCAGCTCGTTGACGGGATGCAATTGTTTTCCCGTCGATTATTTGAGTTTTGGCCATGGCCTACTCCAAAAAATGGTTACTGCAAAGCGTATAAGTTGTTATAGAAGATAGTTAACAGTATTTCGACTACTTGCATCAAAAATGCACTCTGGCATATCTATAGTGTTTTAGCATTGGGGCGTAGCCTAGCGGTAAGGCAACGGGTTTTGATCCCGTGATTCCCAGGTTCGAATCCTGGCGCCCCAGCCAACCGGCTTGGCTGTTTTTACCAATCTGGCATTCCAGCGTTTTTGGGTAAATCGGGGTCCATTAGATCCCACGGTTGGGCGCTTTCAGTATATATATTCCTGCTGGGTTTATACTGGCTAGGATCGTCGAGACTCCCCGCATAAAGAACCCAAGTTCTTGGGTGCATCCCATTTTTTAAAAAAAGCGGGGATCCACAGTCTGTGCAGAATCCTCTTTGCATTGAGTGTCCTTTGTCCGCTTTTCGTTCGAACCAAGCAGGTTCCCCGCTGACAAGAGAAAATCCTGATTCCCTTACAAGTACTGCTGCAAAGTAAGCACTTCCGGTCGCCTGCTGGCAGTGGCGGCAATGACAATTGCCCATATACAAGGGTTCTGTCACACATTTGTATCGAATTGCTCCACAGGCGCAACCACCTGAAAAAGGAATTAGCATCAACAAATCCCTCCAGTCTCTAGCGAGTAGGTTCTGCATTAAAATTTAAAGTGGTAATGACAATTACTCGAAAGTTTTTATTAAATCCAGCATCTGGACATCTTTTTGCGGATAATTACAGTGCTTGCGGGAGAGGTATTCTTTGACCGCAGAAGCCGGTCTTTCTGTCAGTGTTCCTCCCACGGGTCGTGGACCACGGGTGGCGGTAACCAGACGGTTTCGTAGGTTCTTTGTAATTCTTTTTCTTTAGCAATTTCATCAGAAATGCTCAGTTTCGAGTATTTTGCTTCGGTCGGGCTCGACCAACCACCCATATTCAAATTAGCGGCGGATAGAATTTTCTCCGTACTTTTTTTGCACTTTGGACATTTGATCTTCGGTTTATCATTCATATTGTGCCGAACCATATAGATCATTCGGCATGGATCACACATGTATTCGTAAGTTGGCATTTGACGGTGTTCCCCAAAATAGCAACGGCCGAGATTGGATCTCGGCCGTTGCCTTAAATGTCTAAGCTACTCAAAAGGATCCTAGGCAACCCGATATGTGGGTTGACCAAGCTCGTTCTTGGCTGATTCTAGATTCCATAAGCGCGCGGCGTTGCCACCGAGAACCTTAGCTTTAATTTCATCCGTAATCTGCGGGTAACCATGACCCTCGATTAGCTCGTCCGGAATCTGGAACCGCCGGAAGGCGTCGATCTGCCACTGCGGGTTGCCCCATAATAGCGAATCGGTCCCCCACAACACATAATCGGTTCCCACATCGCGAAGCAGCGTGCCAAGTACGTGGGCACATTCGATTGGTCTGCTAGATACCGTGGCAGCAAAAGTTGAACCAAGTTCACAATATAGATTGTTCCGTTGTGGCTTAAAGCCTTTTAATGCTGCTAGTTCTTGGTGGTATGGCCATGCCGAATGGAACGCAATGAAGTTCAAGTCTAGGAAGTCATCACACGCTTTATCAAAATCTTCGCAATGAGCGTAGCGAGCCATAAATTGGCCGAAAGGAATGCCTTTGTGACAACCTATATTTTTAATGCCAAGTTCCCGACATTTTTCCCAAATTGGATATGCCAGTTTTTCGTCATCGAACCACCACCCTTTTTGCGGAGTGGAGTCAAAGGTGTATAACTTAAGACCTGAAGTATCATAATCTTTGACATACTCTTCCAATCTCTCAAGCGTTTCCGTAACACCTTGGTTGGGGGTGAGGCCGCCGGCAAGCATGATAGTCCGGTTTGGCCATTTCGCTTTTACCTCGGCTTGCTCTTCCATCGGGATCATATCTTTCCCGCCGTAATCCTCGCGGAAACCAAACGGGTTGAAAATACCGACGTCAGTGTCACTGCCGTCTAGCAATAGTTTGCCGTAGTTTTCTACCGTCATATCTGAGGTTCCATTAGGAAGCCCCATCGCTTTACCTAGGCCATCCAGTAGATCAACAAACCACATCCCTTGTTCAGTAGTATTGACCCCTTCGATATAACCTTCTTCACGCGTACATATATGCGTATGCTGGTCAACCACAGGTCCTGTGTTGCCTTTTAAAAAGTCTTTTACTTCGGCTGTCGCAGCAATTTCGCGGGCCTCTACTTCATCTACTTTGAAGAACTTCATTCCAGTAGCCGCATTAACTGCTAGCATCGCGCCAGCAAAGCCACATGCAGACCGGAAGAAGTCGCGTCGACCTACCTCTGATTTTTCAGCCATGTCTTCCATGCGAGATTCTACTTCCCCGCCAACATCATGACCTGAAGTGAAATATGCAGTCCCCTGCTCAAAAGGATTAGCTGGGTTCACGACTTTACCATCGATCTTATTAAAGGCTTTTTTATAATTAAATTCCATTGTTCTCCCTCCTCAGTGGTTACATCCACCAATCGTTGCTAACGATCGTCGCACGGGTCTATGTCCGTGGATCATCTGGCCTGGCGAGGATAGAGATCACGGCGCCAATACATAAAAACCCAAATGCGACTCTACGGCCGTCGCGCCGATATGTCAAAAGACTCTGTGCATCAAATTATGGGGTTAAAGATTAGGTTCTATTCTGTTCTGCTACTTTGATTCAGTAAGTGCTTTTCGCACTTCGTTTAGAATATAATTGCACTTATTCTCAATATTTTGAAAAATGGCGTCGTCATTTTCCTGAAAAGAGCGAATAACCTCTTTATATTGCTGCTGGTATGCTTGTGCCAATGAACGTTGGATTAAATCCACCTGTTCTTTGTCGCTGTTGGCCACAATAAACAGGAAGACAGAATCCAGAAGTTTCTTCCAGTTTTGTCGTTGTTTGTCCAAATCGGTGATATTTGCATATACGCCCATTTTGTATGCCGTTTGGTAAGCGGCATCAAATGCTCCGACGCACTGAGAGGTATCCAGCAAAATCTTAATAGCG
The DNA here is from genome assembly GCA_964515905.1 of uncultured Rhodospirillaceae bacterium. GTDB lineage: Bacteria > Pseudomonadota > Alphaproteobacteria > UBA7887 > UBA7887. Next base: position 42,314 of record CAZEWK010000072.1, on the reverse strand, counting down.
GGATCGGCCCAGGTTGTTGGGGCATACGCATTTTGGATAAGGACCGAAGCCACAATGAAGACCGGAGAAAATGCGCGCAATCTTAATAATATCAATAGCTTGTATTCCTTGCTTTGGCGCTGACGAAGACTCATCCGGGGAGTATAATCGAATGAAACAATTGGGCTTGTTTAATACCAACATATGGAAACACTTGTTCACTCGTTCTGAAATATCTAATTAAACTGACGCTTGCGGGGCAGTGTGGTTTTTTTACCACACATAGAGCTAATTACCACTCTTTAGTGCCTGGAACAGTTGATTTAACCTGTCTGTCATAATGTAATGGGGGAGCTTGTGCGTAGATTTAGATCTACTGCGTGGGCCAGTGGTGCCAAACTCGGTTGAGGGGTGCCGCTGTTTGCAGTTTATTTTAATCAAAGAAGTGAGGGTTCCCAACATGCGTAAAGTCTCACCGCAGAATCCGTCGGGCACTCGTTCCATCGTCAAGGGCTTCCTGTACTCGACGACCGCTATAGCAATGATCGCGGCGCCGGCTCAGGCGAATGATATGGACGAGATGCGTGCGGAATTACAAAACCTTCTTGATCGTATGGAACGTGTAGAAGGTCAGCAAGTAGCCGCACAGACGGCTGCGCCAATTATGAATCGGCAATATCTTCGCAAGCGTGCGCCGCAACTTCCGTCGCGGTATGCACCTTATGACGTGCGCGATAACTATATTATGCCAGAAACCGCCCGCGCCAATGGCGTGGTAGGTGGCGATTTACCTGGCTCCTTTAAGGTTCCAGGTTCCGATACTTCTGTGGCCATCTCCGGTCATATAAGTATGCGGGCTACTTATGACGGCGGTGCGAGTGAAGGATCATTCTCGTCGTGGGGTCATGCAGGTACTATTCAGCCTGACGAAAGCAATCCAAATAGCAACGGCCAGCTTCGTTTTGAAAGCTTGTCAAATTCTATGGCTGTTTCGACATCATCCGAATCCAACATGGGTACAGTGACAACCAACCTAGTGTTGTCAACCGATCGTGATGGTCTGGCTTTGGAAGATACTCTCAGCCTTAATCGCGTTTGGGCTCCATTTGCCAACGTTGGTGTTGGAAATTGGACATTTGGACAACAAGGGTTCGCATTTACCAGTGGTGATTGTTACGGTGAAACCGTAGCTACTGGTGGTGCACCGTGTCCGCTTGGCATTGGTCCTGCAATTCAGTATGCAGGCGGTGGTGGAGGAATGAATTACAGAATTCAGCTCGTCCATCCTGCAGCCACGTTAGACTCTGATGGCAGAGATGACATGGGTGGTGTCAATATTAATGGATCGCTCCCTGATCTTCAGGCGCGTTTGTCCTTTGGCGCCGGCGCTGCTAATATTGGTCTTGGCCTGCAACTTCGTCAGTATGGCTATGACAATAATAACTTGAATACCGACGTAGCTGGTGCATCAGACACCGATACGGGCTTTGGTATTTTCCCAGAAATCAGCATTCCTCTTGGCAAAGACAAGCTCTATGCTGGTTTTGCCTATACGGACGGTGGTCGTAACACGAACATCAACCACTCTTTGTGGACTGGTGGTCGGGGTGATCAGGGCACAGTCGATCCAGTAACTGGTAATATCGACAGTACCGTGACCTATTCACTGCACACCTACTATACGCACTGGTGGAATGACTCGATGCGGTCGACACTGCACCTCTCCGGTGCTAACTCAAATCCAGAGGATTATTCTTTGGGTGCCGATGATGAAACGCCTCCACTAACTCAATGGCGTTCGCTTACCGGCAACTTGGTATGGTCGCTTGTACCGCGAGTTACCACGGGCGTTGGGGTTTCCTATCACTCAGCGAAGTTCCGCGGTGATAACAATCGGAACCAGGGCGTTAACAACGAGATTGATGACGCTGCCAACGAAGCAGTTGAAGGTCACTGGAGTGTTACCGTGTCCTACTAATAACTGTAACGTGTAGCAACCTGAAAACAGTTGCTGGGTGAACTATTCACCGAGTAGCGTAAGGAAGGTTGGTAGATTTCAAAGGGCCTCGGCGAACATGCTGAGGCCCTTAGTTTTTGTCGTATGTAAACTGGGAAGCTATGAGTGAATCACTGGACATCGATGTCCAAGCCTACAGAAGTTAGAAGCAGGACAGCGCCATGAATCAATTTTATCCGTGATCGTGCTGAACGAAGCCTTTCAAACGTTCCTTTGATTGTTCCGTCTGGTGCTTTGCTTTCCATTCCAAGTAGGGCATTCCGTAAACCAACTCACGTGCACGATCATAATCAATATCAATACCTTTTTCTTTTGCTGCGGCAACATACCACTTTGAAAGACAATTCCGACAAAACCCAGCAAGATCCATCAAGTCAATGTTTTGTACTGTTGGATTTTCTTGCAAGTGTTCCACTAGTTGGCGAAATGCTGCGGCTTCAATTTCAGTTTTCTCTTGTTTTTCCACTGTACCTAACCTCGCGCGGTTGTAGACTTATTTGAATCTTATACTAGTAGGTGTCCGTCAGTCACTACCCTTATAATCTCTTTTAAAAAAGTAATTCTACGGGGCCATTTACAACGCTTATGTTGTCATCTTTGAAGGGTGTGCTGTATGCCTGTAAAATGGAGTTTCGATCTCTGCGCAATTTTTCATCGGTGACGTTCTGATAAATGAATGTATCCAGAGTGTCCTGGCATCCAAGAAGTTCCCATGCCACAAGTTGCATCTGATTCTGAGATTTTTTCTGAAACCCTGGTGAATTAGTTTCCAAGATACTGAATTGGACATTGTCGACCTGGAATACCCCATGGGTACTAAGATAGGCGTATACCGGTCCTAAGGCACAACGGCGTCCGTTATTCCAAATTCGGATGTCTCTAATTTCCACAAAATCATATTCATCTCCTATCGCTTCAGTTTCGTGCATTCGGCTCAGTTCATTTTCGGTCAAAAATGTAACAAATATTTCTGATGGAACACTGGGCGCGTACTGTAAGGTAGCTGTAATGGAACCGTAGCTCGAGAATTTGGCAGAAAAAACCGGTACATAGTCTTCTACTTTATAGCGTACTACTGGGATTAGCGCGCTATTCTCGAGAGTTCCAAATTTTTCTTTTAGTCTTATTGGTGAGGAATTAGAGCCGGAGGCTAGTACGGCCTTCCTCGGCGCCTCGAGACTTGTGAGGTCAATGTCGAATTGCTCGACGGTTTCCCGCAATGTTTGCACTTCGCCGCATATATTGACCTGGGCAGCACCTAGTTCGCTGTTTACATCAAAATCATGAAGCTTCCAAACCCTTCCTTTAGCGAAGATAAAAGACTGATCGGGGCAACCAAATGGGTACCGCTTTGCTCTTTCAACTAATTCTCGATGGTGATTTTGCATAGGTACGGTTTTCCCTAGCACGGGTTGTATAGATACAGGACTTAATATTAGAGGCCACTATGATAGAAAATGTCGATAATTTTTTTAAGTCGATTCCGCATAGTATCTCCGTGGATCAAGTTGGCAACTTGGGTTAATCTTTGCTACCTTTGGTATGGAATTGGTTTCTATAATGACAGATGCTCCCTTACGTCTCCTTCGATCCATGTTTGATGCAGCAGTTGTGTCGGCCTCTCCGGCACGTGCTCTCGGCGATTTTCTACCGCAGGCGCCTCCGGGTAGAACGGTAGTGGTAGGTGCTGGAAAGGCGGCAGCCCTAATGGCTGCGGCCGTCGAAAAGGCGTGGGAAAGTGAAGGCCGCAACGACACGATTGATGGATTGGTTATTACTCGTTATGGCCACTCTGTACAAACAGACAAAATCAAAGTTGTTGAAGCTGCACATCCAATTCCAGACGAATCGGGATTGCGCGCAGCGCGTCGCATTCTTGAACTTGTCCAACCACTAGGTTCGGAGGATCAAGTCTTGTGTCTAGTGTCGGGCGGTGGCTCGGCCCTACTAACCTTGCCGGCGACGGGTATAGCATTAGCAGAAAAACAGATGGTAACGGATCAATTGCTCCGAAGTGGAGCAACAATCTCAGAGATAAATTGCGTAAGGAAACACCTTTCAGCGATAAAAGGTGGCAGGTTAGCAGTCGAAGCGGCGCCGGCTGAGGTTATAACATTGGCTATTTCCGACGTTCCTGGAGATGATCCAGGCGTAATAGCATCTGGCCCAACGGTTGGTGATCCTACAACTTTTTCTGATGCGAAGGACGTTCTACTGAAGTATAGGATTAAACCACCTCCTACAGTTGAAGCGCATTTGGCTGCGGCAAAAGATGAAACACCAGAGCCAAGTTCACCGTTTCTTGAGCATTCTAGCGTCCGGATCATAGTTAAGCCTCAAGATGCATTGGAAGCTGCGGCTAAGGTGGCTGAATCGGCAGGGGTGCGCCCTATAATCCTGAGTGATTCTATGGAAGGTGAAAGCAGGGACGTAGCAATGTTTCACGCTTCAGTAGTGCGTCAAATTATCCGTTGGGGTCAGCCGGCAACGGTACCCTGTGTATTATTATCAGGCGGAGAGACTACAGTAACAATTCGTGGTACTGGTCGAGGTGGACCTAACTCTGAGTTTCTATTAGCGCTTGCCATATGTCTTGGGGGAGTAGAGCATGTATATGCCCTCGCCTGCGATACCGATGGGATAGATGGTAGCGAGGATAATGCGGGTGCAATGATTTCGCCAGACACCTTGGCTCGAGGACTATCTTGTGGTCTTAATGCTACGGATTTTTTGGCGAACAATGATGCCTACGGTTTCTTTTCTAAACTAGAAGATTTATTAGTGACGGGCCCAACTAGGACAAACGTTAATGATTTTAGAGCGATCCTCGTGGGGCAACCTCCTTTAGGTTTTGGCTGCTAAAAGCCCCCATAGTGGTGAACAATTTGTTTCAGGATCTCCATGTATTGAATCGCTTTTACCTGAGTGAGAGACATCACCACAATGTTCGGTTTATTGCAAACCGTTTACAGGACCGGGCCACCTTGTTAAAATGATTTCTCTCCTTGCGCCAACTCGGTGCACACAGAGGCAAAATAACCATGAAAATTGTAGCAGGTAATAGTAATCGGTCGCTAGCCGAGTCGATAGCAGCTTACTGCAATTCACCGCTTACAGAAGCAACCATCCGTAGGTTCTCTGACCAGGAAGTATTCGTGGAGATACAAGAGAATGTGCGGGGTGAAGATATGTTTTTGATTCAACCGACATCTTTTCCTGCCAATGACAATTTAATGGAATTATTAGTTACACTTGATGCGTTGCGCAGAGCCTCAGCGAAACGCATCACAGCTGTTATTCCGTACTTTGGTTACGCCCGACAGGATCGGAAACCAGGGCCAAGAACCCCTATTTCAGCCAAGCTCGTTGCTAATTTGATCACAACTGCGGGTGCTGACCGCGTGCTTACTCTCGATCTACATGCCGGCCAGATACAGGGGTTTTTTGACATCCCGGTTGACAATCTCATTTCTGCGCCGGTGATGGAGAGCGATATCCGGGAGGCCTTCATAGATGACAGGCCTATAGTAGTCTCACCGGATGTAGGAGGTGTGGTAAGAGCTCGAGCCATAGCAAAACGGATTGACGCGGACTTGGCAATCGTTGATAAGAGGCGGGAACGAGCAGGTGTTTCTGAGGTAATGAATATTATTGGAGATGTTCGTGGGAGGCGTTGCATATTGGTTGACGATATTATCGACTCAGCTGGCACAGTATGTAACGCTGCAAACGCCCTTCAAGAGGCAGGTGCGACAGCCGTTTTTGCTTATGTAACACATGGGGTTTTATCTGGTGGGGCTGTAGCGAGAGTCGCTTCTTCGTCGCTAGAACAACTGGTTTTAACCGATAGTATAGAGGCAACGCAGTCAGTTCGACTTGCACAGAATATACGTGTTTTGTCCATTGCTGCTTTGATTGCTGAGGCGATGCGACGGATTAGTGAAGAAAGTTCAGTATCGAGTTTGTTTAGATAGTATCGTTTTTTGGTGTGGGCCGGAAACGTATTTTTAGGAGTAAACGAAGATGGCAGATGTAGCTGAATTTAAAGCTGCTCGACGAGAGGCAACCACTAGGGGTGCGGCACGTGCGATGCGTCGTAGTGGGAGAGTGCCGGGTATAGTCTATGGGGGTGGAGAAAAACCAGTCCCCATATCTGTTGAAGGTGCCCACCTTATTCAAGAACATCAGAAAAGTGGTTTTTTTAGTCGTCTCTATACCCTAACCGTGGACGGAGAGAACTACCGAGTGCTTGCGCGGGAAGTTCAGTTACACCCCGTTAATGATGCCTTACTGCATATCGACTTTTTACGATTGACGTCGGATAGCGTGGTTAATGTGGATGTTCCAATGGTCTTCCAGAATGAAGAAGAATCACCGGGCCTAAAGCGTGGCGGTGTATTAAACGTGGTGCGCCGTACAATAGAATTGGCTTGCCGCGCTGATGCCATTCCCACCCAACTCGAAGCAGATATTGGAGAGCTTGACATAGGGGATTCGGTTAAAATAAGCGCGGTAACTTTGCCAGAGGGAGTGACTCCAGTAATCACAGACCGAGATTTTACCATAGCAACTGTTGCTGCGCCGACTGTTATGGTTGAGGAAACGGAAGAAGAGGAAGTTGAATTGGGTGAGGATGGAGAACCACTAGAAGGTGAAGGTCCCGCCGTTGAAGGTGCAGAGGGGGATGCTACTCCTGATACAGAAGAAAGTGATCAGAAGTAGCCTTTGGTTGTGCAGTTAATCGTCGGACTAGGGAATATACAACGTAAACATGCCCGGAACCGCCACAATATTGGTTTTATGGTGGTCGATAAAGTAGCCCAACTCCATGGCCTCGGGAATTATAAAAAACAATTTTCTGGGTGTACGGCATATGGTGATATTGACGGTAACCGAGTGGGGGTACTGAAACCGGCAACCTTTATGAACGACTCCGGGCGTTCAGTGGGCCAAGCGTTACGGTTCTTCAAATTAACTCCAAAACAGATCTTAGTAGTACATGATGATATTGATTTGGAACCAGGTAAGATACGCGTAAAAACTGGCGGAGGAACAGGGGGTCACAACGGGCTAAAAAGTATAGATGGGCATATTGGTAAAGATTACCGCCGGATAAGAATAGGTATAGGTCATCCCGGCAGTAAGGAGTTGGTTTCGACCTTCGTTTTGAACGACTTTTTAGAGGACGATCAATTTTGGCTCAGAGAGACGGTAACTGCGATTGCTGAAGCGTTACCGGTTGTTCTCATTGGAGATGATTCTGGGTTTGCCAACAAAGTCAGTAATTTACGAAAATTAGCAAATGGCAAATCTTAATCTCAAAAAAACTTCGACAAGCGATTAGTCAGGAATGATAGTTAGATGGGTTTCAACTGCGGCATAGTCGGTCTACCCAATGTTGGGAAATCCACATTATTTAATGCACTAACCAGCGCTGCGGTCGAGGCTGCCAACTATCCTTTTTGCACTATAGAGCCAAATGTAGGCCGCGTCCCAGTGCCAGATTCCAGATTAGATCAAATTGCTTTGTTAACAAACGCGAAATCAGTAGTTCCAACGACTCTAGAGTTCATCGATATCGCTGGGTTAGTGCGCGGTGCGAGTGCTGGTGAGGGTTTGGGGAATCAGTTTCTTGGTCAAATCAGGGGTGTAGATGCAATTGCGCACGTGGTGCGATGTTTTGGGGGTGATGAAGTTAGTCATAGTGAGGGCGCCATCGACCCAATATCCGATGTGCAAGTTGTTGAGGCGGAACTGATCTTGGCGGATTTAGAAAGTTTACAGCGGCGTCGCGAGTCCTTAACTCGTAAAAATCGGGGTGGCGACAAAAAAGCTGGAGACGTTATCGAAGCAATTTCTTTCGTAGAAAGTAACCTTGATGAAGGAAGGCCGGCTCGTTTGGTAAAACCACCTGACGCTTTGTCTTCAACAATAGCGGAGTTAGAGCTCTTATCTGCAAAACCCGTGATGTACATTTGTAATATAGATGAAGAAGCAATTACAAATGGCAATGAGTTCTCGGGCGCTTTGCAGATACATGCGCAGGGATTAGGAGCGGAGTGTGTGGCCGTTTCCGCCCGGATAGAGGCAGAAATAGCGTCTATCGATGACAGTGACGAGCGTAAGGAGTTTTTAGGGACTGTAGGACTGGCAGAATCTGGGCTTTCACGTGTCATAAATGCGGGATATTCGTTACTTAACTTAATAACATATTTTACAGCGGGACCTAAGGAAGCACGTGCTTGGACATTAAAATCTGGATCGCACGCGGAAGAGGCGGCTGGTAAAATACATAGCGATTTCGCTAGGGGTTTTATCAGAGCAGAAACAATTTCTTTTGACGACTATGTGTCATTTGGTGGCGAGGCACTATGCCGGGAGCAAGGGAAACTGAGACAAGAAGGACGGGATTATGTGGTTAAGGATGGCGATGTAATACTTTTCCGGTTCAACGTTTAGCTAATTAGCAAGAACTCGGACTCACTCCAAGCTGCCCTGGCATCTATACCTTATGCAACGGAGCCGTGACAGTGCTTGTATTTTTTACCAGATCCACAGGGGCAAGGTGAATTTCTTCCAACTTTCCCCCACGTAGAAGGATCCGCGGGGTTGCGACTATTTTTATTAATTGGATGCGTAGGCGGGTTAGTTGAATGGCGCGGTTTATTAACGGTTCGTTTGTCTTGGCCAGCCGCCGCTCCAACTGGGTCCGGATGAAATTCTACATGCGATAGCAATGTAGTAACGGTTTCGCGAAAACGGGCTAGCATTGTTTGGAATAAATTGAATGCTTCGGTCTTGTACTCGTTGAGTGGATCACGCTGAGCATACGCACGCAAACCAATCCCCTGCCGCAAGTGGTCAAGGTTTAAGAGATGGTCTTTCCATTGCTGATCAAGTATTTGTAAAACAAGGCTTTTTTCAGCAGCCCGCATCAATTCGGGGCCGTGGCGGGCTACCTTCTCCGCCATTTTTCGTTCAACGGCGTCGGTAATGCGTGCCTCAATTTCCGATTCAGCCATGCCCTCTTCTTTGGCCCAATCATCGATGGGCAGTTCAAGAGCAAATAGCCTTTGACATTCTACCGTGAGGGCCGCTGTTTCCCATTGTTCTGCATATGCCTTTTCAGGGATGTGGCGTTCTACTAGTTCTTCGATCACTTCTCTTCGCATGTCATTTACTACATCCGAAATATCGCTACTGTCCATTATTTCCAGGCGCTCTTGATACACTACTTTGCGCTGATCGTTCATTACGTCGTCAAAGCGAAGCAAGTTTTTCCGAATGTCAAAATTACGAGCTTCAACTTTCTGCTGTGCTTTTTGGAGCGCCTTATTAATCCACGGGTGAAAGATGGCTTCACCTTCTTTCAACCCTAATTTTCTTAACATGGTGTCCATTCTTTCTGAACCAAATATTCTCATCAGGTCATCTTCGAGAGAAAGATAGAACTTTGATTCCCCAGGATCACCTTGGCGCCCTGATCGACCACGCAATTGGTTGTCGATACGCCGGCTTTCATGGCGCTCAGTGCCAATGACGTAAAGACCTCCTGCATCTAAAACCTGGTTATGGGCTGCATCAATCTTCGACACTATTTCTGTCGCGGGATCCGTATTACTAACAGCAGTATTCTTGCCGTGTTTCGATTGAGGCAACTGCATTTCTGCGTTGCCCCCAAGTTGAATATCAGTTCCTCTTCCTGCCATGTTGGTAGCAATTGTAACCGCCCCAGGGATGCCGGCTTGCGCAATTATTTTTGCTTCTTGCTCGTGATATCTAGCGTTTAAAACATTATGTTTTATGTTAGCTTTTTTGAGCCGTTTGGATAAATCCTCAGACTTATCAATACTTGTAGTACCGACTAAAACCGGTTGGCCTTTTTTACAACAATCATTAATTTGCGCTATTACGGCCTTCCACTTTTCCTCAGTTGTTCGGTAAATTTCGTCGTCATTGTCGAGGCGTACCATAGAGAGATGGGTCGGAATATCTACCACATCTAAATTGTATATTTCACTAAATTCAGAGGCCTCGGTCGCTGCTGTACCTGTCATTCCTGCAAGTTTAGGGTACATACGAAAATAATTCTGAAAAGTAATAGAAGCTAAGGTCTGGTTCTCGTTTTGGATCTCTACCCGCTCTTTGGCCTCGAGCGCTTGGTGCAATCCATCTGAATAACGCCGGCCTTCCATCATTCTGCCAGTAAATTCATCAATGATAATGACCTTGTTATCTTTAACAATGTAGTCAGTATCTCGAGTAAACAGCTTGTGTGCTCGCAGTGCCTGATTGATATGGTGGACAATGCTGACGTTGTCTATGTCATAGAGGTCCGGTGTTTTGATGAGATTTTGCTCACGCAAAACTTCCTCCACCTTCTCAGCTCCACTCTCCGTTAGAGTAACCGCACGAGCTTTTTCATCCTTTTCATAGTCAGTGGGGTCCAGTTTCGGCATTATCTGGTCCATCGAAGTATAGAGAGCTGAATTATCTTCTGTGGGCCCCGAAATAATAAGAGGGGTTCTTGCTTCATCTACGAGGATACTATCAACTTCATCTACAATAGCGAAACTGAAGGGACGTTGTACCATGGCATCTAGGGTAAATTTCATATTGTCGCGCAGATAATCAAATCCAAATTCATTGTTAGTCCCGTAGGTGACATCTGCCGAATAAGCGGTACGTCGATCTTCATCACTTAATCCCCCAATAATGCACCCAACTTTTAAACCAAGGAACTCATATATCTGACCCATCCAGGCCGCATCTCGTTGTGCTAGGTAATCGTTGACCGTGACTACGTGGACGCCCTTACCTATCAAAGCATTAAGATACACTGGCAAAGTTGCTACTAGTGTTTTCCCTTCGCCTGTCTTCATTTCCGCGATTGTGCCGTTATGTAAGACCATTCCGCCAATCAACTGCACATCGAAGTGTCGTTGGTTTAAGGTACGTTTTGCTCCTTCTCTAACAGTCGCAAAAGCCTCCATTAAGAGTGCGTCAAGCTCCTCCCCCTGTTTTGCTCGTGAACGTAACCAATCCGTTCGAGCACGCAAATCCTCGTCAGACAGCTTTTCCAGTTGAGGTTCCAGATCATTAATCTGGTTTACCGTTCGAAGATACGACTTTATAAGGCGGTCATTGGCTGAGCCAAAAACGCGCCGGGCTAAGGCAGAGATCATTGCTATCCTCTTCATCCGGCACGTCTCAAACCGGTATAAGGTAGTACACCTCACATAAGCACCTATAACGGTTGTGTCAACGCATGGACTGATTCATCTGCTTGTGTACGGTCTGCTCGTGTGCCAAATTTAAAAGAAAATTACCCTATGATCGTTTAATTTACTTTTTTTGAGTCGGATATTATGTCGAAAATTGCGGAGGGTTCCAACCGGTTTCCTAGGCTTTTGCCAATCTCAGGTGTTAGACTCGGGGCAGCCACGGCGGGTATTAAATATGCTGCTCGTAAGGATCTGATGCTGGCTGTATTCGACCGGCCAGTGGTTGTGGCCGGGGTGTTCACGCGTTCTGCTACCCCTTCTGCGGCAGTCAAATGGGACCAATCAATAATTTCACACGGTAAGGGTAGGGCGCTTGTCGTTAATTCAGGGAACGCAAACGCTTGGACTGGCAAGGCTGGTGCTGAGGCGGTACAGCAAACGGTGCGAACGACAGCCAAAATTGTGGGTTGTCCAATGTCGCAGGTGTTTGTGTCTTCAACAGGTGTGATTGGGGAACTTTTGGACCATCAAAAAATAATGCGGAAGCTGCCATCCCTGCACAAACGGGCTAGTCCAAAAAGATGGTCAGAGGCTGCAAGAGCAATAATGACTACAGATACCTTCCCGAAAGGTGCGAGCCGATCAATCGAGGTCAATGGTCAAATCATACGGATTAATGGAATTGCTAAGGGGTCCGGGATGATCGCTCCCAATATGGGTACTATGCTGGCTTATATATTTACAGATGCGGACATTCCTAGAAATTTGTTCCAGCGAATGCTGGTTGCTGCAAACAAAAAAAGTTTTAATTCGATAACCGTAGATGGTGATACCTCAACCAGTGACACGGTTCTAGCTTTCGCGACGGGGGCAGTACCGTTAGGTGCTGGAATACACTCTATCCAAAGTCCGGATCTTGTAGAATTCAGAAAGGCATTGGACTCGCTACTGGTGGACCTTGCTCAGCAGATAGTGAGAGACGGAGAGGGAGCAAGTAAGTTTATAACAATTTCTGTGAAAGGAGCTGAAAACACTGGTGCCGCTCGCCAGATTGCATTTTCAATAGCAAACTCCCCCCTCGTAAAAACGGCGATGGCTGGTTCAGATCCTAATTGGGGGAGGATACTCATGGCAGTGGGTAAAGCTGGCCAGTGCATTGATCCAGATAAACTCGAAATTTGTATTGGAGAATTTCCGATTACACGAAATGGAGATTTGTTGCCAGGATACGATGAACGGCCAGTAGCTAGATATATGAGGCAGCCCAACATTGAAATCAGTGTGAAAATGGGAATTGGAAACGGAAACGCAACTGTTTGGACCTGTGATTTGACCCATGATTATGTCACCATCAATGGTGATTACAGAAGTTGAGAGCTCCGATGCAGTTTGCAGTTATTCAGACCGACAGATTATGCTTACGCTATTTTAACACGGGCGACTCTAAAGATCTTCACAATTTATGGTGTGATTTTAGCATTTGTGTGGGGGAAGTGCCCGGACTATTCGGACCCCAGAGACTTTCCTTATCCGACTGGATTATAGGATGTCGCGATGAGTTGATCATAGGTACTAAATACGTATTTGGATGTTGGTTGTCTGATGCTGACAGGCTTATTGGGTTGGTTAGCCTAGAAGTGGCCCAATTTGCTGGAAAGGTGGGTTTCTGTTTCTCAAAAAACTTTGAGGCGAACGGCTATGAGGTAGAAGCTCTGCAACGACTCATAGATCTTGGATTACGGGCTTTGCACTTGCAGTATGTGTATGCAGAGGTTGAGGCTCCTTCTTTGAAGGCTCACCAAATATTGGAAGAGGCAGGATTCACTTGTGACGAAGGTTATGGGAGTAACAGCCCAGCAAAAAAAAATGTTCACACACAGGTCTATCATATAAAAGATAGTGACAAGTCCCAGACCAATCTTTCAGGTAGTTTGCCTCTGGTTATTGTGAGCTCAGTGGCTCTTGTGGATAAAGACGATCGAGTTTTGCTGGGTCAACGTCGAATAGGTGCGTCAATGGCGGGGCTTTGGGAGTTTCCAGGTGGGAAGTTGGATCCTGGTGAAACGGCAGCGCAGGCTGCGATCCGAGAAATATACGAGGAATTAGGGGTTGTTGTCGGCCAGAACGACTTGAGACCATTTGGGTTCGTGTCTTATCGCTATACCAATTTTCACCTTTTAATGTCATTATTCGTTTGCCGTAGTTGGTCAGGTTCGTGTAGGGCTATTAGCCACCAAGAGATTAAATGGGTTCCCGCAAAAGATTTGACACAATTTGGTGTGCCAGAAGCGGACACTATTTTGATTGAGGATTTAAAAACATTTCTTTTGTCCGGCCCTGTTCGCACTATTGTTTAAATAATTTGGTACCTTTCACACCTAGTGCTTCTATGAGCGGGACCTTTCCGCTTCCACGCGATAATGGCTGAGGCTGTTTGTGATGGCTTTTCCACGCGGTTAAGTAAATGATCTCAAACTCTGCCAGAATTTGGTTACACAATTTCCCTTTCTCTTTTTGGTAATGGGTCTGTGTCGCATTTAGAATGCTCGGTTTAGTAAAATGGCGGGGGCGTTCGCGCATAGAATTAGTTTCTCCCATTCCCCGTAGTTCAGCCATGAGCGCACGAGCATTGGGATAGGCAACGTTGATGTTATCTCTGTCCACGACAGGCAGCGCATAGTTTGCTCTCAACAGTAGGTTGCCAACGTCCCTCATAGTAGTAAATGGCGATACCCGTGAGTACACATGCTTGCTATTGGCGCTTTCCGAGGCAATTAGGCTTCTACGAAGTTCCAGTAAAGTTTTTTCGCCAAACATGGCGGCAAGGAAGAGACCGTCTGGTTTTAAACACCGTGCTATTTCTAAAAGGGCTGCTGGAAGGTTATTCACCCAATGTAAAGACAGAGAACTTATTACCACATCAAAACTGTTATCCTTGAATGGCATCTCTTCTTCGTCTGCTACTAGTCTCGGCATTGGGCAGGACCGTGCCATCTCACATGAGATATCGCAGTATACAATGTTTTGTATTTTATTACGGCGAGATACAACTTTGCCAAGTTGCCCCGTGTGACAGCCAAGGTCCAAGGCTGAATTGAACTGTTTCTTAATGATCTCCAGTCTTTCGGAGAGTTGCACATTAATCCTGCGAAAAAGAAAATCGTGTTCTCTAAAGTTGCTGGCAGCCCGGTCTCGGTGTTGCTGCAGCGCTTTCCGATCAAAAATATCAATGTTCGAATTTTTCATGTTTCTTTTGACCAATTAACCTTTGGGTGGGATTTGCGCTAAGACATGGATACCGGTGAAATATGTAAGCGTTTTGCCCGGAAATTGTTAATAGAACATGTAATTTAGTGGATAGTTGGGTCCTATGCCACATAGATTGGCATCCCAAGTAGTTTTGTTGACTTTTGAGAATCTAAATAGCAACACATTGATTGGCTATTAGAAGAGATATTGGTAACGTTAATTGTTACCGTGTTAGAGTGAAGACTAGAGAATGGTTGTAGGCGGGTTTAAATGGAAAAAGTAACTATCTACGTGACGGACCTTTGCCCGTTTTGTTGGCGAGCAAAAAGATTGCTCGATATTAGGGGTGTCGAGTACAACGAGGTTGATGTGATAAGGGAGCCGGAACGTCGTTTAGAAATGATTGAGCGTTCTGGTGGATTGACGAGTGTACCTCAGATATTCATTGGAGAACTGCATGTAGGGGGTTCGGATGAACTGGTAGCGCTTGATGAGTCCGGGGAACTAGAACCACTGTTGAAGGAAAGATAGGGGAGTCATGCGGGTTGCGTGTCTCCAGTTAAACAGTGGTCCAAGTATGGCTGCCAATATTCAAGCGACATGCGACCTGATGCATGTGGCCTGGGATGAGGGAGCAGAATTTGTAGCAACTCCGGAAAACACGGGTCACTTGGGACCGGGTAAAGAAATGCTGAAGCACGCGACTGTTGAGGATTCCCATCCTGCTCTCAACGCCTTTCGCGAGCTCTCTGCTAAAAGGGGATTGTGGACCTTGGTCGGCTCATTGGCCATTCTATATTCCGAGCGCACGCTGGTTAACCGGTCTTTCCTGATTAATAATCTGGGCCAGATAACAGTACGGTACGATAAAATTCATATGTTCGACGTCGATTTACCGAATGGGGAATCATATCGGGAATCGGATCGCTACCAGCCAGGGGCCTCTGCAATTTTGGCGAAAACTCCAATCGGCAAAATTGGACTAAGTATATGCTATGATTTGAGGTTCCCCCACCTATATCGACAACTCGCCCAGGCGGGTGCAGAGATTCTTACTGTTCCCTCTGCATTCACGCGGCCAACAGGCGAAGCACACTGGCATATTTTATTACGGGCGCGAGCCATAGAAACCAGTTGTTATGTGCTTGCTCCTGCACAGTGTGGTACAAACTATGGGCAACGCTCAACTTATGGACACTCTTTAATTATTGATCCATGGGGGCGGGTCCTAGCAGATGCTGGTAATAGTCCTGGTTTGATTTTTGCGGACCTGGACTTATCCAAATCTGCAAGCGCCAGAGCATCAGTCCCCAGCTTGAGTCATGATGGCTCCTTCGCACTGGAACAATCGATAAAACCCCTAGCAAGTACTAATTAGTGGTCAATATGAAAACTAGTTAGAGGGCTGTTCTAAATAACAGCAGATTCTTTGAACACAAGCGAGTTTTGGTTGGTTAATGGTTACATCTTCATAGGCAATAACTTTCAGATGTCCACGAACAGCCTCTAAAAGTTCGCCCGGCTCAAGTAAATACTCTGGGCGTTTTGGACGCCCATACTTTTCATTTCCTTTCGAGAACGTTTCATAAAGTAAGATTCCGCGACGGGTAAGGCTTTTGATCAAGTGTGTCAGGATTGGACGATAAAGGTAATTTGTTACAACAACCGCTCCGAAAAAGTTTTGTGGTGGAATCCAACCAGTTACGTTTTCCAAATCTGCTTCTATTTTGGTGAGTAGATCGTTATCTATATCATTAATTTTGCTCAGGTCACGGTCAACAGCAGTTACCAAATGACCTTTCGCTAGAAAATATCTGGTATGCCGGCCACTTCCGCACGCTAAATCTAACACGGGGCCCCCATTCGTAATTAGGTTGGCAAAACGCAGAACCCAAGGCGACGGAGATAGGGACTTATGTTTATTCATGCTGGTAGCACTCCAGTTTCGACTAGTTTTGTCCATACAAATATCGTTTCTTTGACGATTGCGATATGTAAAAAGAAACCCAAGCTTCAGAATACGGGTAAGTTAGGGGCAAGTAATAACTTGAATTTGATAGCAATAAGATGTCATCTGTTGGGAATAAGGTTTTTATTTCGCCCATTTTGGACCATAACAGGTGTTAGTTAATGATTGTTTTTGACCTCAAGTGTGCCAAAGATCATGTCTTTGAAGCCTGGTTTAGAGATAATGCTACCTTTGACAAACAATGTAGTGGAAAAGAAATTTCCTGTCCGGTTTGTGGGGAGCGTACGATTCGAAAAGCTCCAATGGCTCCCAACATAGCTGTGGGTGCGGGGGAGACAGGAAAAGCCGAACTGCGGTCGGCCGCGGATAATGATATGACTGAAAAAATAATGCGTACTTGTCGTGCGCTTAGGGAGACAGTGGAAAAAAACAGTGACTATGTGGGAACCCGTTTTGCTGAGGAAGCTAGACGAATCCACTATGGGGAGACTGAGAAACGCAGCATTTACGGCGAGGCAAGTGACGAAGATGCACAGGAACTCCATGAAGAAGGAGTGCCTATAAAGGCAATTCCTTGGGTCCCCCGAACGGATAGTTAGCCTAAGACCGCGGGGCGTTTAATGTGGATCTAGTAGCTTGAGATGATGCGTTGAGTGAAAATTATGGGCATGCAGTTCGCGATGATTGGCTGCTTGATAAGCGAATAACCTTCTTAAACCATGGGTCGTATGGTGCAGTTCCGCGATCCGTCATTGAGGCCCAAAATGCATGGCGCGACAAAATTGAACGGCAACCAGTATATTTTTTTGAACAGTGTTTCCGAAGACACCTGCAAGATGCGGCGGAGGATCTTGCAGAGTTTGTCGGATGCAACTCCGATACTTTGGCCTTTGTTACAAATAGTACCGAAGGGATAAACGCGGCTATCGAGGCTATTAATTTGACTCCAGGTGATACCCTCCTATCTACTGATCAGGCCTACAGGGGTGTCAAGAATAAACTTATCAGTATCTGTGGGGTTACGGGCGCAAAATTAGTGATTGCAAAAATACCGCGGCCGGTCCATTCAGATGACGAGATCATCGAGGCGGTGGATGGTGTTCTTCATCCCGGTATACGATTAGCAGTATTTGACCACATAAGTTCGCGTAGTAGTGTCTTAATGCCAATTAAGCGTCTCGTGAACCTTTGTCACGCGAAGAACATTCCAGTTCTGGTAGACGGTGCTCATGCCCCCGGAATGGTAGATCTTGATATTGATGCCTTGGGTGCTGACTGGTATGTCGGAAGCTGTCACAAATGGCTATGTGCTCCAAAAGGTTGTGGCCTACTTTCCGTCACTGATAAACAGAAACATGATACACGGCCAAACGTGGTTTCCACTGGCTACAATGAAGGGTTTTGGGAGGAATTTTCTTGGTTGGGAATTAGAGATCCCTCGGCCTGGCTTTCCGTCACTGCTGCAATAGACTTTTGGAAAAAACTTGGTGTGGAGGGTGTTCGCAATTACATTCAGGAACTGGCAAATTGGGCTGGAGATGAATTGGTTAATCGCTGGGGTACAGAGCGAACAGCCGTAGCGCTCTGCACGGGAGCTATGGTTACCGTGCGTGTAAATAGTAGATGGAAAGAGAAATTACGCACTCCTGAAGGATTACATGACTATCTGCTCCGTCAACATCACATCGAGGTTCCAGTATTTTTATTCAGTGGAGAGCTATGGGTGCGGGTATCAACTCACGTATACAACAGTGAGCAGGACATTGACCTTCTGGCCCAAGCGCTCAGCTAGAGTTCAGGGGTAGCAGTAGTTTCTTCGCATGTAAAATATAATTAACCCGCACGTCATTTGAAAGATGCCAGAGGTCGCTAAATAAGCTGTAATGCATACCCCGGATGTCAACGATTTCTAATCCGTTGTGCATTAAATTCTCTACTAAAAAAGAGGGGCGACTAAATTTTCTCCAATCGTGTGTTCCTTTAGGCACCCAGTTTAGGATGTATTCCGCACCAATTTTAGCAGTGGCTAATGCTTTAATTGTTCGGTTAATGGTGGAGACAAATATAATGCCCCCTGGTTGGACACATTTTGTAGCGAGTCGAATAAACGTGGATCTATCTGCAACGTGTTCCAAAATCTCCATGGCTAACACAATGTCGTACAATTCTCCGGATTTGGTTAGGTCTTCTAGTGAGGTAGACCTATAATCAATCTTTAAACCCATCTGTCGAGCGTGCGTTTTGGCCACTGAAATATTAGTTGCTGCAGCGTCAATTCCTAGTACTTCACCTCCTAGTCGTGCAATAGGTTCTGAAAGCAGACCACCACCACAGCCAATATCTAGCACCTTAAGTCCAGCAAAAGGCTGATTAGTAAAAGGTTCGACATCTAGGCTTTGTAGGACTTGGTCCCGTATATAGCCTATTCTGGTAGGATTAAGCTTCATCAACGCCTTCATAGGTCCATTGGGATCCCACCAGTCTTGAGATAAACGCTCAAAACGAGCTATTTCTTCGGTGTCTATGGTTGAATCAGAAGAACCTGGTATTTGCGAAAATGAACTGGCCACAGTTTGCCATCCGATTGCTTGCATACGTCGACCACATTATCTATAGCCTTGATGTAATCGCAACTGAAACATAGTCAACATGTAATAAAGTATGTCACTATTGCTTAACGGTAATTTGTAGATGGCCAGAGTAATCCAAAAATTTGGCGGGACGTCACTCGCCACTGTTGAAAAAATTTTCAATGCTGCTCATCGCGTTGAGGAGGCAATCAACAATGGTGACCAAGTTGCGGTAGTTGTTTCCGCCATGGCAGGAACTACCAGCAGGTTAGTTTCCCTGACCAGAGAAATATCGGCCCTTCATGATGCAAGAGAATATGATGTTGTTGTCTCTGCTGGGGAGCAAATAACAGCGGGGCTTATGGCCTTGGCCATCCAATCCCTTGGAATTCCTGCTCGTTCTTGGCTTGCTTGGCAACTACCAATCAACACTAATGGCGACCACGGGAAAGCACATATCCAATCCATCGAAACAGGAGAGATTATAAATCGAATGTGTCGCGGCGAGGTTGCGGTTGTTCCTGGGTTTCAAGGGATTACCAGAAGAGAACGGGTCGCAACCTTAGGAAGAGGCGGATCCGATGCGTCCGCTGTTGCGCTTGCAGCGGCGCTAGAGGCGGACTTATGCAACATCTACACTGACGTTGATGGCGTATATACTAGCGATCCACGTATTGTCACCAAAGCTCGCAAGCTTGACAAAATAGCCTACGAAGAGATGCTTGAAATGGCTTCCTTGGGTGCGAAGGTGCTGCAAAGCCGAGCTGCAGAACTTGCCATGCGGAATAAAGTCATTGTGCAGGTGCTGTCATCCTTTGATAGTGTCCCAGGGACCCTACTAGTTGATGAGGATGCGATAGTGGAACAAAAAGTAGTCAGTGGGATCGCGTATAGCAGAGATGAAGCAAAAATAACTTTAACCGGAATACCGGATCGTCCTGGTATTGCCGCTGGTATTTTTGGTCCGCTATCCGATGCGAGTGTCAATG
Source organism: uncultured Rhodospirillaceae bacterium (assembly GCA_964515905.1). Lineage (GTDB taxonomy): Bacteria > Pseudomonadota > Alphaproteobacteria > UBA7887 > UBA7887. Next base: position 22,317 of record CAZEWK010000072.1, on the reverse strand, counting down.
TCGACATGATTGTACAGAATGCCTCAGATGATGGGTCGTCTGCTGATCTTACTTTCACTGTAGGGAAAGCGGACCTAGAGCGGGCTCTTGAGATTATTAAATTAAATCAAGAAACACTCGGTTATCAGACGCTTCTATTTGATTCCGACGTTGTTAAGGTTTCAGTGATCGGGGTTGGGATGCGAACCCATGCAGGGGTCGCCAAAAAGATGTTTGAAACCCTTGCTGATAAAGGTATCAATATTCAAGTTATATCGACTTCAGAAATAAAAGTGAGTGTGCTGATTGCTGAGGAGTATATTGAGCTAGCGCTTAGATCCCTTCACACGGCATATGGTTTGGATACTGAGTAGGTGATTGGCACAATGGAAACACAAGGCAATAGGGCCGCTTTGTCGGAATCAGCCTTGATTTTGCTAGCAGTTTTCTCCTACGTTTTAGGCGCGGGCCAACTCATTGCCGCGGAATTTCAATTATTGTAACGGGGAAACACTTGGTATTATGTTAAGATTATCGAGTTCTTGGCAAGACTGACTTCATTCGGGCAGTAATGTGCTGCTGAAGTCATTCCGTTGGATTAGACGAGATCTTAGATCTAGGCGACAACGCAAATGACGATCTCAGGAAAATTTGACTTAGAGTCACAGTCTGCGGGTACCTTAGAACCTTATAGGGGTGTGGGTGCTGACTTACGCAACAATCGAGAGCTGCAAGGACATACCATTGAGGATGTTGCACAGGTTCTAAGGATCAGTTCCAGATACATTCGGGCCATAGAAGAAGGAAAATTTGAGAACTTACCTGGCCCTGCGTACGTTATGGGTTTTCTGCGCACTTACTCTGATTATTTAGGCACAGATTCTAAAGTTACAGTTGATCAATTTAGATCTGAGGTGTCTGGGTTTGAAGCAAAGCCAGAGCTTGAATTCCCGACCCCACCTGAGGAAACAAGTGTACCCAACATGCCGGTTATTGCGGGTTCTGTGTTTGCGGCAATAATAGTGTTTGGGATTTGGTTTCTGCTGGACAGCGATGATCAGGCGACCTTTGATGCGGTGCAAGACGTCCCAACTGGTTTTGGGGAAACACAATCTAACGGTTTATCTGCCGAAGAGTCCGAATTAGACAAACCTCCGCAAGAGGCTACAAGAGAAACGACTGAATTCAGAGAGGGAGTAGGAGCTGTGCTTCCCTCTGCAGACATTGCAACAGAGAGTGCTGATATAGGGATAGAAAACCAGTCTGCCCCTGTTGATTCACAAACGTTGGTGGCAGTCGGGGAGGGAATTCTTCTCTCAGACGAAGCCGAAGTAGGGGCGAGTATTGAATTAGAGGAGCTTCCCGATAGTGGACCAACGCCACAAGCGTCTGAGGAATCAGCCCCACTAAAAGAGGGCGATAATACCACGTTTGTCGAAAGTTCTGAGGCGATTACAGGTAATATGGCTGCTGCTCCTGCCGAGCCAACTTTAATACCGACGCCTCCTCCTCCGCCTACCAGCTCCGTTAACCAGGCGGACCCTCGGATTTATGGAATCGAAAATACGAATTCTAGGATTACGCTAATTGCACGACAGGATAGTTGGGTGCAAGTGCAAACGGCGGCCAACGACTTGTTAATAACTAGAATTCTTTACACCGGTGATAGTTACAAAGTGCCTGACGAAGCTGGTTTGTTATTAATTACCGGTAACGCAGGCGGAATAGAGGTTCTAATTGATGGCCAAGCAATCCCGCCACTAGGGCCAGAGGGAGCTGTTCGCAGAAATATACCACTTGACCCAGAGGGTTTACGTTCTGCGTCTCAACCCGATATACAATAGTAATTCGCTATAGGCTAGTTTATATCGGTTATTGGTTTCATGTGCTAAAATCGAAACAAGCTATGAGTTGTTTATTTAGGAATTACTATTTATGAACGTCCGTCCCTATCAACAAATTCAGCGGCGCCAAAGTCGTCAAATCAGTGTTGGCAATGTTTTGGTTGGAGGTGGTGCTCCAATTTCTGTCCAATCTATGACCAATACACTAACTACAGATAAATTGGCCACGATACGGCAAGTTCAGGCACTCGAGTTGGCTGGCGCAGATATTGTCAGGATTTCATGCCCTGATAAGGAGTCAACAGTCGCTCTACGCGACATCATTTCCGCTGTCAAAGTTCCTATCGTCGCTGATATCCACTTTCATTATAAAAGAGCTATCGAAGCCGCGGAGGCGGGGGCCCATTGTTTACGAATAAATCCGGGGAACATAGGCTCCCAGATTAGGGTGCGCGAAGTTGTCAAGGCAGCAAAAACTCACGGTTGTTCTATGCGGATTGGAGTAAATGCCGGTTCTTTAGAGCGTAATTTGTTAGATAAGTATGGCTCTCCTTGTCCAGAGGCGCTGGTTGAAAGCGCGCTAATGCATGCAAAAATTCTGGAAGACAATGATTTTTTCGACTTCAAAATAAGCGTTAAGGCATCAGACGTTTATCTTGCGGTTGCCGCATATGAAGGTCTTGCAGATGCTTGCGATTACCCATTGCATATTGGAATTACTGAGGCGGGGGGACTATTGCCGGGAACAGTAAGAAGTTCCATTGGCCTTGGTAAATTACTTTGGGCCGGTATTGGCGATACAATTCGTGTATCATTATCTGCTGATCCCGTCGAGGAAGTTAAGGTTGGTTTTGAGTTATTAAAGGCTCTGAAATTGCGCCATCGGGGGATCAATATCGTGTCGTGTCCGTCGTGCGCGCGGCAACAATTTTCTGTGATAAAAACAGTTGAAATCTTAGAAAAACGGCTTGCCCATATCGACACACCGATGACGCTGTCTGTAATAGGGTGTGTAGTGAATGGGCCTGGAGAGGCTCGTCAAACAGACCTTGGAATTACGGGAGGTGGCAACGGGAATCACCAGGTCTATTTAGCTGGTGTTACAGACCATATAATTAAGGATGAAGCGTTAATCGAAGACTTAATTAAAATGGTGGAGAGAAAGGCTCGCGAAATCGCTGAGGAAAGCGTATAGACTAATTAACTAAAACGCAGTGCTTTCAAATCTGTTAATTGTTCACTCGATAATATTAATGAAATATTTTAGGGCCGGAAGTATATAGGACTTAGGTATTAAAACGGCAATGATACGAAATGAAATTTGATGAACGTCTGAACAAGATAATTGATAGGCATAGTGAAATTAATAATCAATTAATTGATCCCGGCATTTCTTCGGATCAACGTACACGATTGTCTAAGGAATATGCGGAACTTTCACCAATTATTGATGCAGCAAATAATTTAAGAAAAGTTCGTGAAGAAATGTCTGACTTGTCTTATTTAATTACAGATAAAGACACAGAGAAGGAATTCAGAGACCTGGCGGAGCAGGAGTTTGCTACCCTAAAACAAGGTGAGCCAGAATTAGAGCGTCAGGTGCAAGTGCTACTTTTGCCCGGAGACCAAGATGATGCGAAGAACGTAATTATCGAAGTGCGAGCTGGAACTGGTGGCGATGAAGCAGCACTTTTTGCTGCTGATCTTTTTAGAATGTACCAACGATACTCGGAAATGCATTCATGGCGTTTTGAGGTGCTCCATTTTTCGGAAACAGGATTAGGGGGGTTTAAGGATGCTTCAGCATCTATAAGTGGTCGTGGTGTTTTTGCACGTCTTAAATTCGAGTCAGGTGTCCACAGGGTCCAACGGGTGCCTAAGACGGAGGCTTCCGGGAGGGTCCATACCTCCGCGGCAACAGTCGCAGTGTTGCCTGAGGCAGAAGAAGTAGACATTCATATAGATGATAAAGACCTGAGAATCGACGTTTTTAGGGCTAGTGGTCCAGGTGGGCAATCGGTTAACACAACTGATAGCGCGGTGCGGATCACTCATGTACCAACTGGTATAGTCGTGTCTCAGCAAGATGAGAAATCTCAACACAAAAATAAGGCAAAGGGAATGCGCATTATGCGAGCCCGACTATATGAGCAAAAACGAGCGGCACAGGCTGAGGAAAGAGCAGAAGCCCGCCGTTTGCAGGTTGGTACTGGGGATCGTTCTGAGCGTGTACGAACTTATAATTTTCCCCAGGGAAGAATAACAGATCACCGGATAAATGTTAGCGAGTTTGATATGGACAAAATGTTGCGTGGAGAATTACTGGACCCATTCATTGACGCGCTGGCTAGGAATGACCAGGTTATTAGATTAGACGAGCTTGGTTAATCTCACTAAAATTACCGAAGCAGAGAGGGGAGAGTGTGCGACACTAGCGCACTTAATGAGTCGGGTCCAAACCTGTTTAAGGGCCGTCACTCCAGACAATTCTTTGCACGAAGCTCGCATTTTAGTTGCTCACGGTTTAGGGCTGACGAGCAATCAAGCTTTATTTGAACAAGCCCGTGCCGTAACGGTGGAAGAAGATTCGAGAGTGATGTCCTTAGTCAACCGAAGACTTAATCACGAGCCAATAGCGTATATTATCGGCACACGTGAATTCTGGAGTTTAGACTTCAAAGTTGGATTGGACTGCTTGATCCCTAGGCCCGATAGTGAAATCCTGGTTGAGGCGGGCCTGGATTCGTTGCCAAGTAATAAGCCAATCGCTCGCGTTTTAGATTTGGGAACAGGCAGTGGCTGTTTATTACTGTCCACGTTGCATGAAAATCCTCGTGCTATCGGAGTTGGTGTAGATTTAAGCCACGGGGCTGTCGTCTGTGCTAAGGCCAATGCTTTAAGGCTAAAACTCGAAAACAGGGCCCACTTTATGGTTGGACATTGGACATCTGCGTTGAAGGGAGGTTTTGATCTAATCCTATGCAACCCTCCTTATATTAGGGCTTGTGATATCGCCCATTTAATGCCGGACGTATCGCTTTACGAGCCTCATTCTGCTCTTGACGGGGGCAGTGATGGTCTGGCCACCTATCGCGAAATCGCACCACAGTTAGGTCGTCAGCTTTTTCCGAAGGGCAAAATTTGCATTGAGGTAGGCAAAGGACAGTCAGACGGCGTGAGAAAGATATTTGAGGGACACGGTTTGGTTTTAGAAACACAGCGGAAAGATTTAGGAGGTATCCTACGTTGTTTAATTTTTGCGAATAAGATCAACTAAAAAAATTGAATTAAGAAAGTACTTGGAAAGGTCGCTCGTAGCCGCTAACTTGTTAAGTGGTATATTACCAATTGATGGCCGACTAATGTTGGTAGCCATCGAGCTTCCCTAGCAGGAGTTGCCGAAAAGGCATGGTGTTAGCCGCTCCGGTGGCGGCCTGTCTAAGTGGCATGATTAATTACGAAATTATTGTGTGATGAGGTGATGAAACAAAATCACAATTCAAAACGACATCGCGGCCGCTCAAATGGGCGTCGAGGTTCTTTTGGTTCAAACCATTCAATCGAGAGTAATGGGCCTGACGTAAAAATTCGTGGCAATGCAACACAATTGTTTGAAAAATATCAATCGCTTGCCCGTGACGCAGTATCGACTGGCGACCCTATTTCGGCAGAGAGCTATTTGCAACATGCTGAACATTATTACCGGGTAATGCTTTTGCAGACGCCGGATGCTCCGAATGGTGGCCGCTCCCGCGGCAACCGAGACCGAGACCGAGACCGAGACCGGGATACTCAACCTAACGATGGCCCACCTGCAAATGTTCCGGCAAGTGGGTCCAACGATCCTGGTAACAGTGAAGATAGCACTGACGCAGCTGCATCCGAGCCAACCTAATATCGTTTGACTCATTTAATGATGCGAATGCTGACCTGGTTGGGTGCAGTATTGCGCGTCGAGGGATTTGCTTTCATTTTAGGAATGCAGCTAACATGAGAGGCTGTCATTGTGTTGCGGATTTGCCACATTTGTATACATAATAAATCTTTTGGATCCGGCATTTAGATCGGACTAATCGATTTGGGGGCCCAAAAGTTCGGACTAAAGTATTTTTTGTCCTGTTTTTTTCCAATCCTCGAGGAAAGACTGAAGCCCGATGTCGGTAAGTGGATGTTTTATCATTTGCCGTAGCACTTTGGGAGGTAGGGTCACTATGTCAGCACCGATTTTGGCTGCCTCAACTACGTGTAGAGGACTTCGAACGGAAGCCACCAAAATTTCTGTCTGAATAGTCGAGGGGAATTGACGGTATATTGATACAATGTCCCGGATCAATTGCATGCCATCCTGGGCAATGTCGTCCAGCCGTCCAATGAAAGGGGAAATAAAGTTGGCTCCTGCTTTAGCTGCGAGAATGGCCTGTGCTGGTGAAAAGCACAGAGTGATATTTACCATGATGTTTTTAGCTCGTAATGTCCGACATGCCTGGAGACCATCCCATGTAAGAGGTACTTTTATAGTGACATTCTTGGCAATTTTGGCCAACTCAAGGCCCTCTGAGATCATGCCTTCTGCTTCAGTTGCTGTTACTTCGGCGCTGACAGGGCCCGGGACTACATCGCAAATTTCATCTAGAACCTCAAAAAACGGTCGTCCACTTTTTGCTATAAGAGAGGGGTTAGTGGTGACGCCGTCTAAAAGGCCCGTAGAGGCTAGTTCACGTATTTCCTTAATATTGGCAGTATCAATAAAGAACTTCATAGTGTGGCCGTCGCCCGTTTGCTACTAGTTATTAATAATAGTTTAAAAGAGAGCTTAACGTATGGGGCCCTTACCCGCCACCCCGCAAAATGGTATTCCTGGACACAGCGTATCTGTTTTATTACCGGTATTGCCGCTTCGAGCCTTTGATTATTTTGTGCCGAAAGGTTTGGACATTGAATTGGGTCAGTATGTCCGCGTTCCTCTTGGGCCTAGGTCAGTTTTAGGTGTCGTTTGGGACAAAGGTTCCGAGCAGGTATCCCAAAATCGTCTGCGGCCTATTATTGAGCGGTTGCCACTGCCTCCAATGCCGGTGGAACTGCGTGACCTAGTTGATTGGGTCGCCCATTACTATGTTGCACCTGTAGGTGCGGTTTTAAGAATGGCGATGAGCATTCCAAGTGCCTTTGATCCACCGAAAGCACGGAATGTGTACTACAGCGTGGGTTCGCAACCTAAAAGAATGACCCCGCAGCGTATCAGAGTTTTGGACATTTTGTCAGATGGAAGACCTCGTTTTGCTGCAGAGTTGACAGAAGTGGCTGGGGTGACATCAGCGGTTCTGAGGGGCTTGGTAAAGGCGGGTCATTTGGGTATGTCGCCTGCCGATTCCTTTTTACAAAATGGGATAGACAGGCCACACTATTCTCCTCCGTGTTTGTCAGAATCGCAAAGGAGGGCGGGAGACGAACTTATTGCTGCCGTGCATCGGGACCGGTTTTTCGTATATTTACTAGATGGAGTAACAGGTTCTGGAAAGACTGAGGTATACTTTGAGGCAATAGCTGAGACCTTGAGGCTTGGTCGCCAGGTTCTAGTTCTCCTGCCGGAGATAGCATTAAGTGCTCCGTGGTTAGAGCACTTCAAATTGCGTTTTGGAGTAAGACCAGCCATTTGGCACTCCGAGTTAGGTTTGACAAAACGCAGGGAAACTTGGCGTGGAGTATCTGTTGGAAGTATACCTCTAATAGTTGGTGCTCGGTCCGCATTATTTTTACCATTTTCGAGATTGGGACTAATCGTGGTCGATGAAGAACACGACTCCTCGTATAAACAAGAAGATGGTGTGGTTTACAATGCACGGGACGTAGCAGTAGTTCGGGGCCGATTAACACGATCTCCAGTAATCCTTGCTTCTGCAACACCCTCACTGGAAAGTCATAATAACGCAAATAAAGGGCGGTACATCAGGCTCAATCTTCCCACCCGGCATGGCCAAGCAGAGCTTCCGGCAGTAGAAATAGTTGATCTGCGGTTGCAGCCACCACCTCGAGGGTGTTGGTTGTCTCCGTTATTAATAGACTCCCTTCGATCTGTTGTAGGGAAAAAGGAACAAGCAATGCTGTTTCTTAATCGCAGAGGTTATGCCCCTCTTTCACTTTGTCGACAGTGTGGATTTCGTTTGACTTGTCCCAATTGTACGTCTTGGTTGGTAGAGCACCGGTTGGGACAGGTTATGCGTTGTCACCATTGTGGTCATGAAGAATGCCTCTCCGAATTTTGTCCAGAATGTAAAATGGAAGGCACAATAGTTGCTTGCGGACCTGGAGTTGAGCGCGTTGCTGAAGAGCTCTCCCAAATTATGCCGGATGTTACATTTAAGGTTATGACTAGCGACACTATGTCGAGTGTTAGAACTGTGGAGAAGTTAGTCAAAGAAATGTTAGAAGGGAGAATTGACGTACTGATAGGGACGCAGATAGTAACAAAGGGATACCACTTTCCGAAACTTACACTTGTTGGCGTAGTAGACGCAGATTTGGGTTTATCGGGTGGTGATTTACGTGCTGGAGAACGAAATCTTCAGCTCTTATCGCAAGTTTCTGGAAGGGCTGGAAGGGCTAATCGACCTGGCAGAGTATTACTGCAGACCTACATGTCAAAGCATCCGGTGATGCAGGCCTTGTGTAAGGGAGACCGCGATGGGTTTTTCTCGGCAGAACTGGCTGCTCGAGATGCAACACGAATGCCCCCATTTTCTCGTCTAGTAGCATTCATTGTGTCGTCGAACAATGAAGTGGTTGCCCAAAAGGTTGCTGCTGATATTGCGCGTCTGGCTCCTCATGATGATGATTTAGAAGTGTTGGGTCCTGCTCCCGCGCCAATATACCAGCAACGTGGAAAATTTCGGTTTCGTCTATTGATTAAAGCGCCGCGCCGTAAAACGTTACAGAATATCGTCCGTACCTGGTTAACGACAGTATCTCGGCCAAACAATGTTAGCATTCGCGTTGACGTAGATCCTTACAGCTTTATGTGAAATTTCACCTCCAACCGTTGTTGACGGTTGGTCATAATAGTTAACCCGTATTGCAACGCTAAAAGGACTATGTTACGTAACCCGATCATAGAAGGTTGGGTCATCTGATGTGAAAATTAGTGGCCCTGTTTTCCTATTAAACGTAGTGAGTTAGTGGCTTTCATTGGAGTAAAGGCAGGATTTACGCGTGGCTGACGAAGCAATCGGTGTTTCTGGGCTCGCAGGTCGATATGCGACGGCACTGTTTGAGCTTGCTAAAGAAAAAGGCGAGGTTGATAGCACTGAGGGGGATCTGGCGATCCTGGGTTCTGTCCTTGAAAATAGCGTCGATTTGAGGAGGGTAATTGATAGTCCGGGTGTTGCGAGGGAACAACATACAAAAGCGATGGACGCTATAGCTTGCAAAATGGAACTTGGTCCGTTGACACGGAAATTCATTGGAGTGCTAGCGCTAAATAGACGCTTGTCTGTGATGGTTCAAATTATTCAATCCTATGTTCAACTAAGTGCCAAAGATAGGGGTGAAGCTTCGGCAGAGGTGGCCAGTGCGAGCCCTCTTAGTCACGACCAGTTAACTGAGCTTACAAGGCATTTAGAGCATTCAATGGGGAAAAAAGTCGTTGTGACGAGCAGGATCGATCCATCCTTATTGGGAGGCTTAGTCGTGAAAGTAGGGTCACGCATGATAGATAATTCTCTAAGTAGTAAACTTGAGCGTATGAAGCTCGTAATGAAAGGGATCGGATGATGGAGATCCGCGCCGCTGAGATATCAGAAATACTAAAACAACAAATAGACGGTTTTGGGACAGACGCAGAAGTGGCTGAGGTGGGCCAAGTCCTGTCTGTTGGAGATGGTATTGCACGCGTATATGGCTTGGATAATGTGCAGTCAGGAGAAATGGTGGAGTTTCCTGGAGCTATTAAAGGTATGGCCCTGAATTTGGAAGCGGACAACGTCGGCATAGTCATTTTTGGGGACGACCGAAATATAAAAGAAGGTGATTTAGTTAAACGCACTGGCTCTATCGTCGATGTCCCCGTCGGTAAAAGTATGCTGGGTAGAGTGGTTGACGCGCTGGGCGAACCTATTGATGGGAAAGGCCCAATTGAAGGCACAGAAAGACGACGGATCGAGGTAAAAGCGCCCGGGATTATCCCCCGCCAATCGGTTAATGAACCCATGCAGACGGGTTTAAAAGCTATAGATAGTCTTGTGCCGATTGGTCGTGGTCAGAGGGAGCTCATTATTGGTGATCGGCAGACGGGAAAGACTGCCTTGGCTGTTGACACTATCATTAACCAGAAAACAGTGAATCAAACGAATGACGAGTCAAAAAAGCTGTATTGCGTTTACGTAGCCGTTGGTCAGAAACGATCCACAGTTGCGCAAATTGTAAAAACTCTCGAAGAAAATGGTGCACTGGACTATACCATCGTGGTTTCTGCATCTGCTTCCGAACCGGCCCCTTTGCAATTCTTGGCCCCCTATGGGGGGTGTGCGATGGGCGAGTACTTCCGAGATAACGGAATGCATGCCTTGATCATATACGATGACTTGTCCAAGCAGGCAGTTGCCTATCGCCAAATGTCCCTTTTGTTACGTCGGCCACCGGGACGTGAAGCGTACCCAGGGGATGTCTTTTACCTGCATTCGCGTCTGTTAGAGCGTGCTGCTAAAATGAATGATGACCTCGGCGGTGGATCTTTGACAGCCCTTCCTGTTATAGAAACACAGGCAGGTGACGTATCTGCCTATATACCCACCAATGTTATATCAATTACGGATGGTCAAATTTTTCTCGAAACTGAGCTATTCTACCAAGGAATTCGCCCTGCAATAAACGTTGGACTTTCCGTGAGCCGCGTTGGGTCAGCGGCACAAGTAAAGGCAATGAAGCAAGTAGCTGGATCCATCAAGCTAGAGCTGGCACAGTACAGAGAAATGGCCGCATTTGCACAGTTCGCATCGGACTTGGATGCGGCTACTCAGCGATTGTTGGCTCGGGGAGAGAGACTTACTGAACTTTTAAAGCAAGGTCAGTACTCGCCTCTGCCAGTAGAAGAGCAAGTAGTAATCGTTTTCGCCGGTGTTCGGGGTTATCTTGATACCCTCTCGGTAGGGCAAGTAGGGCGTTTCGAGGAAGGCCTTCTGAATGAACTGCGCGCAAGTCACACTGACTTATTATCAACTATTCGGACCGACGGGGAAATTACGAATGACACTGAGGAAGAACTGAAGTCAGCAATAGATAGCTTTGTAAAGAGCTTCGCTTAACAACTACTATGCTTAGATTGTCTTAATTGAGATGCCGAGTCTGAAATACCTTCGCGTCCGTATTAATAGCGTCAAGGCAACGCAGAAGATAACCAGCGCAATGAAGATGGTTGCGGCTTCAAAACTTCGGCGTGCCCAAGAGCAGGCGGAAGCAGCGCGGCCGTACGCAGAGAGAATGCAAGGAATGGTAAATTCGTTGGCGCTTGCATCAAGAGATATTGATAGTGCGCCGCCCCTACTACGGGGGAAACAATCTGACGAGACGCATTTGCTAGTTGTTGCAACTTCGGATCGTGGGCTATGTGGAGGCTTTAATGCCTCAATTGTCAGGGCAGTACGAGCTCGGGTTGCACTTTTAGAAAGTGAGAACAAAGTAGCTAAGTTGTTTATCATTGGTCGCAAGGGTGGTGATCAATTGAGACGTGAATATGGCGACCAATTTCTTGGTACTCGGGATGGCCCAGGATCGACTGGTCCGCGTTATTCTGATGCAGCATCAATTGCTCAGAAACTCATAGAATTATTTGAGAACAACGAATTCGATGTTTGTACTATTATTTACAATGAGTTCAAAACTGCTATGACACAGATTGTGACTTTTCAGCAGTTAATTCCTTTTAAGGCTGACTCTAGTAGCGAGTTAGATCTCGATGGTAGTATTTACGAGTTTGAGCCTGATGAAGATGCTATACTTTCAAGCCTGCTGCCGCAGAATATTAGTATTCAGGTGTTTCATGCATTGTTGGAAAATGGCGCTAGCGAGCAAGGTGCTCGCATGATGGCAATGGATAATGCGACAAGAAACGCCGGTGATATGATTGATAAACTTACTTTAACTTATAATCGGACTCGGCAGGCTATGATTACTAAAGAGTTGATAGAAATAGTGTCCGGTGCCGAGGCACTATAGCGATGTGGAACACGGAGTAGCAACAATGGAGAAAGCAGTTGGTCGTATTACACAGGTAATGGGTGCAGTCGTCGACGTCCAATTTGATAGTCATCTCCCGCAGATCCTTAATGCGCTGGAGTGTGAAAACCAGGGCGAAAGGCTGATATTGGAGGTTGCGCAGCATTTGGGTGAGGCCACGGTACGTACCATTGCCATGGACTCAACAGAGGGTCTGGTTCGAGGCGGGGAAGTCCAAGATACGGGGCAACCAATATCTATTCCGGTAGGTAGAGCAACGCTGGGACGGATTATTAACGTAATCGGTGAGCCTATTGATGATCGTGGGCCGATTGATACGGATTTGCGCCGGCCTATTCATGCTCCAGCACCGGAGTTTGTGGACCAATCTACAGAGGCCGAGATACTGGAGACTGGCATCAAGGTGATTGATTTACTAACTCCATATGCGAAAGGTGGGAAGATAGGCTTATTTGGAGGTGCTGGCGTTGGTAAAACAGTGATTATAATGGAGCTTATCAATAACATTGCCAAGGCTCACGGAGGATTTTCCGTTTTTGCCGGAGTTGGCGAACGAACTCGTGAGGGCAACGACTTATACCATGAAATGATAGAATCAGGTGTTATTAAAACCGATGGGAACGAGGAATCTAAAGCGGCGTTGGTGTATGGGCAGATGAATGAGCCACCCGGTGCCCGAGCGCGAGTCGGACTTACTGGGCTCACCGTAGCAGAACATTTTAGAGACGAAGAAGGTCAAGATGTATTGTTATTTATTGATAATATATTTCGTTTTACACAAGCGGGTTCAGAGGTTTCTGTCTTGCTGGGTCGTATCCCGAGTGCAGTTGGGTACCAACCTACCCTGGCAACAGACATGGGGAATTTGCAGGAGAGAATCACAACAACGAAAAAAGGCTCTATTACCTCGGTCCAGGCTATATATGTACCAGCGGATGATCTAACGGACCCTGCGCCAGCTACTTCTTTTAGTCATTTAGATGCCACGACTGTGCTAAGTCGGCAAATAGCGGAGTTAGGCATCTATCCAGCAGTTGATCCATTGGATAGTACTTCACGAATGATGGATCCGCGTGTCATAGGAGAGGAGCATTATGCTGTTGCACGACGAGTGCAAGAGATTCTTCAAACCTATAAATCACTGCAGGACATAATCGCTATTTTGGGCATGGACGAGTTGTCGGAAGAAGACAAACTCACTGTGGCACGTGCCCGAAAGATTCAGAGATTCTTGTCCCAACCATTTCATGTTGCAGAGGTATTCACTGGAAGCCCCGGTGTGCTGGTAGGCTTAGACGATACCATCGATGGATTCCAAAAAATTTGCGATGGCGAGTGTGATGATATGCCTGAGGCAAGTTTTTACATGGTAGGTACTTTGGATGAAGCTCGAGAAAAAGCCATGAAGATGGCTGCTGAAGCAGCATAATAAACAATGGCTGACAAAATCCGTTTCGAGTTGGTTTCACCTGAAGAATTGTTGATATCTCAGGAAGTAGAAATGGTAGTGATCCCTGGAGAGGATGGCGATTTCGGTGTTCTGCCAGGCCACGCTCTTTTTGCGTCCCTCCTTCGGCCAGGTTTAATTGACATATATAATGACGATGTGATTTCTGATCAGATTTTTGTTGCAGGGGGGGTATCAGAGGTTTCACAGGAGGCTTGCACGGTCCTAACAGAAGAAGCAATAAAGCTCGATGAAATTGAGCGCACGACGGTTGAAGAGCGTATCAGTGAGAATGAGAAAGCAATTAACTTGGCAAATCCAGACGAGGACACCAGCCGTTTTGAAAAAGATTTAGCAACTTCTCGGGTATTATTGGAGTGCTTGGATCGACGTTAGCCATTCAGAAATATTTTAATTTGCAAGGTACTTCATTCAGGAAACCAACGTTGCCGCCCTGGCCATTTCTGAACCAAATCTATAAACAGAGGGTCGACTGCGTCGTTACTCAACATGTCTTTTGTTAACGGGCCCGGTTCGTCATTGTAGGATAGGAATGACAAATCTGTCATCCGTGTTGGATATAGAACACCATCCAGATGATCGCATTCGTGCTGTAATAAAGCAGCCCAACTAGAATGAGCTGTATGTGAGATCCATTCGCCAGTTAGCTTTTGAAAGCGAATAGAAATTTTTGGCCATCTAGGTACTTTTCCATGGAGACCAGGGATCGAAAGACAACGTTCCCAAACATCAATTTTGTCATCGGGCTGAGGTGTAATTTCGGGATTTATCATGACAGTCCAAGGAACAGGATCAATTCCTGACCCGTGGGGTATGCGAGCGGGTATCATTCGATATACTACCATTCTTAAATTTACCATGATTTGCGGTGCGGCAAGACCGCTGGCGCCTATATCTTCCAAAGTCTCTTGCATGTCTTTTGCAAGGTTTTGAATTTCTGGCGCCTTTGGATTTTTGATGGGTTCCGCAAGCTTCTGTAGGGCGGGGTTCCCCATTTTCGCGATTCTTCGTACAGGCATGACACCTCCAGTAGTCAATACGTTATGGCATTCTGCATTTCTTATCTGCCTTCCCTAGCTCCCTTAAAGATTTGTACCAATGATCTTTCAGTTAGTGCTAATCCGACTATCTTGCGGTAATAAATACACTCGAACATGGTTTGCTTTAACTATCGTATACTGCTTTTAAGAGGAATCAATGAGTGCTACGAAAATCCCACAGGTTATATTTTTCAATCGTTGGCCGCATCAGGAAGGTCAAAAACTTATTAGGGCGAACCAGCGAGTAAACGTAAAACGGTTGGATTGGGATGCTCCAGATAAAGAAAACTGGCCCATTCTTCGAAATATGCACGGATATCAAATATCTTCAGCCCGGCAGGAACTTCCAAAAAAATATCACGTCAGTAAAGAGTTCTTAGATCATTCTCCAGACCTGCTTGCTGTTTCGGCTGATGGTGCTGGCTACGATACAGTCGACGTTGATGCTTGTACTGAGGCGGGAGTTATCGTTGTGAATCAGTCTGGAGCAAATAAAGAGGCAGTAGCCGAACATGTCTTGGCAATGTTCCTTTGTTTGTCGAAACGTATAGTCGAGACAGATCGGGCATTACGGCGGGATCGTTTGTGGCATAGGAACGATTTTATTGGGAACGATCTTTTTGGTAAAACTGTTGGTGTAATTGGATTAGGAAAAATTGGGACTAGGCTATGCGAGCTATGCGTTAGCCTGTTTGATGTAAAAGTGCTGGCTTATGATCCGTACCTAACTAGGGACCAAATTATAGCGCGGGGCGCTACGGAAGCGAGCCTCTCGGAGTTATTAAAATTATCTGACTTTGTAACAGTCAATTGTCCGTTAACGGGGGAAACTAGGGGTATGATTGATTCAGCAGCTCTGGGTCAAATGAAGTCCACCGCGTACTTCGTGACGACTGCGCGAGGCGGGATCCATGACGAGCAGGCCCTTGTACAAGCGCTAAAATGTGGGTCAATTAAAGGTGCCGGTGTAGATGTTTGGGAGGACGAGCCGCCAGCAACCAACCACCCCCTGCTGGAATTAGATAATGTCGTCCTTACTATGCATACCGGGGGCATTACCAAAGAAGCACGCCAGAACGCTGGAATCTGGGCCGCCGAGCAGTGGGAGACGATTTTTAGGTGTGAAAGGCCACCACGCCTTATCAATCCTGATGCTTGGCCAGTTTTCAAGAAACGATTTGGAGAGATCTTGTGCTAGTACCGCTAAATCGTGAATTATTTTTACGATATATATCATTTTATGGGGCCATATGAGTATCTGGGGTAAAATATTGGGAGCTTCCATTGGGTTTGCGTTTGGCGGCCCGCTTGGCGCTCTTGTAGGGGCTGCTACTGGTCATTACATTGGACGCTTCCGTGCAGATGCGGTGGCGGCAGAAAGAATAGATGAGGGCTTCCGTTCCGGAACCCAGCAAAATGACTACCGCCAAATTTCATTTGCTGTCTCTGTTGTTGTGCTGGCGGCAAAGCTTGCTAAAGCGGACGGAACTGTGACCAGGAATGAAATAGAGGCCTTCAAAAAAGTTTTCCACATACCCGAACATGAAATAAAAGATGTCGGTAAGATCTTTGATGAGGCGAAGGAAAGCTCGGAAGGGTTTGAACCTTATGCCTATCAAGTCGCACAAATGTTTAAAAATAATCCTCCTGTACTGGAGGAGCTCCTGAACGCTCTATTTTATGTCGCGAAATCGGATAACGTAATTCATGCAGCTGAGTTAAAGTATCTTCAAGCAGTGGCAAAAATTCTTGGTCTGAATCAGAGTAATTTTGATCGGATACATTCTATACACTCTCAAAAGCCTCTTTCGGATCCATATAGTATATTAGGGGTTTCGAGGGATATGCCAGACAAGGAATTAAAAGCTCGTCACAGAGAACTGGTGCTCAAACATCATCCTGATAAGCTGATTGCAGAAGGAATGCCGGTGGAGTTTGTGGAACAGGCGAATGATAAATTGGCCTGTATAAATGCGGCTTATGACGAGATATGTATGGAACGCAGATTAAACTAGTTCGACGACTATAATTAACTGTCTGGGTGACTGATCGTCAGTTAAACTAAACTCATAACGAGATTTTGTTTTATAGAGTAAAAAGCCAAATAGCCAAGTTATGCCACTACTTAGTTTACAATCGGTTTCGTTTAGCATTGCTAAAACCTCTTTGTTTCAAGACGTTGAGCTTCATATCCATGAAAAGGAGCGGCTTTGCAT
This sequence comes from uncultured Rhodospirillaceae bacterium, assembly GCA_964515905.1. Classification (GTDB taxonomy): domain Bacteria; phylum Pseudomonadota; class Alphaproteobacteria; order UBA7887; family UBA7887. The sequence continues at coordinate 5,543 of CAZEWK010000072.1, read as the reverse complement.
CATTGGACGAAATGGAAGTGGAAAGTCGACGCTTCTGAGAATGATCGCGGGCGATGTGGAGTTGGACGTCGGTTCCCGAATTTGCCAACCCAATCTATGTATTTCGTTGTTAGAGCAGAATATAAATGTCCCTAGAAAAACTCAAAGCGTCTTTGATTATGTCGCGGAGGGGCGCGCTAGTAGGGATAATCAAACTCATAAAACGGAGGCAATACTTGACCAATTACGGCTTACTGCCGGTGTTCCTCTTGATAAATTATCCGGTGGAGAGTTGCGTCGGGCGGGGCTTGCGCGAGCTCTTGTATCGGAACCTGATTTGCTTTTACTGGATGAGCCAACCAATCACTTAGATGTTTCGATGATCGAATGGTTAGAGTTCTACATAAATAAGTTTGCGGGTGCAGTAGTGTTTGTGAGTCATGATCGAGCGTTCCTCAATACAGTTTCCCGAAAGGTTGGGTGGTTAAATAACCGTACTTTACTTCTTCTGGATTCAGGATTTGATTATTTTGATTCTTGGTCGGAAAAAATAGAAGAATCACATAGGGAGTTGATCAGGCAAAAAAATCAAAAACTCCGCTCTGAAGAGCGTTGGCTGCTCCGTGGGGTAACGGCGCGTCGGAAACGGAATCAGAGGCGATTACGTAATTTGCAAGTTTTGCGACGGGAAAAGCTGAACAAAGATGGAATTATCGACAGAGGTTCAGATATCAAAATTGCTGTAGCGGCTAGAGGTGGAAACCTGGTCATAGAGGCTAAAAAAATTTCGAAGCAATTCAACGGAAAGATTCTTTTCAAAGATCTGTCAACAAGAGTGATGCGTGGTGATAGGATTGCCCTTATAGGACCAAATGGCACTGGGAAAACCAGCTTGCTGCGTGTTCTTCTCGGTGATCTAGTGCCGGATACAGGTACAGTGGAGTTAGGATCAGGTGTTAAACCGGTTTATTTTGATCAACAGCGAAAAAGTTTGAACTATGACCAGACACTGTTGCGCACGATGTGTCCAAATGGCGGAGACAGGTTAAACGTTGGCGGAAGAGATCAAAATGTAACCGGGTATTTACAGAAATTTTTATTTGATAACCGAAAAATACATAGTCTGGTGGGAACCTTATCCGGCGGGGAAAGGAATCGCTTGATGCTTGCATTATTGTTCGCAAGGCCCTCAAACCTTCTCGCACTTGATGAACCGACTAACGATCTAGATGTAGAGACACTTGATGTGCTTCAGGAGGCGATCGGCGAGTACTCTGGCACAGTTGTTTTAATTAGCCATGATCGCGACTTCATTGATCGGGTTGCCACTAGTACCATTGTTATGGGTGGTTCTGGTGTCACTGAAGAATACATTGGTGGTTATACAGATTATCTTGGTTCAAGAACAGCCAGTGATAAAGTTAATGCAAAGAAACAGAAACGTAAAAGTCCAAATAAAAATTCGATTCGTACCCAACTTGGATATAAAGATCAGCGTGAGCTTGAATCGTTAACTCAGAAAATTAGTGTGTTGAGTCAGAAGTTGTCCACCCTTGAGCTTCAACTAGCTGATAGTCAGTATTATTTTAAAGATCCTAACGCCTTCAGAAATACTACCAGTGAGCTTGCGCAGACTCGTGAATTATTAACTGCTAGTGAAGAACGTTGGCTCGAACTTGAAGAAAAGAAAGAGTACCTGCAATCGAGGTCCCAATCTTAAGTTAGAATTTTCATTCGGTAATGTGCATTGAAAAGAGATTTTAGTTCAAATTCTAGGCAATTATTAGCTTGACGTCATTGTCATAAGATACCGATTATGGTGGTGCGTTAGATGACCGGATGGCTGCCGCTATTTTGTTAAATAGGGGAGGAAAGTCCGGGCTCCACGGAAACATGGTGCCGGGTAACGCCCGGCGGGGGTGACCCCAGGGAAAGTGCAGCAGAGAGTAGACCGCCGGTATATAAGTCACTTCTACCGGTAAGGGTGAAAGGGTGCGGTAAGAGCGCACCGCATCGCCGGCAACGGTGGTGGCTTGGTAAACCCCACCAGGAGCAAGACCAAGTAGGGGCAGCGTGAGCCACTAGTGCGTGCTCAGGTTTGGTTTCCGGCACTGCTGCTCGGGTAGGTCGCTCGAGATGCTCGGCAACGGGTATCCTAGATGAATAGTCGTCCACCGCCTTGGCGCGGTGACAGAACCCGGCTTACAGGTCATCTAGCGCCCTTTTTAGGGATTGAAAAAGTATTGTGATTAGCCCCATAAACCCTGAAAATAGTTATTCAAGAAATTAGTGGATAGTCTATTCCCTAAGAACAAATAGAGAACATGTATCGGTAACAAAACCGTGCGTGTTATTGCCTCATATTGCCACTAAATGGAAAGTAATAGGCTGGTTTTGCTTAAAAAGTGGAACTAAATCAGCAGCAATTATTAACTTTATCATTGGCTTTTTACTGTCCTACACCATTGACACCCATAAAACTCCATGATATCCCAGATTATCCCGTAACTTATTCCGCATCATCTATTAAATATGGGCCGGGAATATTTGTAAAAACCGATGATGCAGTGCCGATTGGGGGAGGCGCGTGACTATCTTTGTTGGCACTCACGTCAACAAGGTTGACCGAAAGGGCAGGGTATCTGTCCCGGCAGAATTTCGTACACTGCTTGGGGACCCGGCCGGCTTTTTCGCGTTCCCGTCTTTTGTGCACCTCGGAATAGAGTGTCGGAAAGCGGCCGATATGGAATCGTTAAGTGAGAAAGTCGATGGTTCGGATTTCTCAGACGAACAAGACAACTTATCCGATCTTATTTTTTCATCTACCCACAAACTTAGCATAGATAGCGATGGCCGCATAATACTGCCTGAATCGCTTCGACAGCACGCTGAAATTGAGAATCAATCGGCCTTTGTCGGCAAAGGCAAAACGTTCCAAATCTGGAAACCATCAGAGCATAATCAATTCCAGAAACATGCCAGGGAACGTGCTCTTGCTGACCGATTGGCGCTGCGTCAGCGCCCCCAGGGGCTACCTTCATTGGACCCCATGGAGAACGGCACGTGACCAACATGACTCCCTCCCATCATGATGGTCACGTGCCGGTTTTGTTAGACGAAGTGATCTCTATGTTGGAACCCAAGGACGGGGCCCTCTTTGTCGATGCCACGTTTGGACGTGGTGGGTACAGCAGGGCTTTGTTGTCATCGGCTGATTGCCATGTTTTTGGCATAGACCGCGATCCAACAGCGATTTCCATGGCAGCAGAAATAAAAAAAATCCACAAGTCGCGATTTGATTTTATAAACGGAACCTTCGGAACGATGCAACATCATCTAAATGCACGAGGGATCACCGCGGTAGACGGAGGGATCGTATTAGATCTTGGTGTATCTTCACCGCAGATTGATGATGCGTCCAGAGGTTTTTCGTTCAACAAGGATGGGCCGCTGGATATGCGTATGGAGTGCAAAGGTCCCGACGCAACACTATTTGTCAACAGCGCTAGCGAGCAGGAAATTGCTCACGTTGTCCGTACTTATGGAGAGGAACGGCGAGCCGTGTCCGTTGCTAAAGCAATTGTGTCTGCCAGAAAAGAGAGGCCCATTTTACGCACACTACAATTGGCATCAATTATTCGACGAGTTGTTAAAAAATCAATTGATGGACTAGACCCGGCAACACGAACCTTTCAGGCAATAAGGGTTCATATTAACAACGAGCTAGAAGAACTCATGATGGGGCTTGAGGCTGCTGAAGCCATGTTAACGGCGAAAGGTCGTTTAGTGGTGGTATCGTTTCATTCACTTGAGGATAGAATCGTTAAGACATTTTTTCGAGAGCGTTCTGGGGGGATGAGTAACCCAAGTCGTCACCGCCCGTCGCTTAGTACAGAGGACAGGAAGTCATTGCGTTTATTGACCAAGCGGCCCATCAGGCCAGGGAGAGCAGAACTTAACTCTAATCCACGTGCTCGTTCCGCTCAACTGAGGGTGGCAGAGAAAAGAATGATGGAGCCGGGCTCCGTTCCGGGATTAGTATGACTAGGCCGACAACAGTAGTAGTAGTTATAATGTTCGCCTTGGCCAGTCTCGGTTTGTATCAAATCAAATATCGTATCCAATCTCTGAAACAAGATTTAGCATCTATTCGTAATGCCATTTGGGTGGAACAGGATGCAATCCATGTACTTGAAGCTGAGTGGGCATACCTAAATAGACCGCAATGGCTTGCCCAATTAAGTGGAAAATATTTTCCTAGTTTGAAGCCCGTTTTGCCTTCGCAGATTGTCGTTTTCGATGATCTGCCGCTAAAGGCCGATCGCGTGGGTGAAATAGCAGAGTAACGCCCCTGACTTTGTTTCTGGGCTGGAAGGGGGCGCAGTGAAACAACCAGTGTTTGGAGAGTAGGATGACCATCAATTTAAGCGTTCCGGTAACTCATGAACTGAAACCGAGATTGACAGTTATTGGTGTCGGCGGTGCGGGCTGCAACGCAGTTAATAACATGATCACCGCTCACCTTGAGGGTGTTGATTTTGTGGTAGCAAATACTGATGCACAAGCATTATCTAATTCACTTACTGAACGCCAAATACAGTTAGGTACGGCGATCACCCAGGGTTTAGGGGCAGGTATGAGACCCGACGTTGGTCGCGCCGCTGCTGAGGAAGTAACCGATACAATATGTGATCACTTGGATAACGCGAATATGCTATTTATCACGGCCGGAATGGGAGGAGGAACTGGCACTGGGGCAGCTCCCGTTATTGCCCGTCTCGCTCGGGAACAGGGGATACTTACGGTCGGCGTAGTTACAAAGCCGTTTCAATTTGAAGGTGCTAAACGTATGAGATTAGCAGAAACCGGTATTACGGAACTTCAGGAGTGTGTTGACACTTTGATAATGATCCCGAACCAGAATCTTTTTCGGATAGCGAACGAAAACACAACCTTTGCTGACGCATTCAAAATGGCTGATGACGTCCTTTACTCGGGTGTTCGGGGCGGCACCGACCTTATGGTCATGCCGGGGCTTATTAATCTTGATTTTGCAGATGTGCGTTCTGTCATGAATGAGATGGGAAAAGCAATGATGGGTACGGGGGAAGCAGAAGGAGAACGCAGAGCTTTAGATGCCGCCGAAAGTGCCATCAATAATCCATTGCTTGATGATGTTTCTTTACTAGGCGCTCGAGGAGTCTTAATTAATATCACTGGTGGTCCCGATATGACGTTATATGAGGTTGATGAAGCATGTAATCATATCAGGGAGCAGGTTGATGAGGATGCGAATATCATTTTTGGTTCCACATTTGATGATGAACTCGAAGGACATGTCCGTGTTTCAGTGGTTGCTACTGGAATTGGCACGGAGGGAAAAGGGGGGGTGGAGACACTAGTGAAAAGTGGAGTTGCGCAGCCGGGGATTTCGTCTCCAATTCCCAACAGCCCATCTTCTGGAGCAGTGCAACAAGGTGTTCAGCAGCAGCCAAGCCTGGCATCCGTAAGCGCCGGCCGCATCAGGGGTTCAAGTCAGATAGAAAGTCGAGAGACAAATACTG
>CAZEWK010000071.1:0-3079 GCA_964515905.1 uncultured Rhodospirillaceae bacterium | reverse complement strand
ACGACGGTGAAGCATGCCGAACAAACTATCACCGCCGGATCGATCAAAGGATCGATGACAATAATCAAAAGCAGTGGCGGACCTTTTAAGGAGGGCTCCAGCCAAAGCCAAGTTTCTCTCATCTACATTAAAAAATCCCCGGAAGGAATCGACCTTATAGCAGATGGCATTCAGATTGACTCAGACGGAGACCAGCGATTCATACATGGGGAAAGAAAGGCTGGCGACATCACTGTTGGTGGTGGCGGAAAAGGAAGCCAGACCCTGATTGGCGGAACCGGGAAATACGCTGGAATAACTGGGACTTGTGAATACACGGTGGAATATCTTCCAGATAATAGGATAGTCACCCAGGGCTCCTGTGATTGGCAGCGAAACTAGCCAGACTTTAAAATATATAAAAACATAAACTTCAAAGGGACCGGGCGATAAATTGCGCTCGTTCCCTTTAAAAACTGTGCCGTCCCTTAAACTAAACTGGCACTTATCCCGGAAGACAGACACTATTGTGGGCCGATAGGTGACACCCTATAGTATTGGTTGGTTTGGGTGGAGAATAGCAAGCAGGTGCAACATGGATGGACAAGAACTCAATATTACAGCCGACTACGGAAGCCATGAATCGAAAATGCAAACCTACCTCATGGAAGGTGAAAAACAAGCATTGAGTCTTGGGAATAGAGGCCCAATACGGTTCACATCCGATGGGGCTCTGGAAAAAGATATCGTCGACTCTTATCGGGAACATGGATTCTACATTTTTGAAAACGTGTTAGATAAGGCAGAACTAACTGACATCGAATCGGACCTTAAGCAAATACAGACCCGCCTACCAAAAGATGCAAACTCAAATATTGATGCAAGCGGCAAACCTGCCCTGACCGCAAATTGCAAGTCGCAACCTCTTTATTGGGCGAAGCCACTTAGTGATCCGTTTGGCGGCACCACTTTAGGAAATGGGCGCCACCAGATTAATATGACAGAACCGACCCCCAGTGAAAAAGCTCCAGAAGAAATAGTTTACCTGATAGTCGGAAGTTTACAATTCTCCGACGCCTGTCTTCGGGTCTACGGACATCCAGACCTTTTAGCTATAGCTGAACAAATTAACGGCGCGGATTTTGTTCCCTTTAATGAAGCTCTGTTCATAAAGGAGCCTGGCCTAGGCGCTTCCGTTTCTTGGCATCAAGATGGTCAAACGCATTGGAACAAGCCTGATCTTGATGAGTACACCCACGGGTTTAATTTTATGGCTCAGTTATACGGCTGCAATGCGGTCAACGGACTATGGGTGATCCCGAGCAGCCACAAACTTGGGAAAGTAGACATTAAATCTCTTTGCGTTGATGGGGACGCGGATCGCATCCCAGGTGCGGTCCCCCTATTGTGCCAACCAGGCGACGTGGCTATGACTAGCAGGCAAATAGTCCACGGCTCCTTTGCTAACACTAGCTCAGAGCCTAGAGTCACGGTAAATTTCGGTTTCCACAAACGGACGTCAGTACTAAACGTAGAAACCAAAAATTTTGACAACGAACCCATCATATATGACGAAGAATTTATCCGTAAGCGCTCCCGTGTTATTGGTTATGCGATCAATGCGCGGAGCAAAAAGTTTCCTCAAGAAACCCCTTATGTGTACCAACCATTTAAAAATGATATGGATTCATACCAGTGGAGCGCAACCGCTCGTGAAGGTCTCCGCGACTACAATACCACTGACATTTTTATTTAATGCAATGTACTCTGGCAAAGGCGTCAAGAAATGAACAAATCATCAACAATAACCGGCGTTCTAGGACTGTTTATCGGCCTTGTGGTTGGAACTTTCTTTCTAGCAACAGATAACAGTAATGATGCCCCTGCTGATACGGCCCAAACGGCAGAGACGGAGGATGCGCCAGTTCAGTGGAAAATGGCAAGCAGCTTTGCGAGCACCTTGATAGTAGCCGGCACGAGCGGAAAATATGTTGAAGAGAGAGTCCGAACGCTGTCCGACGGGAACATGGAACTACGATACTTTGATCCTGGCGCTCTCGTTCCTGCTCTGGAAATCTTTGACGCTGTATCGGCGGGTGCAGTTAATGCCGGATGGACCAACTCGGGGTATTGGGCTGGAAAAATCCCGGCACTACAATTTTTTGCAGCAGTCCCTTTCGGAGCAAGGGCTGGAGAATCCCTCGCCTGGATGTATCACGGCGGCGGTCTTGAGTTGATGCAGGAAATTTATGCCCGCCACAATATTTACTCTATGCCTTGTCAAATCTCGGCGCCAGAAGGATCCGGTTGGTTTCGATATGAGATAACTTCGCTCGGAGAATTAAAAGGCCTGAAGATGCGTTTCTTTGGTTTAGGCGCAAAGGTGATGGAAAGACTGGGAGTTTCTACTCAATTAATAGCTCCCGGTGATATTTTTCCGGCCTTGGAATTAGGCACGATTGACGCAGCAGAACTTTCCTTTCCCGCTCTTGATCTAGACCTTGGTTTTTATGAGGTAGCCAAACATTATTATTTCCCAGGATGGCATCAACCCACCACTTTCGGTGAACTGATGATTAACCTAGATGACTGGAACAGTATCTCCCCAAGACAACAGGCACTGCTTCAGTCTATTTGCAAAGAATCGATCACTCGAACCCTGGCTGAGAGTGAAGCCATACAGTTCAAGGCGTTACAGGAGCTAGAGAGTAAGGGCGTTGTTCTCCATCGATGGAACCCCGAAGTACTTGCTGCTTTTGAGACCGCTTGGAAAGAAGTGGTTGCGGAAGAAGCAGCAAACGATATCGATTTTTCGAGAGTATGGGATTCCCTTAGAACCTTTAGAGAAAACTACAAGCTATGGGGAGACCTTGGGTATATAAATTAACACCTAGATGTGATTTTATACAGCGACAGAAGATGCTCTGTAACCATACAACCATTCAAGATGAGAATAGTATTCTTCTGCTGACATTCCGCTCATAATTTCGTTTCTCAACTGGGAATGTATTCCATCAACATGAAACCAGTTGTCTCCCAGTTGCCGTGATCCAATTTGAATTCGAGCCGTTCGCACTAGACGACTATCCCGATATCGAAG
>CAZEWK010000070.1:0-3299 GCA_964515905.1 uncultured Rhodospirillaceae bacterium | reverse complement strand
TTCATCAGATAGTTTAGCTGTTTTTTTATCTATAATTGGAATTGGAGTTTGTGTCCGTTTCTATTATTCTTTTTGTCTAGCATGGTAAGTAGCTATCTACTAACGCGAACTGACTTGGAGACTTGAAAAGTGTACGACTTGATCATTCGGAATGCTCGCATAGCCGATGGGCTTGGTAGTGCTCTTGTTAATGGTGATCTTGCTGTGAAGGATGGGCGAGTGGCCGCAGTAGGAAATATTGAGAGTTCGGCTCGAGAAACCTTTGATGCGAATAACGATGTGCTTGCACCGGGAGTAATAGATATTCATACGCATTATGATGCCCAACTAACTTGGGACCGGACTGCGTCGCCATCTCCTGCCCTTGGAGTAACAACAGTTGTAATTGGTAATTGTGGTTTTGGGGTAGCTCCAGCTCCAGCTGAGCACCGCGACAGTATTATTGCGAATCTTGCCGAGGTGGAGGCAATGTCCCTAGCTTCCCTGCAAGCTGGTATGGACAGCAATTACGAGAGTTTTGATGAATATTTGTCGTTATTAGAAGAAAAAGGGGTCTATCCAAATGTGGCGGTTCTAGCGTCCCATACTGTTATGCGAACAGCTGTAATGGGAGACGAAGGCTCACGCAGGAACTCCACCCAAAACGAATTAGATCAGATGTTGGCTTTATTTCGTGATGCAATGGATGCGGGAGCGGTAGGGCTTGGTTCCTCAAGTAACGAGAACCATCGTGGTGCGGGCGGTACGCCCATTGCTTCTCGTCTTTCCAGTGACGAAGAGTTTCGCGCTTTTGCTCAAGTATTATCCGAATATGATCACGGGGTTTTCATGGCGACGTTCGGAGAAAAGCATGGGATCCCATTCGTAGAGGAGATATGTGAGATTAGTGGCAAGCCGAGTTGTTACGCGCCACACTTTTACCATCCGCATCAGCCTAAAAGAGCTGTACAGATTATGAACCAGGCGGAGGATGCCCGTCGCCGCGGCCTTCCAGTGTTTACTCAAGGATCGTGCCAACCACTGAGCCTAAGTTTTTATCTCGATAGCGCGTATTCCTTGAAAACTTACTCATTGTGGCCGGATACGGAAGATCACGACGAGCTACGGACTATCTTTTCGGATCCTGTCTTCCGGAACAAATTTCGAGAGGCTTTACGGACTTTTGATAGCTCACATCTCTTTACAGGTCGTTGGGACTGGGTCGTTGTAGCGGTAGCCGGACACAAGAAGAACGCCGATCTAGAAGGCCGAAATATCGCTGAGATAGCATCTCAACGAGGGGTTGATCCGCTAGAGTTATTTTTCGACCTTGCACTAGAAGAGGATTTTGCCACCAAATACACATTTTATATGCTGAACATGGAGGAAGCAGGAGTTGCGGAGATAATAGCTAACGATGGTACTTTAATCAGTTTATCTGATGCTGGGGCACATAATTCCATGCTTTGTGATGCAGGCTATGCCATGCATCTTTTTGGACATTGGGCTAGGGATAAAGAATTGTTTGATTTACCAACGGCTATTCGAAAAGTCACACACGACCCGGCAGAAGTCTATGGGATCATTGATCGTGGCCAGCTAACACCCGGAGCCTGGGCAGACATGATCTTGTTTGATCCAGATACTATTTCGATTACTAAAATGACCCAACACTTTGATCTCCCGGCTAATGGAGAACGATTGCTCCGGAAGGCACCCGGCCTTCGAGGAACATGGATCAATGGTGCTCGGGTATTCAATGGAGAGGATTATCTAGATATTTTGGCTCCGGGCCATGTGTTGAGAGAGTTCTCGGGCGCTTGTCCGAAACTTGGGATGGGACACTAGTAATCAAAGGATTGTATCTATGCCAGACAGTCTTAATCAAATGGACTTAGAAATTAATTCGAGAGTACACAGACTAAGCACAGACGAAAAAGCGCAGTTTGATCGTGACGGATATATTAAAAATTTGCCTGTTTTTTCTACTAAAGGGGTGGCCCAACTCCAAACAAAGTTTGATGAATGGTCCCGAAGGATCCCGAAAGAAATTGATATTAATCGGGTGAACATGTGGCACAAGGCCAGCCGTTCTTTTGCCCAATTGTGTCGGACACCTGTAATACTGGATTACGTCGAAGATATTATTGGACCGAACTTTTACCAATGGGGTGGCCAATTTTTTGTAAAATATCCACACGATGGTTCTGAGGTGCCATGGCATCAGGATTCTGAATATTGGCCGCTTTCACCAAAACGTACCGTTACTGTTTGGTTGGCCGTTTATGACACGGATTCAGATAATGCGGCAATGCAAGTAATTCGAGGCAGTCACAAGATGGGTCGATTTGGACACCACATCAATAATGCACCTAATTTAGTTTTATCAAAGGAAGTGGACTCAGATCAGATAGCTACAGAAAATATTGTTACACTAAATATGAGGGCGGGAGAAATTTCGCTTCACGATAGTCGTCTTATTCATGGATCGGGGGCCAATAGATCCGACCGTCGAAGATGTGGAATCACGATCCGTTTTTGTCCTACCGAAGTAAAGTGTGACTTGTCTGTGTGGCCAACATTTGAGACGTATTTGGTGCGTGGTACCGATGAGTACGGTTACAATCCTGAAGGCCCTGTCGCGGTGGCCGAAAAATACCCCATTAAAGCTATGGGACACTCATCGGATTATATTTGATGCACTCCTTCAGAGTTTCTTATTTGGGTTGAATGCCCTCATTTTGTCAGCCAAAAATTTTTTGGGCAGGTAAGAGATCTCCCAAGTGGTCATCTATTGTTGCAGAATTTGGCATGCTTGGAGCGGCTCCTTCACTGAGACAGGAAAGGCCGGCTCCAACGCTTGCTCGGTGGAGCATTTCGGGTAGCGAACTATCGAGCGCCAAACCAACGGCTATACCACCCACAAATGAATCGCCTGCACCGACCGTGTCGATGGGGGTTATTGGAAGGGCCTTAATCGTCCATTCTCCATCAGGACTAAATGCACTGGCCCCTTGTGCGCCAAGGCTTACGATCGTCGTAACAGAATAAGTTTCCGCGATTGCCTTCGCTGCAGCTTTGCTTGATCGTGCGTCGAGATTATTGTGATTTGCCATCATACGGGCCTCAATTTCGTTTACTATTAAGAGGTCTAGCGAAGAAATTAGTTCTTCTGGGAATGGTGCTGCTGGAGCTAAGTTTAGTATTACGCGGGCTCCTCGTTGCTTTGCTCTCTGAATTATTCTGCAATTGGCCTCGGTTGGGACTTCCATTTGAAGAACAAGAACGCTGTCTCTCGTCAATAAAGAGTTGGGAAGAGC
>CAZEWK010000069.1:0-5888 GCA_964515905.1 uncultured Rhodospirillaceae bacterium | reverse complement strand
TGATATTCGGAACGACGAACATAATCTGCTACCGCTAAATATTCTGTCCTTAGGAGAACTTGAGGGTAACCGTATCCCAAGTTTTTTATGTAGTCCCAACGAAATGCCATCTGGTCTTGGTCAAATTTTGACTGACCTAGCTCGACGGCTTCACGAAGTTGGACATCGTTTAGTGTCAAACTTGCGGCTGAGGTCAAGCTAGCACCAACAGTCACAAAAAAAGAGAGAACAGTGACAACCAAGGCAGAACGGGTAAGCTGTAATTCCATGAATGGATTCCCCTAACTTCTCAGTCGAATTCGATACTGATACACCCTCTTCAATTAATCTCGGGTGATTTACTCCGAACGAGAGTTCTTTTTATACACGATTCTAATCTTTTAACCATGTCTCGGGTAATTAGACCCTGCTGTCTAAAAACCATGGTCGCAAGCATCGCAATACCAAATATTTCAAGTCGGAATTCCTTAGTTTCACGCGCCACTTCGGGCAATAGAGTAAAGATCAAAGCGCCCAGTACGGGCCCCCAAAATGTCTGCCCACCACCAATCACCACATAGGCAAGCATCATCACGGTGAGTGGAATGTTAAAATCGTTACCTGTGATAAAAGTTAAAAGATGGGCATAGAGTGAACCGGCAACACCCGCGATTGCCGCACCAACGGTAAATGCTAATACTTTGAGAAAGTTATGCGACAGACCAATGCTTTGGGCAGCAACCTCATCTTCTTCGACCGCCCGCATCGCATATCCAATACGAGAATGTTCCAACGTCCAGAAATAGATTCCGAACGCAATCACCAGCAGTACTAACCACATTGCATATTGTCCTGCTGTGATATGGTTTTCTGTCAGGTAGATGATATGCCGGAACCCAAGAGGTCCATCTGGTCCGATCCATGGCATCTGTCGGGCATCTGCCGAACTTATTTCGACACCAAAATCGCCTTCGCGACCGTATCTAACGTTGTGAAACACCACTCGGATTACTTCGACAAAAGCAACTGTTGCAATAGTTAAATAAAGACCTCGTAACCTTAGAGTTGGGATTGCGATAGCGAGCCCAACCATACCTGCAGCAACTGCACCAACGAGTGTCGCTGGAAAGATGTGCCAACCATAGATCGCCGTAAGCGATGCCGCACTATAAGCACCTATAGCAAAAAAACCTGCCTGACCGAGGGAGACAGTTCCAATCATAAAACTTGAATAGACACTCCAAGCCAAGATGGTGTTGATACACATAAGTGATATGACAGTGTACCAATATTCCATGTCTAAATCTTATCTTCAACGCGGGTCCCAAAGAGACCTTGTGGTCGGAACACAAGCAATAGGAATAGGAGACCCATAGCGATCGCATCACGATAAGCAAACGAAATCAGAAATGCGCTCTCGAGTTCAGTAAATCCTAGCACCATTCCTCCAACAATCGCACCCGGTATACTACCTGCGCCTCCCAAGATCATGGTAAACAAGCCCTTCACGGTCGCTAAAGAACCGACGTAGGGGTTGGCCACATTGGCCACATAACCCAAAAGGTAACCAGCGGCCGCTCCAAATGCCCCTGCAATCATGAATGCAGACCGTAAAGTCGCAAGCACATTCACGCCCATGAGGTGCGCAATATCATGACCCGCGGCAACCATACGTAACGCCATACCAAGGCGGGTCCGATAAATAACAAAATACAAGCCCCCAACCAATAAAACTGCCACCGTCATTGTGACCACGTAATCAAACCTCACAACAAATTCTCCGAATTCAAAACGAATCATAGTAAATGGATTAGGAAATGGCATGAAGTCCTTGAAATAGAAATGAAAATAAATTTTTTGTAAAATTTCCTCTGTAGCTATCCAGAACCCTAAGGTAGCGATCATGGGCACAAGTTCGTGCGCCCGACGGATAGGTCGATAACAAATTCGTTCAATGATTAGCGCGACTAGAACTCCAGTGATTACTGCACAGGCAAAAGATATAGGGATCGGTAACTTTAACTGGCCCGCAGTAATGAGGCCCGCGAACATTCCAAAAGCCACCGTTTGACCGTGTGCTAAATTCAGAATACCTAAAAGCCCCCAAATAAGGGCGAATCCGATTGCCATTAAAGCATAGACGGACCCCAACATGGCACCGTCAATACCTGTCTGAACTAAATCGATAAAGAAATACTCGTCAAACTGCATTACTTCCACCTGGCTGAGGCTAAGGATTCAGGTAACCCTTCTCCGGATGCCACCACAGCTTGAAAGTCCCATCCTTGATCGTAACGTAGACGTATTCCCTGGAAATATCGCCTGTTGGCCCCATTGTCAGTTCCAATCCCATCGGGTTCACCCACTCTGTCAGACCAGCAAGCGTGTCCCGAACCTTCCGACGATCTTCAGCTAACGTCTCTGGCGTATTCCTAATACCCGCATTCTCTATAACCCACTTCATCAAATACATACCTTCGTAACCAAGATACGTGAAAGCCGGCATGTACCATTCTCCGGTGCGTTTGGTGTATTCATCACGTAAGGTTTGTACACTCGGGTCCGCAAAGAACGCTGTAGAAGGGAAGACAATGCCCTCAACAGCCTCTCCACCCAAATCAATCATTTCAACTGCGTCTGCACCGATATGACTAATCATATACTTGGGCTCTACACCCTGACGGGCCATCTCTAACATCGCGCCTACATTGGCCTGATAATGCGAACTAAGAATAAAGAGATCAGGTTTTGCACGTCGGATGCGTCGAACCTGCACCGAAAAATCGGTATCCTGTTCAAACCATTCAACATATTCCTTCGTGTCCCAATTTCGTTTTTTGAGGGAACCTTGGTAACATACACGCCATGCCCCAGCAGAGTGAGCCTCATTTGATTCTAGGGCGCCCACAATGTTCTTGAACTCAGCACCATTGGCATCCTGAACTAGCTGTATGAGCTCTTCATGTTGATCACATTCCACTCCTGCATTGCGGAAAGCCCAAGGCGAAATTGAGGATACACCTGGTTTCATAGACAAAAATGACATAGCGGGAACTTGGAGACCAGCATCACTTTGATCATCCAATTTCTTTTGTAATAAGCCCCACATGGTTTCGGAAACTCTGCTATATATGGTTCCGGTAATTACTAACACTTTATCTGTGCTTTCAAGTTTCCGAAAAATTGTTACACCTTGATCCGGTTTGGCTTGATCATCTTCTGAAACCAAATCAATTTTAACTCTCTTTCCATCAATGAGGATACCACCAGCGTTATTAATCTCCTGAATGGCTATCATCTTGCCAATAATAGTTGGTTGCCCATACACCGCACCAGGACCAGTCAACGGCTCTGTGCTGCCAATTTTGACAGTTTCATCCATTTGGAAAGCAACCGCAGAAACTGCTGCCGAAATAATCATTGTCAACGCAATAACAACAGGTCTGAGATACCTCATGAGGATCCTCCCATTTAAATAACTCGTTTATCCAGCTAAATTACCCTAGGCCTCACCGAGATAAGCATCGAGTAGACCTCGATTATTAAGTAAGGTTGTTGCTTCATCTTTCACCACGACTTCGCCTACTCGCAGAATATACGCATAATCGGCAACAGCAAGGGCGCCGTATGCGTTCTGTTCAACCAGCAAAATTGTGGTTCCCTCTGACTTAAGACTAGAAACAGTCTCAAACATTTCCTCAACAAGTTTAGGCGCAAGACCGAGTGATGGCTCATCCAACATAAGCAACTTAGGTCTAGCCATCAATGCGCGCCCAATTGCTAACATCTGCTGTTCTCCACCACTTAATGTACGTGCTTTTTGGACTTTGCGTTCGCATAGGATAGGAAAGCGTTTTTCAACTAAATCCAAGTCCGACTCGATAGACTCAAAGTCCCGCCGGCAATACGCGCCCGCAAGCAGGTTATCTCGAACCGTCATCTCACCCAATAGCATTCGTCCTTCTGGCACATGCACAAGTCCAGACCGAGTGATTTCGTGCGGCTCGATCCCATTAAGGGTACTACCATTAAAAGTGATTTCTCCTTTTGTAGGTTTCAGGAGTCCGGATATGGCCCTTAACGTCGTCGATTTCCCTGCCCCATTAGCACCTATCAGGGTGACAATCTGACCTTCTTCTACCTTCAATGAGATGCCTCTCAGCGCTCGGACCTCACCGTACTTAACTTCCACATTCGTTAGCTCAAGCATTGTTTCTTTCCGCAGAGCTGCCCAGATACGCTTCAATGACCTGCGGATTTTCCCTAATTTCTGAAGGTTTCCCTTCAGCCAACAATTTTCCGAAATTCAATACCACAACTCGATCAGACAAGCCCAAGGCCACCTTCATATCGTGCTCGATCAGGATGATCGTCATACCGTTAGCCGACAACCGTCTGAGATCATCCATGAAATGGAGTGTCTCGACGGGCGTCAGGCCCGAGGCAGGTTCATCAAGCAATAATAATTTAGGTTTTGTTGCCAATGCCCGACAAATTTCCAGCCGCCGCATATCCCCAAAAGCAAGTTCGCGAGCCTTAGCCTTTCGTTTTGGCCAAAGATTAAAATCTTCCAACAGTTGTGCAACATCTTTTCGGTTTTGAGTCTCTTTACTACCGGGATTCCAGAACCTTGGATTGAGATATTTTGCCCGATAGTTTTGGCCGACCCAAACATTTTCCCAAACGGTCATTTCTCGAAATAAACGCACACTTTGAAAAGTCCGAGAGATGCCCAACCGGCATATTTGCGCAGCAGATTTTCGAGTAATTGGTGCACCGTTGAATCGAATTTGGCCTTCTGATGCCTGAGTAAATCCAGTAATGACATTGAAGACCGTGGTCTTTCCAGCACCGTTTGGACCTATGATGACAAGTGTTTCTCCGCGTGCGCAGGAAATATCAACGTTGTCGATCGCACGAAGCCCACCGAAGTTTTTTGACAGGCCCTCAACCTCTAGAAATTTATGTTCCCCCAGGTCTTTCATAAGGGAATTAACCCAGACTTATTTTCAATGGAGCACGAATACTGGACAGTGCCATTGCCACAATTGTAATACATTAAGTATAGGTCGCGTTGCCCAAAGTTAAAATTGCTTCCATCCGTTCCCGATCCTTTGATGGAAGTTCATCGTTCCAGTCCGGCTCATTCCCGGGCTCCGGAAGGACGTGGCCAAACTCGACCATCGCCGCCGCTGGTAGTTCCAAGAGATAAACCCAAACAGAAAATGTGGGCAACTTGGCCAGATTCGAGACCTCATCAGTTATACGCCTGATCAGTGTACTACGATCTACAGCGCTTCTACCTGCCCTGATACGGCCATAAACGAACACTTGATCATGCTCCAAGGCCCTACCACCAATAAAATGATCTCCTTCTGGGACTTCCTGAAAAATAACCTGCGCAAAGTAAGAAGGTGCACCAGTAATTTCCGAATGAGCTTTAGTGATTGCATCCGCAATACTGTTTTTCTGTTGTCGGTCCAACAGGCCTTCCCCGGCAGTACATGTGTAAGTTGGCACTTAATTCTCCCTTTGGATCTGTTGATTCTCTAAATACTTCGGACCAACTTTTCTTTACCGGACTGTAACAAATTGAACAATAATTCTTTATTGACGAACATTGTATAAATTAGCTTCTGAGATCAAATGTCTTTGGTCTCCAAACCCTTTCTTAAATGTGCTATGATTGCAATCGCCTTCGCATGTCCCCTTCTAGCAGCACATTCCATCCAGAAAGCCGCCAATTCCTTGGTGATGGCCGTATCATATTCAGCACCAAGTATCAGAGCCAACTCGAATTGAGAATCTGCATGTCCCTGCTCCGCCACCTTTCGTAACCATTTGGTAGATTTATCAAGGTTAGATCCTACGCCTTCCCCAACATAATACATCCAGCCCAGAGCTGACTG
>CAZEWK010000068.1:0-30895 GCA_964515905.1 uncultured Rhodospirillaceae bacterium | reverse complement strand
GTCTGCGCTCGTCTGGCTCGGTTTAATAAAGTCACAGAGACCTTCCGCCCAGTGACTGGTGCAGTTACCGTCAGAGATTGCCGCATTGTTTCCGGTGTCGAATACTACCAACCCTTTTGGGTGGTCGATAACCCACATGTTAATAGGAATATAAATATCGCGTGCATCTGGGTAACTGGGAATTAATCCCTGAATATTGAAGGGCCCGAATTTGCCACTAGCCGTCCAATACACCTGTTGTGCCGAAGCCGACGTTATACCGACAAAAGTAAGCGCTGCAAATATCGCAGCTATAATACCTGCTTTTTTCATAATAATAGTACCCTCCCGGACACGGATCCAAGGACGAACCCGCTCAATCTGGGTGAATCCTAACTCCGAAATATATTGATTTCAAGTCACTGAATGTTAAAGAGTGACGAAATTCGTCATTCGTGGAGCCTTTGTACGCTAGCACAAACTAAAGGATCCTCTTTAAAGGATTGATTAAAGGGGATAATTATCTAGCGGTATGACGAGACCGGTACTAAACAAGAAGTAAATGGTTACTTTTTGTGTCAGGAGAGGCCGAGTTTTTATATGGTAGCTTGCTGTGTCTTTTGCATAGGTGAAAAAAAACGCGATGCTTCAGCAGGTTTCCAAAAGTTGTATAGCCCGGTATTTGTGAGATTACTGTTTACGTTTACTTTCAGTAATAATCTTCAGAATTATTTTTATAAGCTGCGTGGAATGACTTCCAACGAAAATTGTTCTATCCGTTCAAGAGAAAGACCCAGATCGTGGCTTTCAAAACCCACTATGAGGTGTTGGAGGCCTGCCTCCTGATAATCTCGGATATCCTTCGCAATTTGATCTGTGCTTCCCGTGAAGACACATCGTTCTCCATCGGATCCCGTCACTTCAATTCCGTGTTGATACCAGGGCACATAAAGTGCTGTCTGCAATGTTTCTGACTTGCGGCCAAATTGCTCCATTCGATTTTTTACTTCTTCCAGCATTTGTTGGTACAGAACCGGTGACTTGAGAGGGTGCCTTGGGTTGGCGATTACAGGATACCAGCCGTTAGCTACACGGGCTGTTCGATCTAACGCAGGCGCACTTTCCCCCCCCATCCAAATAGGTGGATGTGGCTTTTGTACTGGTTTCGGGTCGAATAAAATAGGTTCAAAATTTGCAAACTTGCCCTGGAAAGAGGGAGACTGCTCCATCCAAAGTGCGCGAAACACAGAAATAAATTCTTCTGCTCCTTGAGCTCGTTCCCCATATGGCAAACCACCAAGAGTTGCGATTTCCTCTTTCATCCAGCCAATTCCAAGGCCTACTGTAAGTCGGCCTTTTGACAGGATATCTGCCGTTGTCAACATCTTAGCGGCTAAAACAGCGGGGCGGTGTGGAAGAACCATTACGGAGGTCAGCAAACGAATTTTCTCAGTTACAGCGGAGACATAGCTGATAGTCATGAGCTGTTCGAGGCACGTACCAGTATCTTGGGCGGGCCATTGGCCTTCTTTATTATAGGGATATTTAGAATCCACCGTTCCCGGAATCACAACGTGGTCAGGAAAGCCCAGATATGCAAATCCCAGTTCTTCCATTTTGTGAGCTATGGCCTGGAGGCCTTCTGGCGTGGCTCCAACCCCGCGCGTTCCAACGTGTACCCCGAAATCCATATTGTGAGCCTTTAATACTTTTCATTGTGAGATTTACATATTCTGGGAAAAGTATTCTTCGATCACATGATCTGCCTTAAAACGTGGCGGCGATTATTTGTATGAGGGCGAACCTCGGTACTCCACCGACCCTGTTCCACTGCTTTTGCCCAATCTTCGCTTACAAGTACTTCTGGGTCGGAGATTTCATAGATAGCAGTGTATTTTGGCTCGTCTTCTACATTAATCGTCCGTTGTTCGCCACCGATGCTCATAGTTAGTGGCTCTTTTTGTAATCGGGTCACCGAAAATACTCCAGGAACTTTGCACAGAAATGGAATGTGTTCGTCGTCGTATACCTCGTTGAACAGATCTTCTATGTCCTCATCAACGTCCATACTGACGATAAACAGATATTTACCTTCTCGAACCATTGTCTTCTCCGATTGCTCTTCAGTTAGAATGGGGGAGTGTGGGATGCTTGAATGAAGGGGGCAAGTGTAAAGATGTTGGGCTTTGTTAATGAGTAAGCAATAAAAGAATGTTTCGCGATATCACTGGGACCAAGAAGGTGATCCCAAAAAAGAAACCAACATATGCGGCAACTGATAATAACAGATATGTCCAGTCTCTATCGTCAGTGTCTGTTTGATGACGCTCCATAGGCTTCTCCCCTCAAGTCCGAGTCGAAGAAGGGAAACACATATTTTTGTTCCGACTATGTTTAAAGTACGGTGATTTTGAGGCAACCAAGGGAGTTTTCATTCTTCCTATAATCTTATCGGCGGCAAATTCGTTCTTTCTTGATGCCATCGGATTGCCTCATTTGTACCCTCGTACCGCCTTTTCTTATTTGCCTAATGGCGGTGCATTTTGTCCATACAAGACCAAATGCCTTATACACCTTGAAATAAGACGAGATCTTTTCAGTCGAATGGGTGCCTCGTCTTTTGCGGAGATGGGCCAATGTCAACTTTTCCAACTGACAGAGAACAAATTCACTACACGAGACACGCTGAGAAAAGATTGATGGCAAGAGGTATTAAGGGAAACATCGTGGAGTTAATAACCGTATACGGTGATCGGGAATCACGCGTGGGTCAAAAGTTGGTAGCACTGTCGCTATCTGTGGGGCGAATTAAGGAGTTGTTGGCGGAAGGTGTTGCTAAGCCAAAGGAGGCGGCTTCCTTATCAAAAACAATTGTCCTTCTAAACGAGGATCGACTTCAGGTTGTAACTGTGTTTGCCCGGCATGGAAAGAAGGGTCGTCGCTATGATCAAGGGATCAAATACTCGGAAACATGACAGGTTTTGATTTTATATAAGGTACTGTTCGGTGGTTCGACTAAGTTGAATGTTATTTTTTTAATTGCCATGTTCCCGCCATTATAGAGAACTAAAATATCAGAAGTGTGCAAGAGAGATGTGCGTGTTTATCCAGATTCATTTTAATGCTTATTGAACAGGAGTATTCCTAATCATGGGTCAAAAAATAGCTATCATCGACGATAACCGGAGCCTCAGGGAATCGCTTTCATTAGCTCTGATGACCGAAGGTTTCGAGGTGGATATATACATGAACGGAGAAGAAGCGCTCCAAGGAATTCGCGAACGGCCGGTTGATCTGACGCTTCTTGACATATTGATGCCAAGGCTAAATGGCTTTGACGTACTGCGGCGATTGCGCAAGCTATCATCCATGCCCGTAATATTTGTAACTTCCAAATGCGACGACGTCGATGAAACTTCTGGATTGGATTTAGGAGCCGATGACTACATTCGTAAACCGTTCACCCAAGGTGTTTTAATAGCAAGAATACGTGCTTTACTTCGGCGACACTCGTCAAAGAAAGAGAGAAGGCCAACAGAACTATCTCATGGTCAATTGAAAATGGATTTGGAGCAGTACCGATGCACATGGGGAGGGGTTGAGGTGCCCGGCTTGACCGTTACGGAATTTGAAATACTGAAGTTGCTTGCACAAAGACCAGGAGTTGTGCGGAGCCGAGATCAAATTATCGATCTTGTATATGGTCCAGATTTCGTGATGGAAGACCGTAATATTGATAGTCATAAAAAACGTATTGTACAGAAGTTTAAAGTGGTAGACCCAAGTTTTTCTCAATTGGAACCCGTTTATGGACTCGGTTACAGGTGGGTTGTATCGACCAAGTGAGACTGGTGACACTAAATACATGTTTCGGATAGGTCCCTTGCTCCGACCTGCGGTTCCTGCGGTATTATCACTGCTGTGCCTTACTAGTAATAGCTTTGCAGAGGTTAAAGGTATTCCTAGAGTCGTAGATGGCGACACAATCGTCATTGGCGAAATTCGTATTCGGCTGCATGGCATTGATGCGCCAGAACAACAGCAACGCTGTTCCTATAAGGGTTCGGCGTGGAGTTGCGGTCGTGAGGCGACGAGTGCTCTGAAGAATATGGTGAACAACCGCATGGTTTCATGTAGAGGAAACAAAAAGGATCGTTATGGTCGATTGATTGCAGAGTGTTTCGTCTCCGGGCGTAATTTGAACGATGCAATGGTTCGAACAGGTTGGGCGGTCGCCTACCGGAGATATTCCACTATTTATGTTGAAGCTGAAGCACAGGCGGCAGCGAAAGCCGTAGGCATATGGAAGGGAGAGTTTATGCTTCCTTGGAAATGGAGAGAAGAACGTCGGAATTGATCGACGATAGTCTTTCTTCCGCTTTCTGCTTCGCCCACAATTCGCCATAACATCTCCCTGAAACCGCCTTTTTCTTCTCCAAGTTTGGACACTGTTCCTTGCTACTTTTCTTTTACCCTGCGGGGAACAGGCCTGAGTAATTCAGGAGCCGTGTGGGGTATTGCCCTCCCCGGGGGGATGTTGATCTAGAATTGAATCGAAATTCGCTCTGGTTCTATTTAGGGGCTTCATCTCCCCAAGAGGGGGCACTCCTTTTTCTAGTAATGGAAGAAATAACATGAAAGATTTTTCTCTACCTTTCAGAGACATCATGGCGAAAAAGCAAGTGTCGGAGTATTCGGGGCCTGTAAAGCCAGGGGAGGTTTCTGATCGAGCTCAATTGTCACCAACTAAGGCCCCAACACCTAAGAGGTTATCAAACGAAGCTCACCGTGAAGTTGCGTCTGCTAATTCTAGTTTCCGCACTTCGGAACCATCGCGGATTGAGGAAGGTCGTTTGGTCATCGGGGATGGTGTTGTTCTCAAAGGTAATATCGAATGTTGCAAAACCCTGGAAATAAGCGGTGAAGTCGAGGCTGAGATTGATTGTGACTGCCTCGTTATCAACGAAGGAGGAACACTGAAGGGTTCGGTGAATTCAAAGACGGCTGAGATAGCAGGGACCTTGAGTGGTACTGCGGAAGTTCAGGACAAAGTCATGATTCGTTCGACTGGCCGGTTTTCCGGAAATCTAACCTATGGGGGCATTCGGATCGAAATGGGCGGGTTGGCTCGTGGAGAATTGGAAGAAATCACTGCCACCCCAACTCCTGAAGCTAATAGAGAGATGGGGTCACGTTACCCACATGGGACTCAACCCCAGCAAAAGTTTCTTGAGGTTGGGCACGTCCAACAGCAAACAGTGAAACACAACAAATCAGGAGTTCAGAACTAATGGTTTTAGAATTATTGACAGCCTACAGCGTCATTATTGGCGTCATTGTGGGTACAGGGCAGGCACTGCAATCTATAGATGCTCAACGGATTGCCAATGACACCAAAATAGTTCCGGAAGTCGCAGCCAATGGATCCCTTCAGTTGAATGGGAAATCAGTTCCCATTGATCGGTTAACGGACCTAACGGGCGTTCTCTCGTCGGAGAAACCGGAAGCTACACAAATAAAAAATGATTTAGATTCGAATGTTCGCAGCGCCAAAGAAGAAGTATCTCCAACACCAATTAGTCTAGAAAATCACGGAGTTGAAACTTCTATAAGGGAACCTTTAAAATCGTCTCAGGATCAAATGAGTCAAACGCCCGATGTATTTGAGGCGGTGGGCTTCGATGATGTGGATGATGATTTTGACAAGTGGGCCAAATGACTTAACGCAGGAAGTATGAATAAAATAAAGGGTCGGTTCTGTGAGTAATGTGTACTGTTTGATCGACGGAACCAACCCTGTTTTTCTCAGAAACACTGGGATATAACGTTGTTATAGGCTTTTGACATTTCCACCGGCTGGTTTTTTTATCCTTTATCGGACTAAGTCTCTGAAAGAGTGTATTTTACATTGGTGGCTGGTCCAGGGAACTGACTCCCTATAAATGATGACCACCTTAATATATGCTGTGGCGGTGGAAATTCTCTTACAGACGTTATAAATCAAGATCGAGTCCGACACACTCAAAATAGATGACGAAATTTATAATTCAAAACCTTGTGTTCGTTTTGGTTGGTGTATTTTTTGCAACGAGTAGCAATGCGAAAGTAATAACGCAACAGGACATTCGGCAGTATATGCTGGACCCAATTTTTGATAATCTATGGTTCGGTATATATGATAGAGACAATAGAAAGTACGGATGGTGGAACGCAAAAGAGTATCGCGAAGGCCGATACTGGATTTTTGAGGATAGAACAGAAATCAAATTGCTTGATCGTGTCGAAGTTGGAACAGAAACTTATGATGAGCAAACCATCGTACGAGTGCATCAGAAAGAATACTACGATATTTCGGACCAGTTTCATTTGCGCCGAGTGGAGTCTCGGTTCGAGCATGGGGAAGAAATACGGAAAATTATAGCAGATGTTCGCGATACACGCGTTGACGTAACTGTGAAAAATGGTGAGAAAACATTTTCATATGTAGTCGACGGGTTCTCCTTAACCATGGATGAAGTCTATCGAGTGGAGTTGCTGCTAAGAAAGTACCCAGATTGGAAGGTGGGGGACGTCATTAATTATAAATATTATGACATAGAAACATTTGAAGTCTCTGATGAGCAGGATATTTTGCGCGAAATCCAGGAAACTGTCCGTGATGGTGTGCTTTTAAAATACTACCAAGTAGAAACAGTCCAGAGCGATGTTCGACATTCTTTTAAGACTACTTTGTCTGCCAATGGCATGCCATTGCAATATGCAGAATCCAGTGGACATACGGATCTTGAGCCAGAGGAACATGCAAAAAGCAATGTTGTTTTCGGTGGGATGACGTTTGCCGACTCAGTAATAACTGTTGATCAGCCGCTTCCTAGCGTCGATGAAGTTAGTACCCTAACATTTGAAATTGTGGGCACCTATGAAAATGGTATTCATACTGGTCACAAACAGAAAGTGGTTAGGGAAAATGAAAGGACCTTTCTTATATTAGGCGAAAGTATTGGGGCTCGTGCACAGGCATCTCCCGAAGATGCGGAGAAGAATCTGAGAGAAAGCTCTTTGTATCCAGTTGAGGACCCGATGATCCAAGCTATGGCGGGTAATTTAATAGCAGGTGTTTCTGACGATTGGAAAAAAGTAAAAATATTACTCGACCATGTGGATCGGTATGTCGTTGACGATTATACAAGCAATAGTATGAGCGTTTTCGAGGTGCTTCAAAAACGAAAGGGGGACTGTTCCGAACACACCCTCTTATTCAATACCTTGGCTCGTGCTGCAGGAATACCGACTCGCGAAGTACGTGGCCTTATGAACTACGAAGGCCGGAAATTTGGTTTGCATGCGTGGAACGAGGTAGTAATCAATGGTGAATGGCATGCTGTCGATGCAACGTGGGGGTACACAAGCACTCCGATCACCCATATTCGGTTTGAGGGCAATAATTATATTCCGCCTTCTTTTGAATTTCGAGTCGTTGATATCGATCAATCCAAGTAGCGGCGGTGGATTACTACTAAAATGAATTATCAGGAAAAGGCTTTAGTGTTATTCTCTGGGGGTCAAGATAGCGCCATCTGTCTTGCGTGGGCACTCGAGCGATACCACGAAGTAGAAACAATAGGTTTTGACTACAAGCAAAGACATCACGTTGAACTCGAATGCCGAATCAATGTGCTCCGTTGCTTTCGTGAAAAAGATTCGGCTTGGAGGACGCGACTTGGCGAAGACCATTTAATCGATCTATCGGTTTTAAATGATCTCAGCGATACGGCGTTGACGCGGGATGCTGAAATCTCTGTAACAGATGAGGGACTCCCTACAACATTTGTGCCTGGTAGGAATTTATTATTTCTAACGTTTGCCGGGATCGTTGCTTATCGTCGGTCTTGTAGACATATCGTCGCGGGCATGTGCGAAACCGATTATTCAGGGTATCCAGACTGCAGGGATGCGACCCTTGCAGCAATGATAAAAGCAATGAATCTAGGTATGAATGGGAATTTTATGCTTCACACGCCTTTGATGTGGCGGAATAAGGCAGAAAGTTGGGCTCTTGCTGATCAGCTTGGTGGGGCACCATTAGTAGATCTGATAGTAGAAGAAACTCACACTTGTTATTTGGGAGATCGTGCGAAACAGAATCCTTGGGGATATGGATGCGGGACCTGTCCTGCGTGTGAACTTCGATCAAAGGGATGGAATACCTTTTTGAAACAATATCGGAGAGACGAGTAAGGGATGACCTATAGTGTCAAAGAAATTTTTTATACATTGCAAGGAGAAGGAGCAAACGCCGGTAGGCCCGCGGTTTTTTGTCGTTTCTCCGGATGCAATTTATGGAGTGGTCTAGAAAAGGACCGAGATACTGCGAACTGCAAGTTTTGTGACACCGATTTTGTTGGGACAGACGGAATCGGTGGTGCAAAATTTTCAAATGCGCGGGCACTGGCTGCCAAAGTAGATGAACAGTGGCCACAAATGGCAAGCAATAGAAAGTTTGTGGTCTGTACGGGAGGTGAACCATTGTTGCAGCTCGATGCTTCGCTTGTGGTAGCGCTTCACGAATTAGGATTCGAGATCGCTGTTGAAACAAACGGAACACTTTTGGCCCCAGATGGAATTGACTGGATTTGTGTTAGTCCCAAGGCACACTCGGAATTGGTTCTGACTACTGGGTCAGAATTAAAACTGGTCTATCCACAAAATGGTGCAGCGCCCGAACGCTATCAAGATCTCGAGTTTCAGCATCGCTTCCTACAGCCGTTGGATGGCCCTAATCTAGATCGAAATACTAGTGCTGCGATTGCATATTGTCTGGAAAATCCGAACTGGTGTTTAAGTCTTCAAACTCATAAAATCACTGGCATACGATAACAGCCCACCAAGGTTGGAGGATTCATCTCCATGCCGTATATATTCTACGATACCGAGACCACTGACGTTTCCACTGCCTTCGCTCAGATTCTACAATTTGCTGCTATTAAGACAGACGATGATCTGAAGGAGATTGACCGGTTCGAAATTCGGTGCCGACTGTTGCCCCATGTTGTCCCGGCTCCAAAGGCATTGATGGTAACCGGTATCACCCCGGAAACGTTAACGGATCCAACGCTTCCTAGTCATTATCAAGCCATGAGGTCAATCCATCAGAAATTGGTGGAATGGAGCCCAGCAATTTTCATAGGATATAATTCAATTGCTTTCGATGAAGAACTTCTTCGCCAAGCATTCTTTCAAACCTTACATCCAGCGTATCTAACTAACATGAATGGTAACCAACGCTCCGACGTAATGCGGATAGCGCACGCGGCGCATATTTACCAACCAAATTCGATTTCAGTACCCATCAACGAAAAGGACAAGCATACATTTAAACTCGATCAACTGGCCCCGATCAACGGGTACGATCACAGCGATGCGCATGATGCTATGGCCGACGTCGAGGCGACCATTTTTGTAGCGAGTTTGGTAAAGGATAGGGCAAGCGAGATTTGGACGGGTATGTCTCAGTATGTGAACAAGAAGCAGGTGATTAAATTCGTTATGAATAATGCTTGTTTTTCTCTTAGTGAACGTTATTTCAGTCGTATGTATTCATGGTTGGTGACATACTGTGGAAGAAATCCAGATTATGACGCCCAGCTTGCTGTTTTCGATCTCAACTTTGATCCGGACAAATACATCGAATTGTCAGTAAAAGAAATCATCAAGTTGCTTGAGAAAAGTCCAAAACCGATCCGAGTAATGTTGGCGAACCGGCAACCACTTCTGATGCCAGCAGAAGCCGCTCCGAGGGAAACGAAGGCGCTATCTCTACCTCTGGCGGAACGAAAAAGGCGGAACGAAATTGTTAGGAACAATCCTACGTTTGTGGGAAGAGTTGGGGAAGCCCTATCCCAACGTTATGACGAAAAGGAACCCTCGCCCTATGCGGAAAAGCAAATTTACGACGGTTTTACTGGCTGGGATGATCAAAAATTAATTGAGGCATTCCACGAAGAGCGATGGGAGGACCGGATTGGCCTCATCGAACGAATTCAAGATCCTAGGTTAATCGACTTTGCAAACCGATTGACCTACTACGAGCGACCGGACTTGTTGTCTGATGGTGCTCTCCAAAAGATGAGAAACTGGATCGAGGCACGAGTTCTGACTGAGGAGGAGTCAGTCCCATGGTTGAGTATTCCCAAAGCTCTTTCCAAGGTGGAAGCTGAGTTAGAAATTGCAGATCGGGAGGAAGAAAAATTCCTCAGGCACATAAAAGAGTTCTTAACCCATAGAGGAAACGAGCTGCGTCGTTAATTTGATTAGTATCGTCTTTGCGACTGTAACAAGCGTAAGGATTTCTTACACATGTTAGTTTCGATTATTTTTGTTAACTGCGAGTAATAGTTTTCAGTGCTAACGTCATTCGGCAGTTTTGTTGGTTAGGGCCGCACTGTTATCCGCTTCAAGTAACTGTAGGTCCCGATCTTTACGCGGTTCTCGTACATCGCTCGCAATTGGGTCCAACTGTTTCAATTCTGTCTCGGCTCCTTCCACTTCTAGTTCCCTAAATTTTCTAGCTTGCGGCAAGACTTTCGTTTCCAGGCTGCCAACCAAGTCATTATATTTTGTTACCGAAGAAGTGAGGCTTCGGCCCATGGATTCAATATGGCCCCCCATTGTCGTCATTCGTCTATACAATTCGGACCCTAATTCAGCAATTTCACGGTAATTGGTGGCAACATTCTCTTGCCGCCAGCCATAAGCGACAGCCTTGGCTAAGGCAATCAGTGTAGTAGGTGTGACAATCAAAGCCTGATTTTTGATAGCGTCTTCGAACAGGTCTGGGTCTCTCTCGATCGCGGCGGAGAAAAAATTATCGCCCGGAATAAACATGGCCACGAAATCCGGAGAAACTGTTAAACCATCCCAGTAGGCTTTTGCTGATAATTGTTTCACGTGCTGACGAATTTGATGAGCATGAGAGGTAAGATGGGCTTCTCTTTCATCGTCATCCACTGCCTCAATAGAATCCATATATGCGGACGTGGAGGTTTTTGCATCAACGACGATATGTCGGTCGCCGGGAAGATGAATAATTACGTCTGGTCGCAGTCTTCCTTCCTCGGTATTGAAAGATTGCTCAACATCAAAGTCGCAATACTGGGCCATGCCGGATAATTCCATGACGTTTTTTAATGTTTCTTCCCCCCATCTTCCTCTTGTTTTTGGATTGGCGCGAAGAGCATTTACCAAATTTTTTGTTTCGTCCCGAACACCCACCTGGCTTTTGATGACATTCTCCAGCTCTTTGCTAATACTACCGTAGGCTTCCTGACGTTTGGCTTCGATTGCTGCCAGACTTTCCTTGTATTCCTTAAGTGTTTCAGAGACAGGTCGGAGTAAATTTTTAATAGCTAGCTCTTTTTTCTCATTTTCCGACTGGACTAACTTTTGGTTTTCTTGGAACTGTGCTCGAGCTAATTCTAGAAAGGATGTTTGGTTAGATTTCAGGGCATCGCCTGTCAATATTTTCAGACGCTCTTCGATTTCTCCTCGAAGCGAAGTAAGTGCGTCCATTTGTGATTTCTGAGCCTTAAAACGCTCTTTTGCGATGGCGCGTTGAGTCAACCAAAGGATAACGGCTCCAGAAAATCCACCTGCAATAAAAGCTAAGAAGACGAAAGTAGTGGTCAATTAAACCTACCAGTCATAATGTTAGACGCTATACCGTATAGAGTTTAAAAGTTGGTTCATCATAAAGACTGTGGCTCAAACTGTATATCGATATCATATGGCCAAACAGTATCTGCTGCTGATTGTCCGGGGGGTTGAACTAGACAACGGGCCACTATCTTTTTTTTACGTAAGTTTGTATAGCATCTTATAGCTCACGGAGCATGTAATGTTTGGCCCCACGATACAAAAGGATTTTGCGATTAACCCATGCTGGGTCAGAGTTTTAGGTAGGTGAAATATGCTGGAATTACCGGCGATTATTCTAACGTGTGTTTCGGTTTTTGGATTTGTAAATCATCGGTACTTGAAGTTACCGATCACGGTAGGCCTAGTGCTGATGGCAATAATTACTGCCCTAATAGTGGTTGGCTTGAATTTTCTCATACCGACTTGGGGCGTTTCCGGAACTGTTCAGCACTGGCTGAACGAAATCGACTTTAATCGAACATTAATGCACGGCATGTTGAGTTTTTTACTGTTCGCTGGTGCTCTGCATGTTGATCTGGGTAGCTTGCTCGAGTCAAAAATACGAGTCGGAGTATTGGCAACTGTCGGTGTACTTTTGTCCACCTTTGTAAATGGTGTGGGTTTCTATCTTCTATGTAGTTTGTTTGGTCTTCACGTTGATTTTCTTCTATGCCTAATTTTTGGTGCTGTCGTTTCACCAACGGATCCCGTTGCTGTATTGGCATTGTTGAAACGGCTCACTGTTCCGAAGAAACTTGAGGCTACAATTGGCGGAGAAAGTCTTTTCAATGATGGCGTTGCAGTGGTGGTGTACTCCATTCTCGTGACCGTTGTATTCGGTTCTGTTTCAGGGCATGGGGCAGAAGGGCCCAACCTAAGCATGGTAATGGGTCTGTTCGTCCGAGAAGCTTTTGGGGGAGCATTGCTTGGAATGGCGTGCGGATATGCCGCGTTCCTGCTCATGCGGCATATGGACGACTATGTGATTGAAGTGGTTACGACCCTTGCTTTGGTTTCAGGGGCATACGCGATTTCGCTACAGCTTCATATTTCGGGTCCCATCGCGATGGTTATTGCGGGTGTGTTCATAGGAAATACTGGGCGCCGTCTGGCGATGAGCGAAGAGACGACCGAACATGTGACACAGTTTTGGCATCTTATCGACGAAATTCTAAATGCAGCGTTATTTGTACTCATTGGATTTCAGGTAATCATGCTTACCTACCAGTCTTCGGTACTTATTATTAGTCTGTTGTGTGTTCCACTTGCAGTGGCAGCTCGTTGGCTGGCAGTAGCGACTCCGTTGCAGGTGCTGGGAGTCTTTGTAAAGAAACAACCCGGTGATATCGTGATACTGACTTGGGCAGGGTTACGCGGCGGTATTTCGGTCGCGCTTGCTTTGTCAATTCCAGATATTCCCGAGAAGTCTATGATTTTAACCGCAACCTACACGGTGGTTGTGTTTTCGATTTTGGTGCAAGGTTTGACGATCGAGAACGTAATTCGCTGGGCTCAGAGAAAAAGATGAAAACATATGGAAGGGACCCTGTCAGTGCAATTGTTGAAACAGAGGCAACAGGAGAAATAGCCGGGATATTTGCGGATATTCGAGAGACAATGGAAATTCCGCTCTTAACTTCGATTTGGCGGACACTGGTTTCAGTTGAGGGAGGATTACCTGCGGTATGGAAAGCAGCAAAACCCTTATACCAAACGGGTCAGCCGCAAGCCGCGCTAGCTGGTATCGTTTCGAGCGGGATCTTGCCGAAATTAGAGCCAATCGTGCCGGGACAACTGGAATGTGTTGGCATTGGTAAAACTGAGCTTTCTGAAATTAGAGCCATAGTAGCTGCATATAATCGATCAAATGGAGTGAATATGGTTGCGTTGACGGCATTGATAGCCATTCCAACCGGGCCTCCGTTAAGTTTATCTGTTTCGGCTTCGCCATCCCCTTGGCCT
This sequence comes from uncultured Rhodospirillaceae bacterium, assembly GCA_964515905.1. Classification (GTDB taxonomy): domain Bacteria; phylum Pseudomonadota; class Alphaproteobacteria; order UBA7887; family UBA7887. The sequence continues at coordinate 17,260 of CAZEWK010000068.1, read as the reverse complement.
GAGTTGCAACCACTATTAAGTAAAGATGAGATCCCGTCTACTACGTGGACGATGTTAAATGAGGTTAACCAATTGGGTTCTTTGGGAGTTGACGATGGGTTGGCAACTTTATGGCGACATTTGGCTCATTGGCCGGGTTTTTTGGCGCTGATCCATGCCAATTGTTCCTATATGCACCGCATGGGCAATTTGGTAGAAGCAGTTAGATCGGTGCATCAGTTAGCTCAGAGGGCGGGAGAGGGTCTTGCACATTTACGTAAGGAACCTATTGATATTCCAGAGCCTGCCCGTCAGATGGTGGAAAACTATGTAGCCCCAGGCGCAGGAGCTGTATCGCGCATGGTTACTATGGGTCATTCGCTAGCTAATTGGTTGGCAACAGCCCCTGGGGCGACGGAATAAGGGTATCTCATACCCAATGGATCGACTCTGAAATTCCGTGGTCGTATGATATTGCTTGCTCTGTGTCTCAACGAACATAACGAAATTTATGACCAGGGCATTTACGTCTGTGCACGTGGGAATTGGACAGCGGACGTTATACTGTGGTCTGATAGACTTGCTTATTCGATAATTATTAAAAATTAAGGAGCGCAATTGGCATGTTTACCCAAAAGCTAGTGCCTTTGATTCTATTTTGTGCCGTGCAGTTGGCTTTGCTCAGTCCGGTCAATGCACAGGAGGGTTCGGCTCCAACGCTTGAGTACATAATGACTTATCAGGCGAATCTTGCCCCGCCGCAAGTCATTGCCGACGATCGATTGATCTTGAACATGCCGGAAGGCGGTTGGCTGAAAACCAAGGATGGGTCGACTGGAAAGTTTATTCCTCCAAGCGCCGACTGGCTTTATATTTTACCGAATGGGACTTTTAAACTAGATGTTCGCGCTACTGTTCAAATGGATGATGGTGCACAAATTTATTTAGAGTACACAGGTCGGGTTTCCTTTACGGAGGAGGGAGGCCCAAAATTTGTCAACGGAGAGGAACTTTCCACTAATGACGCCTACTTCATTACAAGCCCGACCATCCAAACTGCAAGTGATAAATATGCTTGGATGAATGACGCTGTATTTGTAGGTAAAATGATTGCTTTGCAAGGCGCAAACGACGAGGATCAACAGGCATTTGTTCGTTACGATATTTATAAAGTTGTTACTTAGATCGCGTGCAATACTTTTTGCATTTTCTATTTTGTGATGTGCAAAATATAAAAATGTTGTCGGAATTCTGATGGTTAATCCGTCTTGATTTAGTATCGTCTTTCGTGGATATCTTTAAAGTGCACAATTAATAGGAAATATGTGGTCCATTGTTACTCTGTGACCCCCTGATTGGGGAAAAAGTGATTAGGTGACATCTCATGCGTTATAGATTCAATTTAATTGTTGGGCCCTTATTCTCATTTATTGCATGTATTTCTGCTCATGCTCAGGACGGGATTCCGATAGTGGCAGTTAAACCCTCTTTAGTGGAAAGTGCGGTCCCGTTGCGCTTTAGCGGAACCGTCACGCCCGAGCGGTTTTCAGTTCTTTCACCCCACGTTGCTGGGTTGGTATCGAGTGCAGATATTGATGAAGGTTATTTCGTAAATCGGGGTGAGATTTTGGTAGTGCTAGATGCAACACTGGCCAAACTACAGCTACTTGAATCTCGGGCGCGATTGGATGAGGCCGAAGCGAGGTTTTTGGATGCTCAGCGCTTACGAATAGAGGCCGAACAACTAGGCCAAAATATCTCCCAATCCACATTGAAGTCACGAATAGCTCAAGAGCGTGTTGAACGAGCAGTAATAGCGCGATTGCAGGTCGAGTTGGATTTTCAGGAGGAAGTAGTCGCCCGTCACATCGTAAGAGCGCCATATGATGGAGTGGTGGTAGAGAAGTTAACAGAGGTAGGTCAGTGGGCAGAGGTTTCCAGCCCTTTAATAGAATTCATATCAACTGATAGTCTTCGTTTTGATATACAGGTGCCCCAAGATTACTACCCACTGATTACTAGGGAAGCATCAGCGATAGTAAGGATTAGTGCCTTTGTCGATGTGTTATATAATGGGACCGTAACCGCCGTTGTGCCGGCTAGTGATCCTGACGTGCGAACGTTTCTTGTTCGTTTGAAAATTGATAATCCTTCTCACGATATAATCGCTGGCATGTCCGGCGAAGCAGAGTTTGGGATATCAAGTGGCAAAATTGTAGTCGAGGTGCCGAGAGATGCATTAGTCCGGTACCCAGACGGAAGTACTAGTGTCTGGGTAGTGAAGGAAAATATTGAAGGGCAGTTCGCCCACGAGCGCCAAGTTACGTTGGGAAATTCTTTTGGTGAGAAGGCAAAAATTACAGAGGGTTTGGACGGTACTACTCTTGTCGTAGTTCGAGGCAATGAATCGCTTGATAACGGAGTTAAAGTCAAACTGGTAGAACGATTGCCAGAACGTAATGGTAGTTCTGAGGTAACTGAGTGATATGTTTGATGGGTCGATAAAGCATGGCGTTCAAGTTGCGGTAGTCGCCCTCACAATCTGTGTTATTGGTATCATGTGTGCGCTCCAGCTACCGGTACAAATGATCCCCGATCTCGAAGTCAGGACAATTTCTGTCGAAACTGTCTGGCCTGGTGCTACGCCTCAGGATGTCGAGAAGGAAATTCTAATACAGCAGGAGGACTACTTACGTACCTTATCGGGTCTCAAACGTATGATTTCAACGGCTAGTATGGGTGAAGCAACGATTGAACTTGATTTTCCTTTTGGTACAGACATTAACGAAGCCTTAATTAAAGTTAACAACGCATTATCGCAGGTGCCATCTTATCCGGACAACGTTGATGAACCAAGGCTCTATGCGACATCATTCTCTTCGAATGCTTTTATGTTTTATCGCATTCAACCAATTCCAGGGCGACCTGTGGCTATTGATATGTTGCGCATGCGGGATTTTATCGATGACAACGTTCGACCACGCATGGAGCGTGTAGTAGGAGTCTCTCAAGTTTCTGTCGTGGGTGGTGCGGACCGGCAAGTACAGATAAGGGTAGATCCAAAAAAATTGGCAGCCGCAGGTATTACACTGGCTGACTTACGCCGAACCATTCGAGATCGGAATCGGGATTTTTCTGGTGGCGACCTTGATTCTGGGAAAAGACGCTATTTGCTTCGAACAGTGGGCCGCTTTGAAACGGTGGAAGAATTTGAATCAGCAATTATTGCGCAACGAGGAGATTCAATTATTCGGCTTGGCGACGTTGCTACAGTTTCTCTTGAGCTTTTTGAATTGCGCAGTAAAGCGTATCTGAATGGGAGTCCTACCATCAACATGTTCGTGCGAAAAGAGGTGGGATCTAATGTGATAGCCATTAAGGAAGCAATGATCCCTCTTGTGGAAGAGATCAACCGCGAGGTGTTGGCACCAGTGCATCTGGCAATGACCCCAATCACCGACGATGTACGATATGTTAGGGCTTCTATTTCAAACATATGGAGAAACCTTGCAATTGGAGCTTTGCTGGCGAGCTTGGTGATGTGGTTATTTCTCCGATCGGTCCCTGCAACGTTAGTTGGCGTTGTTGGCGTGCCTATTTGTACCATTGCTGGATTCATCGGTCTGTTCCTGGCAGACCGAACGGTCAACGTAATTTCTCTTGCTGGTATTGCGTTTGCAATTGGGATGACTCTCGATAATTCGATTGTTGTGCTGGAGAGTATTGAGAGATATCGCCGTAAGGGACTTGATCGGTTTGAGGCCTCGCTCGCGGGAGTGCGGCATGTTTGGAGGGCCGTACTTGCCTCCACTCTAACGACAGTGTTGGTGTTTACCCCCATATTGTTTATTAAGGAGGAGGCTGGACAACTGTTTTCTGACATTGCAATTGCCATTTCGGCCTCAATCGTGGCTTCCATGTTGGTTGCAATCACTATTGTTCCGGCTGCAGCCGCTAGGGTGAATTTATCGCGAACTAAGGTTCGTCGATATGTTCTGGATTGGTTTGGCAGGGTATTCCTTGGCGGGGCGAGCGGTCTTGTCAGCTGGGTAGTGAGAGGAACGAGCCGATCAATTTTGGTTGCAGTGGGAATATTAGCTGGATCTGCTGCCTTAATCGTGTGGTTAACTCCTCCGGCTGAATATTTGCCGGAAGGTGAAGAGGCCAAAACGTTTTCTTTAATGATTGCTCCTGCAGGTTACAACCTCGACGAGATGGCTGAAGTTACGGAAAAATTGCATGAAGATTTTGTACCCTATATTGGACAGGATCCAGATCTATATCGGTCAGGAGAAGTAGATGTGCCCGCTATGAGTTGGATCGTGACATTTGTGAACTCGAAACGCGTTTTTATGATCGCTGAAACTACTGACCCATCGCAGATTGATGATTTGATGGGTGTTTTAAATAATCGATTTCGAGAGTTTCCGGGCATGCGGGGCTTTTCTTCCCGAGGCTCAATAATATCTAGTAACGATGGGGGCTCTCGAAGCGTCAATTTAGACATTGCTGGAGCACGATTGGAAGATATTTATCAGGTCGCAAATACGGCTTATCGGAGAGCCAATGAGGTTTTTGACGATCCTGATGTGGGGTCGGATCCTTCATCGTTAGTCCTTGCCCAACCGCTCATTGAACTACACCCTAATTGGACACGGGCTAAAGAGCTCGGTTTCACAACAGAGGAACTTGGATTTGCAGTGTCAGCTCTCACCGACGGAGCCTATGTTGGTGAGTTTCTTCTGGATGGTGACCGGGTAGACATATTTTTATATGGAACAAAAGCATCTGATTCGGTTCTTTCTGATCTGCCGTCTCTACCACTTTATACTCCTGAGGAAGGTATTGTTCCTGTAGCTGCGGTAACAAAATTGGTGGAAACGGTCGATACTGACACACTCAGGAGACTTGATGGGAGACGAACGGTCACGCTTAATATTATACCGCCTCGGACCGTGGCTCTTGAAACCGCTGTCGGTATTGTTGAGAAAGATCTAGTTAGGTATATGCAGCGAGCCGGCCAAGTCCCACCTGGCGTTAGTATGGATATATCCGGCGCCAGTGATCAAATGGCAACCACTCGGAAGGCACTAGTTGGCAATTTTTTGGTAGCTTTGTTGCTATCGTATCTTTTGTTGGTAGCAATATTCAGCCACTGGGGTTTTCCACTTGTGATCATGACATCCGTACCACTCGGCGTCGCAGGGGGAATATTTGGGTTATGGCTTCTGAATGGTTCTAGTGGCCTGTTTGAAATGATAGGGATTTCCTTTACGCATCAGCCATTTGATATGATTACTATGCTAGGGTTTGTTATCTTATTGGGTACAGTAGTGAACAATCCAATCTTGATTGTTGATCAGACACTTCAAAATATTAGAGAAGGCGGAATGGAGGCCGCAAGAGCGGTGAAGGAGGCTCTCTCAATTCGCTTGCGTCCAATGATGATGTCGACAGTAACTACTATCGTCGGTATTCTTCCATTGGTAGTGATTCCTGGAGCAGGAACTGAGTTGTATCGTGGAGTAGGGGCGATTGTTTTGTTTGGGCTCTTGTTTGCAACGTTTGTCACTATCGTGTTTTTACCCGCATTCCTCACGCTGGTCTTGCGAACTGCGGCCCGGTTCCAGAAAGCTGCGTAGTGTTGATTGACTTCAGATAACGTACCATTAAGCCAATTGCTTTCTTGAAGACCCCTTGGATAAAATACCTCTATGAGAAAAATTTCAACTTTACTGGATGGGTTGACTTTTCCGGAAGGTCCCCGTTGGTATGACAGTCGATTTTGGTTTTCTGATTTCTATAGTCGTTCCGTGATTCGGATAGATATGGATGGTAACCATGAAACAGTCGCAACCGTTCCGCAGCAACCTTCTGGTTTAGGATGGACGCCGGATGGAGTATTATTGATCGTGTCGATGAGGGATCAGAAAGTTATGCGAATGGAAGGGCAAGGTCTTTTTGAACACGCTGACCTTTCTAGCCACTCGAGGCACTGGTGTAATGATATGGTTGTAGATGCCAAAGGAGGCGCATATGTCGGGAATTTTGGATTTGATAGACATTCTGGGCAAGAGCCGCGGAAAACTACGCTGGTCCGAATAGAGCCTAGTGGCGAAGCTAGCATAGCCGCTGACGATTTGTGGTTTCCTAATGGGACCGTTATTTCGCCAGATGGTAAGACACTGATAGTTGCAGAAACACTGGGAAGTCGTTTGACTTCATTTGATATTGATGCGCAAGGAAGTCTATCAAATAGACGCACCTTTGTAGAACGGTCCGGGATGTTTCCCGACGGGATTTGTCTCGACGCCGAGTGTGCTGTCTGGGTTGCCGATCCAAGAAATAAAGAGGTTATAAGGATTCGAAACGACGGAGAGGTTACTGAACGGATCGATCTTGGTGTTCGGGGTGCGTATGCTTGCATGTTGGGTGGTCCAGATAAACGTACGTTGTTCATTTGTTCAAACGTCGATTCGGGACCTAAAACGGCGGAGATTAAGGAAGGTAGAATTGACTTCACGAGGGTAGATGTTCCCGGTGCTGGGTGGCCATGATGTATATATTTAGATAAAAGAATGCTGCAGAGAGATCATAGGGTTAGCGATTTATTTTTGTGTACATGTTGCCAGGAGATTGGCTTATGACAGTTCTGGATTCATTTGAACCATTGAGCAACGTGCGGAAGGATTTTCGTGTTGAATGGTATAGGTGTCCTATCGAACATAGTAAGTTACGAGAATTGATGCGGCCCAACGATCTCCAAGGATGGCTTCAAGCTGGCGGTCACCTAGTATTAGCCGTTATTACTGGGACGACAGTTATTTATTTTTCTCTTCAAGGTATGTGGTTTGCGATGAGTTTGGCGCTTTTCGTTCATGGAACTGTAGCTACCTTTTTTAAGGGCATTGCGGCTCACGAATTAGGACACGGAACAGTTTTCAAGACCAAATGGCTCAACCGTTTCTTCCTACGCCTTTACAGTATTGTTGGTTGGCATAATTTTCATGAATACGCGATGAGTCATACATACCATCATCGGTATACACTGCATCCGAAGGGCGATCGTGAGGTGGTGTTACCCCAAATTTCTAACAATAGGTCGTTGTATTTTTTACAACTATTTACTTTCAATATTTTTGGTGGGCTCTACACCAGCGGATGTATCCCGATCATCAGAGGGACTATTAAGACGGCGTTTGGCCAATATGGAACTTCTGTATTAAGCAAGGAGTGGAGTGAAGCTCTTTACACAGCTCATCCTAACGAAAGGCGGCACGCGGTTCGTTGGGCGCGACTCATTTTGCTATTCCATGGAAGTGTTTTTTTGGTTGCCTTTATTTCTCAACTGTGGGCACTTCCCTTGGTGCTCACGTTTCAGCAATTTACTGCAAATGCGCTAAAACACTTTGTAGGATTCCCTATGCATTGTGGTCTGCGCAGTAATGTTTCTGATTTCAGAAAATGTGTCCGAACAATTATCTTGGACCCCTTTTCAGAGTTTTTGTACTGGCGAATGAACTGGCATCTCGAACATCATATGTACGCCGGCGTGCCTTGCTATAACCTAAAAAAACTCCATCGGTTAGTTGCGCACGATATGCCGAAACCCCGCACTCTTTGGGGTGCATGGAAGGAAATGAAGGAAACATGGAATAGGCAGAAGTCTGATCCTACCTATGAATTTGATACCCCAGTTCCTACTCCAGTGGTTTATGAACAAGCGGGTAAGGACCCGCTTGTTTCTTCAATTGGTGATTTGGCCCCAAAAGCCTTAACGTGAAGGTCCGGCTTCATATCGGTTAGTCATCAAAAAATACTATTATAGCGGCATTAGCGATTACAATTGCATCATCTTGGGTTTCGTTTGGTATTTCTAATCCGCCATGTTTCACATTTACTTGCACGGTTCCATATGGAAGCTCCTTTGCGACTTGGGCAGTATCCACGTCGTTTGGGTTCGTCACTCCTATGATAACCTCAATACGCATATCGTTTGCCGACTTATTTAACGTCTTAAAGAAGTTAAGACTGGAGTGTCGGATAGCATCTGAAACCGCCCGTGTTGCTGCTGTAGTATAGTTTGATCCATGGACATCAACACCCATTCCCATCTCTGTAATATATCTTTGTAAGGTCATTTGTTGGCACCTTCCACTTTTACATTTTGAACTTCGATAGCAAAATTTGTTATGTTCGTGAAGTGTAGGGTGACATTTTTGTTTGGAGAAGTTTAATGAATATTGGAAAGATTGGTGCTTGGGTTGGGACGAATTCCCTTAATAGCAACCAGTTAGCTGATTTAGCCGAACGGCTGGATGATCTGAAGTATCATGCCTTGTGGTATCCAGAATCGACTTCTTACGATTCTTTGTCGTTAGGTGGATTCCTGCTATCCCATAGCAAACAGCTTGCCGTAGCTAGTGGTATCGCAAACATCTATGCACGAGACGCATATACTGCTATGGCGGGACACAATTCATTGAACTCTTTGTACGGTGGTCGCTTCGTTCTTGGTTTAGGGGTTTCTCACGTTCCGCTCGTTAATGGTAGGCGAGGCCATGAGTACGGGAAGCCGGTGGCAACTATGCGCCAGTATCTTGAGAAGATGAATGAGGCAGACCTTGATTTAACGGTGCCTTCCCGAAACTTAGTTCTTGCCGCCCTTGGTCCTAGGATGCTTCAACTTAGTCGTGACATGGCGGAAGGGGCGCTTCCTTATTGTGGGACACCGGAGCATACTGCGATGGCAAAGCAGATACTGGGAGCAGATAAGTGGCTGTGTGTGGAACAAAAAATCTGTTTCACACAAGACGAAAAAATTGCACGAAAGGTCGCTGCAAGTGCTATGGCGAGGTATTTGGCTTTAGACAATTATCGTAGCCATTGGCTACGAATTGGTTTTAGTGAGAGAGAACTTTCAGCTGGTGGGAATGAGCGGTTTCTGGACTCCATGGTTTTATGGGGGTCGGAAAAAACAATTCGGGAAGGATTGCAGGCGCATTTTAAAGCGGGGGCAACACACGTTGCGATACAAGCGCTTGACCCAGCGGGGACAGTAATGCCCGACTGGGAAGCCTTTGAGACATTTGCTCCAGGGACGTGGAACTAGGTAGGGTCTATGACCGTCTGACAGAAAGACCTTCTAGTTACAATCCTTGGGTGCGTGTAACCCCACTAACTTGACGTTTTTCACAGTCAGTTCATGAGAACTGTACCTAGTTTGGGCACGATAATCCCAATTAATATGGCGCGTTAAGAGATTAACTTTCTTATTTTTTCTTTCGGCAGAGGAAAGGTGGGTGCAAAGATCTTTTACGGTGGTTATTGTTTTTCCATCAACAGATGCTAAGTAACCCCAAGGTTTGACTCCTGCCAAAGAGCCGATTGATGCAGTTGCAACACTTTGTATAAAGAGCAGGTTATTAGGATTCATGATTTCGTCATCTTTAAGCGACTCGGTATCAAATATAATACCTGAAGCGTGGACACCGATTCGACCGGTCAAGATAGGACGTGGTTTAACCGGAACGCTCACCAACAGTCTCTCTCTGGATCGTTCTACAATGAGTTCAACTTGCCCATCGTTGCCACGTAAATTATGGATTAAATCTGCCTGATGTGTAAATTGATTTTCTTCATCACTTGCTAGTGCTACGATTCTATCGCCTCGTTTCAATGGCCATTGTACTGGCTGCTTTAGATAAACAGAGGCCACAATCAACTGATCCGTTCTATCTTCATCGATAGCAAAACTAACTGGTAGGTAAGGAGGTGATGGGTCGATAGATCGTTCAAGAAGTTTGAAAATTCGGCATGCACGCGTCATTTGCACCGCAAAACCGAGTCCTTCACTCAATCGTTTGGAATATGTGGCCGAATTTATAGCTATAACTTTACCGGTATCCAAATTAATCAAGGGTCCGCCCGAATTGCCGCTGTTGATGGCAGCGTCGGTCTGCACCCAATATCGGCCCCAGCGGTAGCGATTTCCTGATACGATACCTCTGGTCCCTGAATAATCGAGAGAAAATGGGTGACCGTACGCTCCCACTGGACTTCCAACGATGGGTTTTTCCCGGCATTCTAGATCCGCTGCATCCGCGAAGTCAGGAATCACCGCTGCAGGAATCCGAAGAACGGCCAAATCTAACAAATGGTCCACATAAATTAGCTTTGCTTCAGTAAACTTATGTCCCTTAAAAGCTACTTCAACAACTGTCGGGTTGGTAGCTGACACGTGAGCGTTCGTAGCAATCCATCCCATGCTTCGATTGATAAGGAATCCTGCTCCAGAAAAAGAACCCCTTTCATCCTTTAAAAATGGATATTCCACTCGACTACGTATCTTAACAGTATAATTATTAGCATTTTGGAAGTGGGTTTTCTGAGTATTCGTGTCGGCAGAAAAACTCACTGTGTTAAGCGACAGACATATTATGACTATTAAAAGCAAGTTACGCATGCGCGGATCACTCTCTGTCGATTTTGATTATTACTAACGAAATGATTTGCGATTTACTTAATTGTCAAAGAATTTAAAGAAAACAATAGTGTTTATTTGGGGGGTGCCAATCCGGCGAAACCAATAAAAACTACATCATATGAATAAATCGATATCGTAGTCTTTTAAGTCTTCTTTTGCAGTCTGATCCCACTTGTATTCGCGTTGGGACCCAGCGAATGGCTTATATACAAATGGTATTTCTTCGGGGAACCGTTGTCTACGGGCATCAATGGCGTACCCGATCACACGAGATCTTCGGCTTATTAATTCGTCGTCATAAACGATTTTTTCATTATGGAAACCCTTGGTTTCCACATTTAGCACAGAAGACCTTCGATGGAATCCGAAGTTAACCGTAACCCGGCTCTCCGAACTCGTATTTGCAAATGATCCATGTACCAATTGGCGGCTGGAAATTGCAACGTCCCCAGGGTTGCAGAGAAGTGGCACTCCACCCGGTATTCTATCTGCCTCTCCCTCGGCACACATTGCATTGATATCAACCTTCCCTAATTTGTGTGTGCCGGGCACCACCCAAAGTCCGTTTGCCGCAGTACAGCCATAAAGTTGAGCCATAAAGTTAAATCCATGAATTCCTTCATTCCAGGCAGGGTTGTTCCAGTGTGTTTGGCCATCTTGATGCCAGGAAACAGATGCGCCGAGACCAGGCTCTTTAATGAACAACACTTCGCTGAACGGAACAAAGTCTTCACCATTAATTTGCTCTGCTACCTTTAGTAATCGAGGGTGCCCATAAACTCTCAGACACGCCTCCGAATATTGTAGGCTTCCATGAATGAGATAGACGATTTCCTTTGGAGATCCCGGAACACTTTCTGGTTCAACCATTTTTACCTGATGGCGCCCGTTACCTATATCAGTCCCACCCCATGGATCGCTTAAGGGCTTTGCCCAATATAGTGGGTCGATTTTAGAGTCAGTTCCGAGCGCGGGTCGGCCTTTGCTGTCTACTTGTTTGCCCCGCTCTGTTGGTAATCGATCCTGGATATCACGAAAGTCCTTTTCAATATCTGCAAGCTCTCGTGCATCTAGGACATTTTCAAAGATATAAAATCCATATTTGGAGTACGCCGTTAAAATTTTAGACACCAGTGTTCCATCATCATTAAAATGGATTGGGCCACGATTCGGCAAAAGGCGAGCGCGTTCAGTCCCCTCCTCAAGATATCTTTGCATTGCTACTTCATTTGCACCAAAACTGGCACCAGAAGAAACCGAATTTCCGTCCATTTATTAGCTCCGTCACGGATTGAAATCGACCACTATCTAAAGAACTGTTAAACATAAAACGTATTTTACATCAGAACAACCTGTTGAAAGAGTCTTGTGAGTTAGACTACCAAGAATCAAGGAAAACCAAGACTCAAAGGAGTAAATTAGAGGAATTTTGATATTCGTACATAAGAACTATCATTTTTCCATTCCCCAGAACGCGTTGTTTCCCCATAGATCTCGAATGCGTCCATCTCTACCACAACGAAACCGGTAAAATTGATATCGAGTAGGCTTCTTTTTGTAATAATCTTGATGATAATCTTCTGCAGGATAAAAAGGTCCTGCCATTTCTATTTTAGTTACGATTGGATTTTCCAGAATTTTAGTCGCTTCAAGTGCGGTTTTCGAAACCTCTGCCATTTTTTTCTGGTCTTTTGAACGGGTAAAAATAGCCGTCTTATAGCTGTCCCCCCGATCGCAAAATTGACCACCATCATCGGTTGGATCTACGCTATACCAAAACACTTTCAGTAAAGTTTCGTATGATACGATGTTGGCGTCGTACATCACTTTCACCGCTTCTAAATGCCCCGTTCCACCTGCAGTTACCTCGCTGTATGTTGGGTTTACCGTATCGCCTCCGGTATACCCAGAAACGGTGCTAAGTACACCCTTTACATGATCAAAGTCTGACTCCACACACCAAAAACAACCGCCGGCAAAGATAGCAGTCAAAATTTGCTGAGGAGGATTGTTGGGGTTGTCTGCTTGGGTGACAGAAGGGAACAAACTTATAAGACATAAAAAGAGCAGGTTGTATAAAGGAAAGTACATAAAATTTATAATCATTTGATGTTTTCGTGAATGTATTACATTTAAAATTCAGATACTGTGAACCGTTGTCTCGTAGATCTGTCGGCGATAGCAATTTTATTAGTCGTTAATCCACTGATTTCCCGCATCAATTGGCGGGTAATGGAGGACACTTTACCGTAAAATGTTTCGTTCTTGGAGATTTAATACAATATAATGCAGGTTTCCACTCAAGCCCAGCGCAGCGGCTTTCAAACTTTATTGAACCTTTTACCGTATCTTTGGTATCGCGACCAGTGGACCATGAGAGCACGGGTCGTTCTAGCCCTTTTTTTCCTTGTCCTCTCAAAAATCGCTATCGTTTATGTTCCTATCTTTTATAAAGAAGCTGTCGATGCGTTAACCATGGCGGATGACAACATCCTGTTGGTTGTTCCTGTAAGTCTTGTCCTTTCCTACGGTCTAGCTCGTGTCGCTTCGCTGGGTTTTAGCGAGGCCCGTGATGCCATTTTTGCCCGTGTAGGTCAGCGTGCAGTTCGATTGATAGCTTTACAAGTGTTCTGTCATTTGCACGATCTCTCCTTGAGGTTCCATTTGGAGCGACAAACTGGAGGCCTTTCACGAATCATCGAACGTGGTAATCGTGCCATAGAGTTGCTCCTTCGAATTAGCCTTTTTAACCTGATACCAACTGTAATTGAACTAACCCTAGTATTTGGGATTTTATGGTACATGTTAGATATTGCGATAGCAGGCGCTACACTTATAACTGTGGTCGTATACATTGCTTACACCATGATTGTTACAGAGTGGCGCATACGTTTCCGCCGCAGTATGAATGAGGCGGATACCAGCGCCAATACTCGTGCAATTGATAGTCTATTAAACTATGAAACTGTAAAGTACTTTGGGACTGAGAAACATGAGGCTAACAGGTATGATGAGCGTTTAGCGCGGTATGAAGACGCTGCAGTTAAGAGCAATGTTTCTTTGGCTGCACTTAATTTCGGGCAGGCTACTATTATTTCGGTGGGACTGACTGTCGTTATGTTGATGTCTGCGAACGGTATAATTGAAAATACCATGACGGTCGGAGATTTTGTCTTAGCAAATACATACCTAATGCAACTATATCAACCTCTGAACTTATTTGGTTTTGTTTATCGAGAAATAAAGCAGGCCTTAATTGACATCGAGCAAATGTTCCAAATCCTTTCAGTTGATGCGGAGGTAATCGACAAAGAAGAGGCTGTAGAACTTGTTAGTGACAAGGCGGGTATCTGTTTTGAATCAGTAGATTTCTCATATGATGACCGGAGACCAATTTTGATAAATGTTGATTTTCTTATTCCCCCCGGTAAAAAAGTTGCTGTGGTCGGCCCGTCTGGGTCGGGAAAGTCAACCTTAGCACGTCTGTTATACCGGTTTTATGATGTCGGCGCTGGACGAGTCACCATTGATGGTCAAGATTTGCGCGATGTTACCCAGGACTCTCTTCGTGCAGCTATTGGGATAGTACCTCAAGATACTGTTCTTTTTAACGACACGATTGCCTACAACATAGGTTATGGTCGGGCAGGTGCTACGCTTGATGAAGTCAAGAAAGCTGCTGAGCTTGCCCATATCCATGATTTTATAGCAAAACTTCCGGACGGCTATAATACGATGGTTGGCGAGCGTGGTTTAAAACTTTCAGGTGGTGAAAAGCAACGGGTGGCCATTGCACGAACGATTTTAAAAGATCCTAAAATCCTGATTTTTGATGAGGCAACAAGCGCACTAGACTCTCATACCGAGCAGGCAATACAGAAAAATTTAGCAGAGTTGGCTGAAGGTCGTACTACCTTGGTAATTGCGCACCGACTTTCAACTATTATTGATGCTGACGAAATTGTGGTTTTGGAGGCTGGTAGTATTGCGGAGCAAGGGGGACATCATGACCTTTTGGGTCGGGGAGGTATTTACGCTGGTATGTGGCGTCGGCAGCAAGAAAATATCGACTCATCAGTCGCTCAAGAAGGCAAATAATAAGATTAAGATAGAGACTCGAGATAAATGCGTGTGCTTATCTTTTTATTTGGGTAGAAGCAATCATTACTGAATATTTAGCTTTATAGTATCGTCGAACGATAGCACTCAAAATTTTTGCTACGACGTAATGAAGCCTTCATAGTTGTTAGCTGCCACGTCTTTGCATTTATCCACATAACGCGGGAAACCACCAATATAGGGCATAAATACTCTTGCTTTTCCCTCTATGTTGGCCCCCACGTACCAGGAACTACATGTTGACCTCAGGGACAGATCGGCCACTTCATTAACATGCTGGACCCAGTCATTCTCGGCGGTGTCTGTTGCTTCAATGCAGCCCATTCCGTTCTTGCGCATATAGCTGATGCAATCTGCCACCCATTCAACATGCTGTTCAATTGAGGGTAACATGTTTGTTAGGACGGAAGGACTCCCAGGTCCGGTTATCGTAAACAAATTTGGAAATTCTGCTGTAGAAATACCCAGATAGCTCTTTGGGCCAGAGCTCCATTTGTCTTTAAGTTTCAGTCCCGATCGGCCCGTTATATCAATATTTAGGAGTGCGCCCGTCATGGCATCAAAGCCGGTTGCAAAAACCAGGGCGTCTAGGGAATATTCTTTTCCTCCAGTAACCAAGCCTTTTTTTGTTATTTTTTCTATAGGAATATTGCTGACATCGATCAAACTGACATTTGGGCGATTAAAGGTCTCCCAATATCCTGTGTCTACACATAGGCGTTTGCAACCTATCACATTGTCAGGTGACAGCAGTTGTGCGGTTCTGGGGTCTTTAACCGTTTCTCGAATTTTTTGCCGAACAAACTCTGCTGCCGTATCGTTAGCGGTTTTATCGAAAAGCAAGTCCTTGAATGAAGCCATAAACCCAACACCGCCCTTTTGCCACTTAGATTCGAATGCCTCAAAACGGTCCTTAGAAGTTGTTTCCAAGGCCGACTGAGTTGGCATTACTAAATCGATCCCCATTGGTTTTGTTTTTGCTCGAGCTCGCAGGGCCCCATAATTTGCCTTTATCGTTTTTACTTCGTCTGGATTTAAGGCAGCGTTGCGAGCAGGGACGGTATAGTTTGGAGTGCGCTGAAATACGAACAAGTGTTTCGCCTGCGAAGCAAATACAGGGATAGACTGAATTGCTGAAGAGCCAGTGCCAATTACACCAACTGACATGCCGCTAAAATCGACATCTTCGTGTGGCCATTTTCCAGTATGGAATATTTTTCCGCTGTAATCATCTAGGCCCAAAAAAGCAGGTGTGTTTGGCGCTGAAAGGCATCCAGTTGCCATTACACAGAATTTCGCAGAGATCTGGTCCCCGGTTTTAATCTTTAGATTCCAGCGGTCGGCTTGTTCGTCAAAAATCGCTGATTCAATTTGAGAGTTAAATCGAATATCTCGACGCAAATCAAACCGATCCGCTACGTGGTTGGCGTAACGCAGAATATCTGCCTGTGGCGAATATTTCTCGTTCCATTCCCACTCTTGTTGCAGCTCTTCGGAAAATTGATAGGAATATTGGATACTTTCAACATCGCAGCGCGCTCCAGGATATCGGTTCCAGTACCACGTTCCACCGATCCCACTTCCGGTTTCGTACACACGGGCCCGAAAACCCAATTGCCGCATCTGATACAACATATACATGCCTGCGAAACCGGCCCCGACTATTGCCACATCCAGCAGCTCTCCCCTGTTTGGGGAGTTTTCCTTAGCCAATCGCCCTTGCGTACCTGTCATGATTAAAGCCTATTTTGAATTTGGGGGTCTTACGTTTTTGCCACGGTTAGTTATAAACCCGCAAGTGGCTATTATCTTTATTATAATATACATCCGATTTTTCGGGTCACCCTATCCTGCCTATATTGGTGCAGGATAACGTCGGTAGACTTCCAGTATATCGTTCTCAAGTTCACTGGTTATATGTATTTCGGACGCGCTTAAAGCCAATTCCAATTGTTGAAGAGTTGTTGCCCCAATAATCACAGATCCCATAAAGGGGCGGTTGAGGCAAAAAGCTAAAGCAAGTTGTTCTGCCGAGATGCCGTGTCTTCTGGCGAGGTTGAGATATTCCTTCACGGGGGGATCCGCATGTTCGGATAGCCTACCATCAAGTCCCGGTTTAATACTGGCCCGAGAGCCAGGTGGTACAACACCCTCCAAATATTTACCGGACAGTATTCCTGCAGCAAGTGGGCTATACGCTAACAGTCCTATGTTTTCATTAAGTGCGATTTCCGCTAAGTCCAAGTCAAACCATCGGCAAAGTAGGCTATATTCATTTTGGATCGATACCACTCGTGGTAAGCCGTTCATTTCCGCGATTCGAAGAAATGCAATTGTTCCCCAAGCGGTTTCATTGGAAAGACCAATGGCACGAATTTTACCTGCCTCCATATGCTTATTTAGCGTGTCTAATATTTGAGTTATTTCCGTTTCAGTTTCCTGTCGACTAAAAATTTTTGGGTTGTATTCCCAGTTTTTACGAAAGTGATAATGTCCACGGTTGGGCCAGTGTAACTGATACAAATCAATATAGTCAGTTTCCAGACTTCGTAGACTACTTTCCAGAGCTTCTGTTATTCCTTTTGGGGTGATGTCCGCCCCATTTCGCAAATAATTTACTCCTCGACCCACGATTTTTGTAGCTAAAATTAAGCGATCTCGGGCATTTTCTTCTTT
>CAZEWK010000067.1:0-37679 GCA_964515905.1 uncultured Rhodospirillaceae bacterium | reverse complement strand
TGATCTGGCTGGTGGAGAAGGTGATCTGGCTGGTGGAGAAGGTGATCTGGCCGGTGGAGAAGGTGATTTAGCCGGCGGCGGAACCTGGGGCGATGGTGCTTCCCCAGCTGGTTTGGAGGGCGGAGATCCACTGGGCGGTCCTGTAGGTGGCAGTACTCCTCCCGATGGCGCACCACCGGGAGATCCTATGGATATGCCCGATGATATGTCGCCTGGAGGAAGTTTTGACGGTGGCCCACCTCCTGGAATGGAAGGGATGGAAGATATGGCTGGCCACATGCATGATGCGGCTGCGGAGATGCCTCCTCCAGAGGGCGGTGACGCACACGATCACGGACCGGAGCCAGGAGCAGAGCCCGGCGGAGAACCTGGTGGTCCGCCGCCAGATGCTGACGATATGGACATGTAATAGTCCTATCGTTTTAAATAGCGCTTGAAATTAGTCCCTCGGGATACTCTTATATCTCGGGGGACTTTTTATTTCGTGGTGCGAGTATGCGTAGTGGCTTGAAGGCTTTTATCCTGATTAGTCGTCAGTTTGGTATAAATTTGGGAGCAAATGATATCCCAGAAAACTTAAAAACTGATGATAGAGAAGTATCGTTGCGTGAATTGGCTATGTTGGCCCAAAAGTTTGATTTGAAAGCTAAGGCAGGAAAAGTCGGCGAGGCTCAGCTCGCAAAACTATTATTGAAAAGGCAACAGCTTTTGAGGTTGGACAACAACCGGTACATAATTGCCCTCAGGTATAATAAGGACAAGGATGGTTCTGATACCCTCTTAATATTGGATCCAAGTCAGGTCGGATCTAAGCCCCAAACGATAGATTTAAGTGAACTAAAAAAAGTTTGGCACGGCCAAATACTGTTGCTCAAAAAGAAGTTAAAACTCTCTGATGAAAATCAGGAGTTCTCAAGTAGTTGGCTTATTGGAGAACTGCTGCGTAACAAAACAGTTGTGGTGCAGGCGATAATCATTGGTCTCTTAGTTAATATTTTAGCTTTGGTTCCGGCGGTATTTATGATGATAGTGCTCGACAAAGTTGTAAACTATCAGGCCTATTCAACTCTTTACGTAATTACGTGCGGCGTTTTATTCGCATATATAGTTAATGGATTTCTGGGCTACATACGAACCTTTGTGCTAGATTTTTTGGGTCAAAAAATCGATGCAAAGCTTTCGATACGGGCTTTCGATACGCTTTTGAATTTACCGATGCAGCGATTCAATCGCGATGCGGCTTCTTTGCAACGGATGCCGCAACAGGTCACACAAATAAAAACGATACTGACACAGAGAATATTCCCTACTCTTCTAGATGCTATTAGTTTGTTTGTGTTTGTGCCAATTTTATTTTTCTACAGTCCAATTTTATTTTTTATTGTTCTTTGTTTTGCTGTAGTGGGGTCTGTCCTTGGTATATTCGCTAGCAATCGTCATAAAAGGGCGCTTGGTCACTCTTCTCAGTCTGACAGGAGGAGGCAGGAATTACTCTCCGTAGTGGTAACTGGGATAGAAAACGTAAAAGGCCTGGCTTTGGAGCCTTCTTTGCGCGAGGTTTGGAGGGATGCTGAGGCCGAGTACTTGTTGACAAATGAGAAAACTCAGCAACTGCTGGCGGTTCAATCTAATATTCAATCTACGGTGCAGCAGTTAATGACAGCAGCTGTCATTTTTGTTGGAGTCCACTTAGTTTTTGCGGGGGCTGTTTCAGCTGGCGTTCTGGTGGGCTTCAATATGTTGGCATCAAGAGTGTCCCGTCCCATTACACAATTGGTGACATTAACCACAGAATTCTCTCGTTTATCTCAGGCTATTCAATCGCTTGCATCCGTTATAAATGCGTCGTCAGAAACATCCTACAGGGGGCAAAAGCCACAGCTAGCAGGCGGAATTGAACTGAAAAATATACACTTTGAGTATGAATCAGATGTGCCAGTTTTAAAAGACTTCGACATGGCCATCGCGCCACGCCAGATTGTTGGGTTAACCGGGAAAAGTGGTTGTGGGAAAAGTACCGTTGCCAAATTGATTCAAGGATTGTACCGCCCACAAGTGGGAACCGTCTTGTTGGACAACAGTGATTTACGTTTAATGGACTTGAGTCATGTGCGGTCTCAGGTGGCCTTGGTTAGTTCAGAGAGCTACTTTTTCCAAGGTACTATACTCGACAACCTTCGGCGACCTATGCCAAGTGCTCCTATGGAAAGAGTTCGATGGGCTACTCAGAAGGTGGGTGTTCACACCGAAATAGAAAATATGCCACAAAGCTATGAAACAGAACTCGAGGAAAACGCTTCGAATTTGTCTACGGGCATTCGGCAAAAACTTGCTATTGCTAGGGCACTTATGCGAAATCCCCGTATTTTAATTTTAGATGATGCCTTCAGCGGATTTGATGTGGAGAGCGAAATACACCTTTTTGAGACTTTGGCTGACATCTCTGTGGGTAGGACTATTATTGTGATCTCTAATCGCTTATGGCACTTGCAATTATCCAATAAAATTTTCGTTTTAAATGAAGGTAGGATCTCTCAATCTGGGACAATTGAGGAGCTTAAAACCGTCCCGGGATTTTTCAAAATTACATACGATCAACAACTAAAAGTGATGGCGGCGAATTTCGTCACAGAGACGGATCTGGGTCCAGACAACGATGCCTGAAAATAAACTGCAACAACAGCCCATTTTGCGGACTCTCGCTGCTGGGGATGTGCTTTTCGAAGAAGGAGATGTCGGGAACTTAGCCTATGTGGTTGAGTCGGGGGTGATAGAAATTTGTCGTTTTACTGGTGAAGAATATGTGACGCTAGTAGAGCTGAAAAAGGGAGCTCTTTTTGGCGAGATGGCGTTAATTGACAATCAGCCCAGGAGTGCGATGGCTCGTGCCAACGGAGAGGCTGTTGTTAAGGAAATTGGGAAAGATGCTTTCATGCAGTATTTGAAGAGTTCGCCCAACGTTGCTTTTAACATGATGCAGCAGTTGGCTGGGCACGTCAGAACGGCAAACGCTAAATTATCGGTCGATGCTTTTTCAGATTCAGACAGTGAAGATAAAACTCAAGACGGAGTGATTGCGGAGGAACTAGACCAGAAACTTTCAGCGGGTGACATAAAAATTAAGGAACTATTGGAGGAGTTTGATCCGGACATTGACCGTTTAAGGAGTAGACGGATTCCTAAACCCGTGGCGCAGTCAACTATAGTTCTTTCTGTTGTTTTTGTATTTTTAGTGATGTGGGCAATTATTTCAGTAATTGATACGACAGTGTCTGCAAGTGGAAAAATCACTACGTCGACCCCTAATATTGATGTGCAAGCAAATTATAATTCAGTCGTTAGTGAGGTGTTTATAACTCGTGGTCAACAGGTTGAGAAAGGCACTCCATTAGTTGTTTTTGATTCAACATTGCAGGAAGCAGATCTAGAAAAACTGCAAAGCAAAATAGCGGCTACCGAGGCGAGGATTGAAAGATTGCTTATTGAGTTGGCCTTGCGCGATGGTCCGATTAACATTGAACCTGCCTCTGGACGGCAGCGGGACGTGTTTAGGGACCGTATTTCCCAGTTTCAAGCAAAAATGAACTCACTTGATACGGAAGTGGATAGGACTGGGCAGGAAATTAATTCCGCTCGAGTGGATATGCGTATTGTCCAAGAGCAACTATCCATAGAAAGAGCCCTAGAGGACGCTAAGGTAAAGCTGTTTGAAGAAGAACTAATATCAAATACCCAATTGCTGCAATCTAAGAGCAAAAGACTTTCTGTAGAAAGAGATTTTGAGCGGCTCAAAAATAAAATGGCGGAATTAAAATCGAGAAATTTTAATGCGTCCGCAAACAGGCAAGAATTTGTTAGTCAGTGGTATGCTGGGATTAGCGATGAATTATCCGGCTTAGAGGACCAAAGAAATTCACTCAATCAAGAGATTATAAAAATCAAAAGAGAATCAGACGATGTTAGACTATTGGCGCCTGTTGATGGGTTGATACTTGAGTTGCACGGACTTTATTCGGGGGCTGTCTTTACTGAGGGATCGGTACTTGTAACTATGGTGCCGACGGGCGGTGATCTTGCTGTGGAATTTGATATTAGTCCCAAGGATATAAGTAAATTGGTTCCAGAATCGGAAATTACAATTCAATTGGAAGCGTTGCCTGCCCAGAAACATGGAGATTTATTGGGGCGTCTTAGCTACATATCGGCGGATACGGTTGGAGAAAATTTAGATGGCAAGCCAGAAAGTACTTATCGGGCCTTGGCTTCAATAGAAGAGATTAAACTTCGTGAAACCCCGCCGAATTTCAGACTGATTCCTGGGATGAAAGTTACTGGAAAATTTAAAGTTGGGGAACGACGCCTTATAACTTATTTCGTCTATCCGATTTTAAGGACGATAGGTAGTAGTTTTTCAGAGCCATAAACCGAATGGTATAATTACCAAACGGTGTATTTCTAAAGGCAAGTAACTGGGCTGGTTCTTTTTGGATAGTAAAGTTGGAGTATGGCTATATGTTTTTTTGTTACAAACTCTTCCCAACTTTATTTACACTTGGTGTATTGGTTGTCCCATACGGCGAAGCAGTTTCTGAAACCTTGAATCAAGCAATACAAAGGGCATTGATCCGCAGTCCTGAACTAACTGCCGGTCAACTTTTACTGTTGGAAGCTGAAGAGGGAATAACTAGAGCGCGATCAGCTTGGCGGCCAGATATTAGCTTAAAAATAAAAGGTGGTAGAAAGCGAAGCACGTTGGAGACGACCACCACGCCCTCAGATACTGCATCGTTTGCGCCTGTATCAGCCACTCTATCAATATCCCAACACCTATTTGATTTTGGCGCTAGCAGAGCAGCTGTAAAGAAAAGTCGAATATCTAAATCAATATCTATCGAGCGATTGAGGAAGGTAAAACAAGACATAATCATAGGGGCTGTGTTCGCTTATTTTGGAGTCTGGAAAGATTTAAATTTATTACAGATTGCGGCTAGCAATGAAGAAATATTAGGTCAGCAACTGGCTGCTACTGAGACCCGTTTTTCGATGCGGGAAGTTACTCGAACTGACGTGTCCCAAGCACGGGCGCGACTTCAGGACGCGACCTCTAATCGAATTGCGGCAGATTTATCTTTGCAAGAATCTCTAGCTGTATATGAAGAGACCGTAGGTGCGATTGAAGCTATCGATACAATTTCTTGGTCTGCTGACAGATTAAAGTCGTATCAACTACCAATTAATTTAGAAGCCGCCAAATTTGATGCTTATACAAATAATTCAGATATGAGGCAGTTGCGTTTTGAGCAACAACTTGCGAAATACTCCTTGTTTGAAAGGAGGTCTGCACTACTTCCTGAAATGTCCATAGAGGCGACCGTTTCAAATTCACGGAATGTTACCGCTACTTTGGAAAAATCAAGGGATATGATCGTTGAGGGTGTCCTAACTGTTCCCCTTTATGACTCAGGAACATCCTGGTCTAGCTTAAAGAGTGCAAAAATAGATACGCGGATCCTTTTGGAGAATGAAAAAACAAAGAAGCTTTCCCTTGATCGAAAAATACGCTCACTTTGGAATACTTTGCAAAGGACAGATGGTCAGATTTCATCAATCGAAGCATCGATTGCTGCAAACAAAATCGCCCTGCAAGGAGTAAGGCGGGAAGTAGAAGTCGGGACCAGAACAACATTGCATTTGTTGGATGCTGAAAACGAATACGTACAGGCTCGGGCGAGTCTGATTACTGCAGTGCACGATAAATCTCAGTCTCACTTTTTATTGATGCTAGAATGTGGCATGCTCGACAAATTATTCGACTAATAAAGTTAAATTCCTCCAAACGTTTCCAATTAAAAAGTATTGAATCTCACGAATATAAGCGAGTAATGGACGAGCAGGTTTGAGTGGGAATTCAATGTAAAATGGAGTGTAAAGGGGCAAAACCTAATGGGTGGTAGATTAGAAGGGAAAGTTGCTCTAATTGCGGGTGCAGGTTCTGTCGGACCTGGGTGGGGTAATGGAAAAGCAACGGCAGTTTTATTTGCGAGAGAAGGAGCTAAAGTATTTGCGATCGACATTGATTCTAAAGCAGTAGATGAGACTAGATCTCTAATAGAGGAAGATGGTGGTATTTGTCGCACATACACTGCTAATGTCGTAGACTCTAAACAGGTGAAGACCATGTTAGAGGCGTGCGTCTCCCAATACGGGTGTCTGGACATTTTGTACAACAATGTTGGCGGATCCGCGCCGGGCGGTGCGGTAGATATGCCCGAATCTGTATGGGACGCAAATATCGATCTAAATCTAAAAAGTGCGTTTTTGTGCTGTAAATACTCTATTCCGGAAATGTTAAAGGGCGGAAGAAGTTCTATTGTGAACGTTTCATCTGTAGCAGGTATGAGGTATCTTGGCCGTGATATGATAGCTTATCACGCGGCTAAAGGCGGGTTGATGGAGTTTACCCGAGCCATCGCCCTTAAATATGCAGGTCGAGGACTGAGGGCCAATACGATTTGTCCAGGTTTAATGAATACACCATTGGTAACTGCACGAATTGCTGATCAATACGGGGATGGTGATGCAGCGAAGGTGATTGCTGAGCGTGATTCGATGTGTCCTTCCGGAAAAATGGGAGATGCTTGGGATGTGGCATATGCTGCGCTGTACCTTGCGTCCGACGAAGCAAAATATGTGAACGGTACAGAGTTGGTTGTTGACGGTGGATTAACAGCCCGATGTGCGTAAAGTAAAACGATGTTGGAACAAACACTTTTCATAAATGCTTTATTGTCCGGCTTATTATTGGGTGGATTTTACGCGTCTGTTAGCATTGGTCTCACACTAGCTTTTGGTCGTCTAAACATTGTGAATATAGCTCATCCAGCTTTTGTCATTATTGGGTCTTATATGGCATATATTACGAGCTCTTATTTTGGTCTAGATCCGATAGTGAGTGGCATTTTATGGATGCCACTATTTTTTATGGTGGGGGTGCTTATATACCGGGTTTACAACGTTTGTTTTGAAGCTCGTGGTGATGAGGCCTTGCGAGGACTGGCTTTCTTCTTCGGTATTATGTTTGTTATCGAGGTTGGGTTGATTGTTTTGTTTGGTGTAGATTATCGGATGGTGGACACTCCGTACACTGGGAAGACTTTGGGTTCAGAATCAATAAATATACCAGTGCGGATGATCGCTCCTTTTATTGCAGCTTTACTTCTCACTTTAGGTATTCAACTGTTTATTTCCGGGACTTTTATTGGGCGGGCTATCACCGCGGTGGCACAAGACGAAGTGGCAGTCCGTCTAATGGCAATCAACCCCGTTCAAATAAAACAGATCGCCTTTGGGATTGCGATAATGACAGCTAGCATTGCGGGAGCCTTGTTAATTGTTATCGGTCCTGTTGAACCATCGATGGGCCGGCAATATATCGGTCGTGTATTCGCTATAGCTGTGTTGGGTGGAATGGGAAGCATCCCTGGAACCCTGGTCGCTGCTATCATTCTTGGGGTGGCGGAGAGCTTAACTGCAACATTCTATGGGCCGTCATGGTCTCCCGCTATAGCATTTGGGTTTTTACTGATTGCTTTGACCTTTCGCCCGCAGGGGTTATTTGGGCGATAAACGATGCAAAAATATACATTCACTGGCATTATGATTTTTGTAGTAATTTTGGGTGTTGTCACTGCGAAGTTACCTGCTAATGAATACTACTTTTTTGCCGGATATGTAATTCTGCAGTTCGTCGTTTTGGCTACGGCATGGAATATTTTAGGCGGGTATGCGGGGTATGTGAACTTTGGTAGTGCAGGTTTTTTCGCGATAGGTGTGTACACTTCGATCGCTCTGTTAAAGTTAATAGAAATGCCTTTGCCTGTTTTGGTTATAGCTGCTGCGGGGGTCTCTGGATTGGTGGGGCTTGCAACGGGCTATTTAACTCTTCGGTTGCGAGGAGTATATTTTGCGATCGCAACTCTGGCGCTGGCAATTGTTCTTGAAACATTAGTGAATAACTGGACATTCGTTGGTGGTGCCGCTGGAACTTTTGTAATGCGGCCAAAGGAAACACTATTCTTCGATACATATGTACGACTACTGTTTGTCGTAATGCTAACCATAGCGGTCATCTCTGTTTTTATTGCTCGGACTATAGAACGGTCTTCTTTGGGTCGGGGTTTGCGTGCTATTAAAGATGAGGAAGTAGCTGCTGAAAGTATGGGGGTTCCAACCTTAAAGCTGAAGCTTGTTGCAACCGCCATAAGCGGGGCGCTAATGGGGGCTGCAGGCGCTCCGTTCCCTTACTATGTTACCTATATTGATCCGTTATCTGCTTTCAATCTTTCTTTTGCCGTAAATGCTGTCGCTATGCCTCTGATTGGAGGCACTGGTACTTGGATTGGTCCCGTTCTTGGTGCCATCTTACTTGGGACGGTCCAACAAGTAGCGACCGTTACAATATCTTCAGAACTTAATCTACTAATTGTTGGTCTTATGCTAATCCTTTTTGTAGTGGCCGCCCCAGATGGATTAATGGGGTTGATACATCGTCTTTTTATAAAGAAACGCTAATCTTATGTCCCACCTATTAGAGGTCAAATCTATCACGAAACGATTTGGAGGTTTTACTGCCTTAGATGCGGTCAACATTTCCGTTACTAAGGGGGAGAGGTTGGGGCTTATCGGACCAAATGGATCGGGGAAAACAACGTTTATAAATTGTTTGTCCGGTACTATGAGGAATGATAGCGGGGTAATAAAATTTGAAGGCGGCGAAATTTCTAAATTACCGGCCCACAGACGCATACGTCTCGGTATTGCGAGAAGTTTTCAAATTCCGAAACCGTTCACAAGTATGACCGTGCGGGAAAATCTTCTTATTCCTTACGAATTTGGTAAACAGATGAGTAGATCCAAAGGAGAGCATACCCCGGACGGAGTGTTGTCATTAATGGGTTTAGACCATAAATCAGACGAAAGTGCAGGTAATCTGACACAAGTGGAGCTTCGAAAGCTTGAGTTGGCAAGAGCGGTAACAGTAGATCCCAAACTCCTAATTTCTGATGAAACAATGGCGGGTCTCTCACATGCAGAGGTTGATGAAATACTGGAAATTCTTACCCTGTTAAATAAAAGGGGCATTACCATAATCATGATAGAACATATTATGCGTGCGGTGATGCAGTTTTCGGAACGGATTGTTGTTTTGGATGCAGGTCAAAAGATTGCTGACGGGGCACCAGATGTGGTAGCCCAAGATACCAGAGTTCGGCAGGCGTACCTTGGCGTTTAATTTGTCTGTAAAAGGGGTAGTCGCTGGCTACGGTGCTGCGCGCGTACTACACGGAGTTTCGCTAAGTTTGGCGGAGAATGAAACGGTTGTTCTGTTGGGTTCAAATGGGAACGGAAAAACCACACTGATAAACTGCCTAATGGGTTTGATTGCTCCTTCTTCCGGATCTATTAATTTGGAAGAATCTGGACAAGACGTTGAGCTTACAAAGCTTGCCACGGAGAAAGTTGTTGATTTGGGTATAGCATTGGTGCCGGAAGGCCGGCGTTTGTTTCCCTCCCTTACAGTTCGGGAAAATTTGTTGTTAGGTGCGTATCGGCCTGATGCTCGAAAGAAGATATCGGAGAATCTCACGTTTTGTCTTGATGCATTCCCTGTACTAGCGGACCGACAAAGTCAACTTGCCGGCAGTATGAGTGGTGGCGAGCAACAAATGGTTGCCATAGCAAGGGCATTTATGTCGAAGCCTAAGATTCTTGTGATTGATGAACCTTCTGTTGGTCTCTCCCCAATAATGGTAGAGCAGGTTATTACTAAAATAAACGAGCTGAAAACAGTTCACGGTCTAACAGTACTTATGGCAGAGCAGAATTTTAACCAGGCCATTAGGATAGCTGACCGGGGTTACCTCATGGTTCAGGGAAAACTAATTTTTGAAGGCAAAACCAAGGATGAGCTTCTAGATAATGAATTTATTAAAGAGGCTTATCTGGGTAGTTAATGGAAAGAAGTAAGTTATGACCTGTCGTGCTTTTGCAAGAAAACTAATAGCTTTTCATTAAATTGTTCAGCCTGTTCTATGTTTAGCAGATGTGATGCGCTCTTAATTATATGCATCTCTGAGTTTCTTACATGCTTGTGTATTATCTCAGAGGCTGATGGCGGCGTACTTGGATCATCGGCGCCGACTAAAATGAGGGCAGGTATCATAATGCGCTCAAGGTCTTTAATCTGGTCAAGGGCTTTAATAGCGGCTCCACACGATGCAAAACCCTCATTTGATGTAGCTTTTATCATCTGAGATATACGTTCAACATCATTTTTATTATTGGTTAGAAATGGTTCGGTAAACCAGCGTTCAATGGTTGTTTCTGCAAGTGTCGACATTCCGTTGATTAGTGCATTTTTGATTCTTTGGTCCCAAACCGGCTCCATTTCGGGACCCATTTGGCAAGAAGTAGCGCAAAGAGATACGCTTAACAGCTTATCTGAGTGGCGAGCCGCAAGTAGTTGGCCAATCATCCCTCCCATAGAAAGCCCAACGAAATGGGTTTTATTTATTTCGAGTGCATTCAATAAGCCAATGACGTCATCCGCTAACGCTGCAATACTGTATGGGCCCTTCGAAACCTCTGTATCGCCGTGACCACGAGTATCATAGGTGAGGATACGATACTTATCCCGGAGCATATTCATTTGAGGCCACCACATGTACCGGTTTGCGGCCAAACTGTGGCTCATAGTTACAACAGGTGCATCCACTGGCCCCTCTATATCATAGCCTATCGAAATCCCATTTGCTTGAATTTGCACTTCTAGCTCCTTACGTTCTATACCACCTTTAAGAAGAATAACTCGGTTGGTTAATGCGAGCATTCTACTCTGTAGCTCTGTGAAGGGTCGCGCAAGCCCCAGTATACGTATGAGTCAATAATTATATGTTAAGAACAAGTTTTATAGAAATTTATCGACAACTTGGCTTTAGGAGGGCGTTTTTATTCAACGATGAACTTGGTATAGAGTTTTAACAAAACCGGAGCGGTAAATCCTACAGAATAGGTGGAATAGGAAAATGGTGAGTAAGGTGGTTGTGTTGCCGGGTGAGGGTGTTGGACCAGAAGTAATAACCGAGGCAGTACGCGTCTTAAACTGGTTCAAAGTACACCGCGGTGTTGAAGTGGACATTCATTCTGAACTCTATGGGGTCGAAGCTTTCAGTAAATATGGTCAATTAATAGATATCGATGTTTTTAACTCTCTTGTACAGGTTGACGCGGTATTATTCGGTGCAACAGGTGGACCCAAGTTCGACAAACTGCCTACGGCAATTAGGCGGTCCCATAACCTATTAGCAATTCGTAAACACATGGGTACTTACGCTAACCTTCGTCCTATAAAAACGTTCGACGAATTGATTGGGATTATCCCGCTAAAGGCATCGGTTGTAAGGGGCGCAGACCTAGTGGTTGTTCGAGAGCTAAATGGTGGTGTTTATTTTGGACAGCCACGAGGACGAATTACTATGGCCGACGGTATAGAATCCGCAACTAATACCCTATCGTATACGGCTCCAGAGATTGAGCGAATTGCTCGAGTGGCTTTCAATCTTGCAAGAGTACGGAATGGTCATGTCCATTCTGTGGATAAATCCAACGTGCTGGAGGTATATAGTTTGTGGCGTGACGTCGTTGATAAGCTTCACAAGTCGGAATTTTCTGATATTCCATTGGCACATATACTCGTTGACAATTGTGCCATGCAAATCATCAATGACCCAAAACGATTTGATGTTGTTCTGGCAGATAATATGATTGGTGATATTCTCTCCGATCTTGCTGGAGCAATAACCGGTAGCCTAGGGATGCTTCCCTCGGTGTCATTTGGTGATGTAAATGAGGAAGGGAGGCGCTGCGCGTTATATGAACCTGTGCATGGGAGTGCTCCCGACATTGCAGGCCAAGGAATAGCAAATCCACTGGCTGCAATTATGTGCATTGGCTTACTGCTAAAGCATTCACTACAACTGCCTGACGAGGCGCTTTACTTAGATAACGCTATTCAGAAAGTACTCGCCTCGGACTGTCGGACACCGGATATTCAACTCTTAGGTAAAGAATCGGTGTCAACTAGTGTTATGGGAGATGAAGTCATAGGTGCTCTTAACGAACTTTCTAAAGGGTAGAGGACTGCAATGGAATTAACGGATCCAATCATTTCAGCCGATTGTCATATTGACTTAATTTGGCTACCTCCTGATCTTTTTACAGGGAATGCGCGTCCCTCCCTTAAGGACCGGATGCCGTACGTTACAGATAGCAAAGACGGACCTGTATGGGTTTCTCGAAAAGGTGCCTTTTTTGGCCTTCAAAACGGAATGGGGTCTGCTGGCCGCCAGTATGTACCTGGGGAAATATTTCGCTCTGACCGTATGGCACAACAGGGGTTGTATGACGATGGGAAGAAAGGTATCCGCCGTCTCACTGATCCAGACCTAAGAATCAAAGATCAAGATCTTGATGGAGTTCGTGGCGAGGTGCTTTATGGGATACTTGGTGCAGCGGCACGTCTTGGTGACCCAGAGGCTGCGGCAGAAATGATGCTAATATACAATGAGTGGTTGGCCGAATTTTGTGCTAAATATCCAGATCGATTTGCTGGAATTGCTTCTATCCCGGGACATGATATGGGTTCAGCTCTGGAGGAAATAGAGCGTGTAGCAAAAAGGGGTGTAGCAAAAGGGATAGAGATCCCAAGCACTACGGATACGAAACCACTATACCATCACGAATGGGATCACTTATGGGCTGCGGCTGCGGATGCTCGTTTACCGGTCCATTTTCATACGATTGGTGGGCCAAAGCCGGACTTTGAGGCAATGGAGCCCTTGGAGTCACGTAGGGCATTTGCGGTCTTTATCACCGGCTTCCAGTTAAACATGGCGCAGAAGTTAATGGAGGTGATTTATGGGGGTCTCTTGGAAACCAATCCGGAATTGATTGTAGTTATCGGGGAGAGTGGTATTGGTTGGATCCCCTATCTTTTGGAGCACATGGACCTAGAGTGGGAAGAACAGTTTAAAGACTTAACGTTAAGGATGAAGCCGTCTGAATATTGGCAACGCCAGTGTAAGGCCACCTACCAAAGTGATCCGGTTGGGATTCGACTGTTAGATCTATTGGGAGAAAATAATATTATGTGGGGATCCGATTTTCCTCATCCTGATGGCGTTTGGCCGGATAGCCAAGATTTTATTAACCGAGAACTGGGAATACTTTCTAAAGATACTCGACGGAAAATTATCCACGATAATGCGGCCTCGTTGTATGGGTTTCCTCCAGTCATTTGAGGGGTTGGTTTTTCACTCAGTACTTCATTATTCCTACGCTTGGGTCGATCGAGCCTCTAGGTACCCAAGATGATCTGTTGGAGACAGTTCGATAGCACGTTTCCGATAATCCATATAGCTCTCGTATAT
The DNA here is from genome assembly GCA_964515905.1 of uncultured Rhodospirillaceae bacterium. Taxonomy (GTDB): domain Bacteria; phylum Pseudomonadota; class Alphaproteobacteria; order UBA7887; family UBA7887. The sequence continues at coordinate 24,192 of CAZEWK010000067.1, read as the reverse complement.
ACGCATGGCATGTGGGTCTTTTGAGGCTGTGTCGTACAGGACATCCAAACTTACCTTAAGAAACTCTGAAATTACGTCGTCTGGCAAGCGCCTAAACTGAACACCTTTTTCCTTCTCTAGCGTATGATAAGCAGCTGCATTGTGGTAAACAGTCTCTGAATATAGCCTCATAGCTCCATTATGCGCCGCTACCTTTACAATTTCTTTAAGGTCGTCTGATAAGCTATTGAATGCCTCACGGTTTATGGTCAGAGACTGGTTGGCTCCGGGCTCGTGTATGCCGGGTAAGTAACAAAGGTTCGCCACTTTGTAGAAACCGAACGCAAGATCAGTCCAAGCATTTCCCCATTCTACCGCGTCGACTATACCGGATTGTAAGGAACTCATAATTTCTCCGCCAGGCATGTTGACGGATGTAACGCCCATACGATTTAGCACCTCCCCAGGAAGGCCGGCCATACGGATTTTCATGCCTTTCAGGTCAGTAAGGGAATTTACTTCTTTTTGAATCCAGCCAAAATAAGACGGTGGGCCTACTCCAGAAACAAAAGCTTGTACGCCAAAATCATACCACATTTCGTCCCACAGTTTTTGCCCTCCACCCCAGTGGATCCAAGCAATTTGCTCATATGCTGCTAGGCCGTTAGGAACGCCACCAAAAAATGGTGCCCCGGGATGTTTGGCAATCCAATATCCATCCCAACCATGCCCCATTTCTGCTATCCCACCTCGCACTGCATCGAATAATTCAAAAGCCGGAACAATCTCTCCAGCACCGAACACTTTAACTTCCAGAATCCCATCACTCATTTTTGTTATGTTGGCGCCAATTTCGTTGGCTGTGGTTCCGAGACCAGGAAAATTTTTTGGCCAAGTTGTAATCATCTTCCAACGTTTTCGGCTTTTTGATATAGCGGGTGCAGGGAAGGACGATGCCGTTGCTATGGCACCCACAGCACTACCCTTTAGGAATGATCTACGTGGGAGTTTCATGACCTATAGTCCTTTAGTGGCTGCCTTTGGGCAAAATATGAGTATTTTTCACTATCGACGTTAACATTATAGTATCTAGGGAAAAAGACCCTTATAAAGTTATTACAAACTAATAGAAGGTTCGCTCCGAGGGTTTCGTTGGTCTATCGGTTTTAATTTGATGTTGGTGAGTGCCGGGTTATAAATGCGGATCAATTACATTTTGATTTCTTTTGAATGAAGTAAGGCTCAGGAGTCTATCGTGGGAATGCAGGTTAAAAAGTTTGATGCACCCTTTGGCATCGAAGTTTCTGGAATTGATGTTGCAAACGATATAACCGATGCAGTAATGGGTGAATTGACCGCACTTTTGTATCAACATCGGTTGCTAGTGTTCCGCTCCCAAGAGCTATCGCCAAAAGAGTACCTACAATTCGGTCGTCGATGGGGGAAGCCCCATCCTCATGTTCTTGATCATGCCCGTATGAAAGAATTTCCTGAAATTCTTCCGATAGGAAATGTCACAGATCGTGCGCGAGAAGAGGCGGTTCGTAACGGTGCAGCACAATGGCATACTGATCAATCCTATGAACAGGAACCCGCTACTGCCACTATGCTATATTCCATTAAGGCCCCACAAGAGGGAGGAGAAACGCAGCTTACCGATCAAGTTGCTGCCTATAATGCCTTAGATCGCGACATAAAAGTAAAGATAGAAGATTTGAGAGCTCTGCACCAATACGGAGCAGGTAAAGTACGGGATGATGAATTTTCTGCTTCGCCAATTAAAACTCAGAAGCAAAGAAATCAGTTACCAGTGGTTCGCCATCCATTGGTCCGAAATCACCCTGTAACTGGACACGCAGCACTGTATGGTGTTTCTGGAACTTCATTTGGCGTTGACGGCATGGACGACGTTGAAGGTTCAGCATTGTTGGATATGCTCAAAGACCATGCTTTGGAGGAACGCTTTATTTATCGGCATAAATATTCTGTGGGCGATATAGCATTGTGGGACACTTTGTCCACGATGCACAGCGCAACACCAATTCATTTTGCTTCTGGGGAAACGGACAGCCGTTTGCTATACCGAATTAGCGTGAAAGGGTTACCTTATATACATAGGTCCGATATACATTAAATTTTAAAGAAGGCTTGGTTTTTATAAACAATGGGATTTCTGAATGTTTTCACATTTTTCTATTAAGAATCGGTTAATAACTATATAACAGATAGTTATAATAATAATATGAGAAAATAAATTATGTATGTACGTTTCTCGAAGTCGGAAGAACGTTCACTCCGTAGGGTTGGAGACAATTGATAATTTTCCTAAGTTAGTTAGTCGCCAAACGAACATGAGTCTCGGATGAGCGGTATTGATTTTCCCCATTAATTAATACCAAAACCTTTACTTGTACTAGCACTCGATAATTTTGATTATTTTTGGGAAACGGTTTGTCAAACGGAGGAGAAAACTTATTTATATGGACTATTTGAAAAAACACCTCTTAGGAAGTTGGTCAGAGATTTTTGATTATCTGCCGTTCCTTCGGTGGTTGCTATTAACCGTTGTTACGTTGTTTGGTTTTTGGCTTGCCTACTATTACGGGTATTTTCAGTTCATGGTAGAAAACGATCAAAGCTATATTACAATCGTTATTCTAGCCCTCTACGCGCTCTTTTCTGTTCATTGTATGATTTTAACTCTGCGTATTTCAAAAGAAATACAATGTCTGCACCACGTCCAAAGTGCTTTATCTGAAGGAAACAACCGGTTTCGTTTGAAAGCGGGAAGGGTGATCATTCAGAATGATCAATCGCTTGTCGAATGTACTGCTACCGAACACATTAGAAACCTTGTAACAATGTCGGTACTTCAAGGTGATATCCGGCTGGATCAAACTTTAATCCTTAGACGGCTCGCAGACTCACTCAGCTACCGACAACGTGTCGGTTGGTTCGTTGCAGACGCTATGCTGAAACTTGGTTTATTGGGGACTGTTATAGGATTTATTTTGATGTTGTCATCTATCCAATCCATTGATTCATTCGATGTCGAGACACTTAAACAAGCGTTGTCCACTATGAGCGGCGGTATGGGTGTAGCTCTCTTCACCACCCTGTTTGGTTTGGTAGGTGGCATTCTACTCAAATTGCAGTATTACATTTTGGATGACGGAACTTCGTACTTATTTGGAGTCATCACTGAACTCACAGAAGTCCATGTGGTACCTGTATTAAACCGAGGCTCACATGCAACAGTATAGCTTATACGGTCGAGAAGGAGAGTTTGATGCGTTTACCGATCTGTTATTCAACGCGCTTCTGGGCTTTGCCTTTATGTTTTTCATTGCTTTCATTTTAATAAAGCCAGAGGACGCGACGGGAAAAATTGATACAAATGCAGAATTCTTAATAACTGTAACTTGGCCCGATGAGCATCCGGACGATGTCGATACATATGTTGAGGATCCGGCTGGAAACATGGTTTGGTATCATGGCAGAGAGGCCGGACTAATGCATCTCGATCGAGATGATAGAGGCAACTACCGAGACACAATAATTATTGACGGGAAGTCAATATCGAATCCATTGAATCAAGAGACGGTTTCGCTCAGAGGGATCGTCGATGGTGAGTATGTTGTAAATATTTTCCACTATTCAGCAACGACTCCCGAACCGGTTCCAGTCTCAGTTAAAGTGGAAAAATTAAATCCGATTGTTAGCGTGATTTACTACGATACTATACAACTTGATCATACTGGCCATGAGGAAACAGCGGTTCGGTTCGTTGTAGATAGGAATGGTGCAATAGCTGACGTCAGTACACGGGAAAAGTCCCTAGTTAATATGAGCCGAAAGGGCCCAACTACCCCACAGAATGAGGAACAATCCCCACTTTCTGACGAACAGCCCCCGCCCACACGCGGAATAGTTTTAGAGGAATGACAATAGGCATCATTATTGGGCTTGTTGCGGCGTACGTCGTGATTGCTGTCCTTCTTCTGAGTCTCAACTTATTCTCTCGCTGGAAGTGGTGGGTCAAAGGGTTAGCGATAATTGTTACAGCTGGATTTTTTATCCAGTCGTTTGTCATGACACATAAGCTTCTTGGGTGGCCAACTAATGGGCAAATGCCAGAGCATTTTCAGGTTTTGTGGGCAAAAGTGAAGGAACCAAATAAGTTTAGTGGCGCAAAGGGGGCAGTTTACTTCTGGGTTGATGAACTGGATGAATACAATATACCCCTTGGTACTCCTCGAGCCTACGAACTCCCGTACAGTGAACAACTAGCAGATGCTGTAGTACGGATTACCGAACGAATTCAGACAGGGTTGGAAGTCTCTGGTACGGCGGATGTTGCTGAAGATCAAGAGTCAGCCAACCGGGTCGCTCTGGAAGAGCAAGAGGTGCCAGAGGGATTACTCGATGGTCAATTTGATGTAGACGTATTTCCTGATGATGAGCATTTGTTACAATTCCAGGAAATGCCGCCTCCAATCCTGCCCGAAAAAGACATGCTATAACTAAACACGCTGGTTTAGTGTTCATCGTCTATATTTGGCTGGTCGGATTCTGAACAAGCTATAACGTGTTGTTAGTATCATAGTCCGTGTTCAGTTGTGGGTGCGGGGTGGTAAGTACTATCGTGTTCTTACAAAAAAAACTACCGGACAACATCTTTGTGAAACAGGAGTTGAAATTTTAAAAATCAAGCTGACTTAATTTGTTTCCTGAAGTGAAAAAGATTGAGATCAATTTATTCATCAGTGTTTTCTGGGTCTGCTACGATGAAAATTTCGGCAAACTGTTTCGATGTTTTTAAAATTTAATGTAGAGGGTAAATCTGTGACTATTATTGATTCACAAGTTCATGCTTACGCTAAAAATACACCAGACCATCCTTGGGATACAGTACCAAACTGGCCTGATCACGTGACTGGTGCGGAGATGATTGAAGCAATGGATTTGGTGGGGGTCGATGGTGCGATTTTGGTCTCTGCGTTTTCTCTTTATGGGTACAATGCCAGTTATGCAGTCGAGGTACGAAACGCCTATCCAGAACGGTTTGGGATCGTCAAACCAGTCGATCCATGGGACCCTGCAGTGGGTGACGTGATAGCGGAGTGGAAAGCAACTCCTGGGACAGTTGGTATTCGTATCATGATGACCTCTGAGTGGGGTATGAACAGTCCTAAGTCGGGTCTTGATCTGATATTACGGGAAGCGACAAGACACGATTTTCCCGTGAATATACTTTGCTGGGACAATCTGGACGTGGGTATGGAACTAATTGATCGCCATGCAGATGCTCGATTTGTCATTGACCACTTAGGTATTTTGCAGCCCAAAACACCGCCAGCTCCCGCGAGTCCCTGGGTCGAATTGCCAAAAGTGTTAGAGCTTAGTAGACGCCAAAACGTTGCAATAAAGATTAGCGGAGCCTGCACTCTTTCAAAGGCTGGTTACCCTTTTCCGGATATCTGGGACCCGCTGGCTAGGATCTTTGATGCTTGGGGCATAGATCGGTGCTTGTGGGGTACAGACTGGACCCGGGCATTTGCAGTCGTCGATTATGAAGAGGCTGTCAAATGCTTTCGCCTTACGGACCGGTTGACTGAGGACGAACGAGCTACCTTAATGGGTGGCGCATGCTCTAGGGCTTACAATTGGGCTCCATAGTGTGAGGGACCGTCGCCACCCAAGTAGATAATGACCCAAAACCGCTCGGTACCAAGAAGTGTAGAGTCCTAGAAGATGAGACGGTAAAGTGGAGGCCGAGAACGGAATCGAACCGCCGTACACGGATTTGCAATCCGCTGCATAGCCACTCTGCCACTCGGCCACGGCAACACCCTTAAACAAGGCGGAAGCCTATTGGACCGTATATTCTCGTCTTTTCCACTGGTCAAGGAAGAGAAATCTGGCCGTTGCAAAATTCAACATCGCCGTTAACCTCAATCCGAATTGTTGTTTTGTGGTGTAGGGGTGAGTATAAGAAGTAAAGCTGAGCGCCAACAAGGCTAATTCAATAGCTTGTGTTCGACCCTTGGGGGTGCTCAGATACATCTGACAGGGTTTAACTGATGATCTCAAAGAAAATGCAGGATGACTGATTTTGTAGTCATGCGTACAAACATGATAGAGGGGCAAATTCGGCCCAATGAAGTGACTGATCCTCAATTGATTGGGGCATTGTCAATAATTCCCCGTGAGCCCTTTGTGTCCAAACGTTTTCAAGCGATAGCCTACAGAGACGAAGAAGTGGAAATGTTTCCTGATCGCTATTTGATGGAGCCTCGCGTTTTTGCTCGCCTGATCCAAGGGCTAGCGGCAAAACCTGCAGAAGTGGGTCTGTGTATTGGTTGCGGTACCGGATACGGGGTTGCAATATTAGCACAACTTTGTGGGACGGTAATCGGATTGGAAAGTGAAAAAGAATTGTATGTTCGGGCGGGTGATTTGCTCTCTTTGTATGAGATCGATAATGCTCTTGTCGTACAGGGTACTTTAAAAGAAGGTTATCTTGAGCAAGGCCCCTACGATCTCATATTCATTGAGGGTGCAATTCCACAGGCTCCAACCATTATTTTGGACCAGTTAGCGGATGGGGGTCGACTGGCGGTTGTGATTAAAAATGGACAAAACTCTTCTGGTGAGGCAACAATTTTTACGAAAATTGGGAATAGTGTTGGGAGGTCCGTATTATTTGATGCTGCGACTGAGATGTTGCCGGGGTTTGAGGTTTTACCAGACTTTACATTTTATTAATTTATGGAGCTAATAGGTAGTAGATGGGAATGGTAACACGATTATTGCAGGTGGGAGGTATCTCTCTAGCGGCGATACTTTTTTTTGGGGAGAGTTCTAACGCACAGAACCTGAGGGACGCCCTCGCTAAAGCGTATAGTACTAATCCAACTCTTGCAGCCGAGAGAGCGGGGCTTCATGCCCAAGATGAAAAGGTGCCGCAAGCTCTTTCTGGTTGGCGCCCAACGATCAATTTAACTGGCAGGTTAAATCGGGATTTCACGGATTCAGTGACTGATTTCACTTTTTCAGCGGGCGAAAAGACGATTACCACTCAGTCGATTGAATTGGAACTTAGTCAGCCCCTGTATAGGGGTGGGAGAACATCCAATGAAACAAAAAGTGCGGAGGAAATGGTTTTTGCCGCTCGCGCTGTTCTTGCTAATACTGAGCAGAGAGTGTTGTTGGCGGCGGCAACCGCTCATTTGGATGTCGTACGTGCTCAGGAGGTCGTTAGTCTCAGTATAAATAATGAGGAGGTTTTGGTTCGCCAACTTCAGGCTGTTAAGGACCGCTTTGAAGTTGGGGAGTTAACTCGTACAGATGTGTCTCAGGCAGAGGCTCGTGTGGCAAATGCTAGGGCTTCACGTGTTGCGGCTGAGGGGGATTTATCTATTTCCCAATCGAATTATCAAGCGGTTATTGGTGAGATGCCGGGTCAATTGGCTTTTCCCACCGCAGATAACGTGCCTCAGGTATTTGACCCAGCTAGAGGCCGACAGCTCTCGATGGCAAGGAATCCTGCAATTGTTTCTGCTATCCACTACGAAAAGGCGGCCTTATACGATATTAGTGCGGCGGCTGGGGTACTGCTTCCAGAGATTACATTGGATTCCTCTATAGCTCGTTTAATTGATCCAACAACGTTCACAGATGAACAGGACAGGTTTCAGATTGGGGTCACGGGCCGAGTCCCACTGTATCAGTCTGGGTCAGAATACGCTCGTGTTCGGGAACTGCGAATGATTGCGGTACAACGTCGTCGAGAAGTCGAAGAAGCGCGGCGCAACATAGCTGAGGAGTATTCTAGATCCTGGGAAGCACTAATTACAGCTAGAGCTCGTATGGTTTCATTTCAAGCTTCAGTATTGGCGAACGAAATAGCTTTGGATGGGGTAAATCAAGAGGCCGAAGTCGGTGCTCGAACAATTTTGGATGTTCTGGATGCAGAACAAGAACTGTTTGAAGCGAAGGTAAATTTGGTGCGCGCCCAGCGGGACGAAGTTGTGGCGATATTCCAACTGGTGAGTGTTACGGGACATATGACCGCTAGAAGCTTAAATCTTCCAGTTCAGCTGTATGATCCTGGGTACCATTATCACATGGTAAAAGACAAATGGGCCGGATTTGACGAAAAGAGCAAGCGAAGTTCAATTTTTGACCTAGATATGAGAGACCTTTTAAATCAAAAGTCTTTTTTTGATCTGATCGATTAATGCTGGTTACGAGTTACTAATAAAACCTTCGTTTAGGTCATAGAAGTATTATACTTAAATGGAGGTTCGTAGTTATTCTGGTGTTTTGATTATCTTATTTTGAAAGGTGGCGTCTATGTCCGATCCTGATTCAAAAAAAGAAACTAGTGTAGACGAAATACTTTCCTCAATTAGAAATGTTATCACGTCTGATTCAGTGGAGGAAGAATCAGATTATGCTGGGGCCGAGGAGGTCGTGCCTGAGCGGGATGGAAAAAAGGAAGCATCTGTGGATGAAATCCTGTCTTCTATTCGTACAATAATTTCGTCCGATCCAGATGAAGCTGATTTAACTGGACATGAGACCCAAGAGGAAACTGCAATTCGTAGTTTGGGTCCAGAGGGAGATGAAGAGGATGCTCTAGCAGGTGTGCAAAAAGCTCCAAATACTGAATCTAGCCCCGAAGGAGGTGCCCTTGAATCACCTGAAATTGCTCTAGAGCAGATGAATTACGATGTGTCTTCTGAAAATGTTTCTGGTCAATTGGCGGATAATGTTTCCCAGGTTACATTGGGGGCATTGGTGGAACAAACCATGCATCCTGTGTTGTTAGAATGGTTGAATAAGAATGTTCCGGCCATAGTAGAAGAAATTGTGAAAGCGGAAATAAAACGGCAAAAATAAATTTCGGATCAGAGTTAACTGCTTAACAGATCTAGGGACTGATTTTGTAATTTATTCATCGGGGTAGTGTGAATTTCATTGTTCATCTGCCAAAGGAATCTTGTAACCTCTGGCATTGTAGTAATGACTGTTGAAGGGAATCGTTGATGCTAAAAAAATCGTATCAACCTCAGGATATTGAACAAAATATCTACCGAGATTGGGAGTCGGCGGATTTATTTTCTGCAGGAAAGGATGCGGCCCCTTGGGCGATAATGATGCCTCCTCCCAATGTCACAGGTACTTTACACATGGGACATGCTTTAAACATGACCTTACAAGATATTCTAACACGCTATTATAGAATGTGTGGTCGTGACACGTTGTGGCAGCCCGGTACAGACCACGCTGGTATAGCCACCCAAATGGTGGTTGAGCGACAAATGTCAGAAGAGGGGGAAGATCGACGCACAGTTGGTCGAGATGGTTTTGTGGATCGTGTGTGGCAGTGGAAGAAGGATTCAGGGGGTGCAATAGTAGAGCAATTACGTCGTCTTGGCGCTTCTCCCGACTGGGGTCGTGAGCGATTCACATTGGACGATGGACTAAGCCAAGCGGTTCGTCTTGTTTTTGTGAATCTTTATCGTGAAGGTTTGATTTATCGGGACAAGAGACTAGTAAACTGGGACTGTCAATTACTTACAGCAATTTCGGATCTTGAAGTCGTTCAGCGTGAGGTAAATGGTCATTTATGGCATCTTAAGTATCCCGTTGAAGGAGCCGTAAACACTCATATCACTGTGGCTACTACTCGTCCCGAGACTATGTTTGGTGACACGGCCGTAGCAGTTAATCCAAATGATGATCGGTATAGTAGCCTGGTTGGCAAACACGTAATACTTCCTTTTCTAGGAAGACGGATTCCTATTGTAGCCGATGAATATTCAGATCCAGAGAAAGGGACTGGTGCAGTAAAAATTACACCTGCACACGATTTTAACGATTTTGATGTGGGACGTCGCCACACGCTAGATGCTATCAATATTTTTGATGAGAAAGGTTGTTCCAACGAAAATGTTCCTGAGAAATATAGGTACTTAGATCGGTTTGACCTGCGTGAGAGGGTTATTGCGGATATTCGTGAGTTGGATCTTTTAGATATTGTTTCACCTCATACTCATGTCATTCCTTATGGGGATCGATCGAATACAATTATTGAGCCTAGGTTAACAGATCAATGGTACGTTGACGCGAAAACGTTGGCTGTACCCGCAATAGCGGCAGTAGAGAATGGGCAGACGAAGTTTATTCCTAAAAACTGGGAAAATACATATTTTGAGTGGATGCGAAATATCCAACCGTGGTGTATATCAAGACAATTGTGGTGGGGTCATAGAATCCCGGCTTGGTATGGGCCGGATGGCGACATTTTTGTGGCGATGGATGAGAAGGAGGCGTTATCTGCAGCGACGGAAAAATATGGGGACGCAGTAAAGTTAATCCAAGATGAAGATGTTCTTGATACCTGGTTTTCGTCGGCTTTGTGGCCGTTTTCGACTCTGGGGTGGCCCCATGAAAAAGTAAGTGTAGACCGTTACTATCCGGGAGATGTGCTTGTTACAGGGTTTGATATTATCTTCTTTTGGGTAGCGAGAATGATGATGATGGGTCTTCATTTTATGAAAGAGGTTCCGTTTCGTGATGTATATATCCACGCTTTGGTGCGGGATGAAAAGGGACAAAAGATGTCCAAATCGAAGGGTAATATCGTTGATCCAGTAACTTTAATGGATAAGTATGGGACTGACGCTCTTCGTTTTACTCTTACCGCAATGGCTGCACAGGGTCGTGACATCAAACTTTCTGAACAGAGGATAGCAGGCTACCGGAACTTTATTACAAAATTATGGAATGCGGCGCGCTTTGGAGAAATGAACGGTTGTGATTTTGTTACTAATTACGTACCGAAAGATTGTAAACTTGCCGTCAATCGATGGATAGTTGGGAAAACTGTTGAGACAGTGAACTCAGTGTCGGTAGCGATAGAGAGCTATCGATTTAATAATGCTGCGGACGAACTATACCGCTTTATTTGGGGTGTGTTCTGTGATTGGTATATAGAACTTGTGAAGCCAATTTTTTATAGTGGTAACGAACTCGATAAGGAAGAAACCAGACAAGTTTTTGGTTGGGTGTTGATGCAGTCACTCCGAATTTTACATCCTGTAGCTCCATTTGTGACCGAGAAAATATTTGGCTCGCTGGTCACAGCAAAGGATTCTTATCTGGCGAGTGAAGGATGGCCAAATCTAGAGAAATTAGTTGTAGATAAGTCATCGCAAGACGAAATGGACTGGGTTACCCGGTTGGTAACAGAAATTCGATCAGTCCGAGCGACCATGAATGTGCCAGCGTCTTCAAAAATAGCGCTTTATCACACCGAATCCGACTCTATGACGGTGGATAGGTTAAATAAACATAGTGATGCAATCCAACAGCTCGCCCGATTGTCTAGGATTGAAGAGGGAAGTGCTTCAGGACGTGGTATGGCGCAGATTGTAGTGGATGAAGCTTTGTTCTTTCTCTTTCTAGGAGATGTTATAAATTTGACGGATGAGAAAGCCCGTCTAGAGAACGAAATACGAAAATGGACCGTAGATCGCCAGAAAATAACTAAGAAACTAGAAAATGAGAAGTTCACCGCCAGAGCGCCCACTCACGTTGTTGAAGAACAAAAGGAGCGTTTGGAGGAAATCGAAAATTCTCGCCAAAAACTTGTGGAGGCAGTTGCGAAGTTAGATCTTTAGTGAACGTTCGGAGACAAAGACGCGAAGGAATCTATGGACCAATCTAATTACAAAACAATTTCGCTAACACTCAAAGATAGAGTTTTAACTCTTACGCTAAATCGATCCCAACAGTTAAACGCAGTCAATGGGATCATGCATGAAGAACTATCCCGCGTGTTTAGTGATGCGGCACGGGATGAGAATTCTGATATTATTGTTGTTACGGGATCTGGATCTGCGTTCTGTGCAGGTGGTGATATTGAGTGGATGCAGGAGGCGATTGATGACCCACTAACCTTTGAGCGAACTGCAGTAGAGGGTAAGCAGATTATATTTTCGTTATTAGATTGTGAAAAGCCGGTCGTAGCCAAAGTGAATGGAGCCGCAATAGGACTAGGGGCGACGCTAGCTTTATTTTGTGACGTTATTTTTGCTTCTGACCATGCCAAACTTGCTGACCCCCATATTCGGGTAGGTCTTGTTGCAGGTGACGGAGGTGCCGTAATTTGGCCTCAACTAATAGGGTATGCAAGAGCCAAGGAATATTTGATGACAGGCAACTCTATACTTGCCACAGAAGCAGCTAGAATGGGTCTGATTAATCACGCCGTTCCATCAGAAGAGTTAGATGATCGAGTGAGCGAGTTTGTGATGCGTTTGTCTGATGGGCCGCGACAGGCTATCCGTTGGACTAAAACGACCATCAACATTAGATTGAAAGAGTTAGCCCATTCTATGATGGATGCGGGCCTGTCTTATGAAATGTTAAGCAATCAAACCATAGATCATCAGGAGGCCATAAATGCGTTTCGGGAAAAACGAAATCCTAAATTTGTTGGGCAATAAAATGATATTTTGTAGGACAAATCTTGGCCTAATTGTTTTGCTAATTTGGTGTCTTATGATTGGTATGGTGTTTCCGAAAGGCAGTGTAAAGGCCGATTCGGTCTATATTGATTTGGAGCGAATGGATGGTGAAAGTGCGGGCACTCCAGTGGGCGAGATTTGGGCAGTGGATAGCTGGTTTTTAACTTTAGTAACGCTTAATTTTAAGATGTCAGGGGTGCCGGACGGAGAATACGATGTGCTTTTGTATGATAGCCCTAACTGCTCTAATCCTGGCGATGTGTACAACCCTTTTGGAGATAGTCCCGGACTAAGAATTGGAGATCTTCTAACAGGAATGGCTACCGAAAACGGAACCTTAACAGGGATCCATGGAATAAAACCACCCATAATGACTGCTGACGCGCATAAATTAACCGTTATAGAAATGAGGGGACATTCGTTGCTTCTTCGTGCTCAAGACACTAGAGACACAATTGCGTGCGGTATAGTGAGGGAAGGAGAATGGGAAGAGCCCCGTTGAGAGGGGTTTGGAGTTTGGAGGACAATCCAAGGTAATGCGATATTTATGTTTGATCTCTGCGTTTTGCATCGTGTTCGTACCTTCCTTCAAGCTATACGCAAATGATCTGTATGACCTCTTTATGTCACCTGCTGATGAAGCTCAAATTGGTCGAGAAGAGCACCCTAAGATTTTGGCTGAATTTGGCGGTGCTTATTCAGATCCAGCTATAACGTCCTATGTCGATTCAATTGGCCAATTCTTGGTGCAAACTACGGAGACACCAGATGCACCCTTTACTTTTACGGTACTAAACTCTCCAATTGTAAATGCCTTTGCCCTCCCAGGTGGCTACGTCTATGTAACTCGAGGACTTCTTGCTTTGGCAGGAAGTGAGGCGGAACTTGCTGGTGTGATTGCTCATGAAATCGGTCACGTGACCGCTCGGCATGGCGCAGACCGCGCTGGGAATAATGTATTGGCCAATTTAGGGCTTACTGTTCTAGGAATAGTAAGTGGTAGCCAACTTGTTAACAAGGTTGGGCAACTTGGAACTTTTGCAGTATTACAATCGCACTCGCGCGAAGATGAATTTGAGGCCGATCAGCGAGGTGTTAAATATTTAGTGCGAGCAGGATTTGATCCTAACGCAATGTCGAGTTTTTTGGCAAAATTGCACGCTCATTCACGTTTGGAGGCAAAAATTAAAGGAGTTTCACCAGATGAGGGATTTGGTTTTTTTGCAACTCATCCACGAACGCCGGACCGCGTTGAACGAGCGGTTCAATTGGCGAAAGTCCAGAAAGTAAGAGAGCCAATTATAGGGCAAGAGATTTATTTTAAAAAAATAGATGGATTGCTCTTTGGAAGCGATGAAACCCAAGGATTTATAAAGGGTCAGCGTTTTGTACATCCTGTTCTTCGGTTTGAATTCACAGTTCCAGACGGATTTAACATTCTTAATGGTGAGACCAGTGTTATAGCCAAGGGTCCTGGTGGATCAGCTTTGCAGTTTGATTTCGCTGACCGTAATAATGCTACTGTGGAATCATACCTGAGAGATAAGTGGGCCCGTGGAGAGATACTTTCTCGTATAGAATCAATTCGAATAAATGGTATGCCAGCGGCAACGGCGATACTGAATCCGGACAGGGAGTCGAGTGAAGCGATAATCCGCCTAGTGGTAATCGGTTATAATAGTAAATTAGTTTACCGTTTCATGTTTGCAACTCCTAGGGCGTTACCAGAAAATATGCGTCGTTCTTTTGAGCATACGGCATTAAGTTTTCGGCGATTAAATGAAATGGAAGCGAAACAAAACCAGCCATTAAAACTTGGTTTCCATCAAGTAGTGCCGGGTGATACACCGCAAAAGCTCAGTGCAAGAATGGCAGTAGGAAAATTTAAATTAGAAAAATTTAAAGTCCTCAATGGTCTTTCAGGTAATGAGGCTTTAAGTATCGGTAACTGGGCTAAACTAATAGTTGAGTAAAAATATTCATAACATACTAAGATCTGTTTTAGCTTATGAAGGTATTTTTTAGAGGCCTCCTATTTTTTAACTATGAAAAAAGTTTATTGAGGATTTTATGCGAATAGCTATTGGGGGTTTTCAACACGAGACCAACACCTTTGCCCCTGAGAAGGCACAATATCAGGATTTTGTACAGGCAGATGGCTGGCCGGGACTCGTTGAGGGGGAGGAAATATATGGCGCAGTGGAAGGTGTAAACCTCGGAATCTCGGGATTTATAAGTCAAAGTAAAAGGTTGGGCTATAGTCTGGCACCCTTGTTATGGTGCTCAGCAACGCCTTCTTCCTACGTGACTTTCGATACCTTTGAGCGCATTTCTGGTTCTATGTTGGACCGTCTTGCGAATTCGCTGCCTGTTGATGCTGTTTATATAGACCTTCACGGAGCCATGGTGATTGAACATCATCAGGATGGCGAAGGAGAGCTCCTTGCAAGGGTGCGTAGTCTTATTGGCAGAGATGTGCCGTTAATTGCAAGTCTTGACTTGCACGCGAATGTGACATCGAGAATGGTATCAGAGTCGGATGCTTTAGTTGCTTATCGTACGTACCCTCATATTGATATGTATGATAGTGGTCAGCGAGCAGTAGGACTCCTTGGTAAAATCTTGGAGTCTGGGAGACCGATGAAAGCGTTCAGAAAATTGGAATTTCTAATTCCCTTGGTTTGGCAGTGTACTTTATCAGATCCATGCAAGGGAATTTACCAAAAGTTAAAAGAATTAGAGAAAGAGCACGATGAACTTTGGTCTTTGTCATTCGCAACTGGATTTCCACCTGCTGATATCCATGAAGTGGGCCCTGCTATAGTTGGGTATGGAGAAGATCAGAAAGTTGTAGATGCTGCAGTTGATGAGTTATGTGAGTTAGTGTCTTTATCAGAAACAAAGTTTACGGGTCAGATATATACGCCGGACCAGGCCGTGCAGTACGCTATGAAAAGTAAAGTGAGTCCAGTCATTATCAGTGATACCCAAGACAACCCTGGGGCTGGGGGGAACTCTGATACTTTGGGATTATTGAGAGCATTAATAAATGCGGGGGCGAATTCTGCTGTGTTTGGACTAATTTATGATCCTGAAATTGCTAGTCTGGCCCATCGAGCTGGGACAGGCCACAAAATTGTAGCTTCCCTTGGCGCGGGGTCCAGTTGGAAGGGAGAAGTACCGCTTGAGCAAGAGTTTTACATCCAAAATCTTGGGGATGGATCTTTCACAGGCACTGGACCTATGTTCGGTGGTGCTAATATGGAGCTTGGTAGGATGGCCGTACTGAGGTTAGGAGATGTAGAAATCTTAGTGTCCTCAAAAAAAATGCAATTGGCAGATCAGGCTATTTTTAAACATTTAGAAATTGATCCAAAGTCCCGTAAAATTTTGGTGTTAAAAAGTTCTGTTCATTTTCGTGCTGACTTTACCGAGTTAGCCGGCGAGATAATCATAGCTGAAGCTCCTGGCCCTAATGCTGTCAATCATCTAGCTATGCCCTTTAAAAATGTACGACCCAACGTGAGGTTGGTCCCAGGAGGACCGACTTTAGGCAATTAAAGTTCTAACTTTAGTCCATAAGTTCACAAAATATTGGTGTATGGTCTGATGCCTTCTTTTGGCCGCGCGGAACCAGATCAATATCGCACTTTAATAAGCGGTCCGAGGCTTGAGGCGACAAAAGAAAATGGTCGATGCGCAAACCTTTATCTGCCTCGAAAGCCCGACCTTGATAATCCCAGAAAGTGTAGCATCCCGCCTCGTTATGCATTGCTCGAAATGCATCGATATACCCAAGATTAGTGATCGCGCGAAAGCGCGAACGAACTTCTGGCAGGTACAAAGCGTCGTTCACCCATTTTGCTGGATCATAAACATCGGCATCCGTTGGGATAACATTATAGTCGCCGCCGAGAACTAGCGCTTCTTCATACTTAAGTAATTCTTTAGCCCGGGCATACAACCGGTCCATCCAATCCAGTTTGTAAGGGTATTTGGGAGAATCTATAGGATTACCATTTGGCAAATAAATTGAGGCAACACGAATCCCTGCCCGTCCTGCATCAATCCAGGCTTCTAGGTACCGCGCTTGGTTATCAGTTGGATCCCCTGGTAGTTGGTTGCTGCAATCTTCCAGAGGATATTTGGAAAGAATCGCCACACCATTGTACGACTTTTGACCGGCGATAGCACAATTATATCCAATTGCTTCAAATTCCGCCTGCGGGAAGGTCTCCGTAACTGTCTTAATTTCCTGTAACAATAGGACGTCAGGCACATAATCTTCCAGCCAGTTAAAAATATTTGTTAGCCGGGCCCTTACGGAGTTAACGTTCCAACTCGCTATTTTCATTGGTACTTAATACTCGTTAGTTCTTATGTTCTTAGAACAATAGCTAAAAGCCCGCCGATAGCGGGCTTATTACACTAAAATTATGTATTTTTCATTATCCGACTGAAAAAGAAGTCCCACAGCCGCACATTGCCGTCGCGTTTGGATTTTTTACAACAAACATTGATCCGGCAATATCTTCATGCCAATCAATTTGAGAATCTTTTAGTAACGCCACCGACATGCCGTCAATAAAGACCGAGGCTCCGTTTTTTTTAACGACCAAATCATCTGGTTTGGTCGTTGTGTCCAGAGAAAAAGCATATTGAAAACCCGAACAGCCGCCTCCGGATACAGCTAGCCTCAGTGCAATAGCGTCACTTTGGGCATCAACAAGGTTTCGAATGCGAGAAGCCGCGCTCTCTGTAAGTGATAAGCCCCAATCGCTAGCAGCACTATTCTGTATTTCAGTCATATTCAATTTCAATTAACCAAATAATAAAACACCATGGTATATACACTATCTAGCGATTGTTGGGGTAATGTCAATCAGTAGTGGCTAAAAAGGATCGTTGATACTACCATCTGTGGTCGTTAACTTCGTTTTATGACTAACAATCTTTGTCCTGCGACTTATGCGTCTTGGCCTAGTAAGACCCGCGGGCGCCTATTTATTGAAGCGGAAAGTCCGACCCGCTCCGCTTTTCAGCGGGATCGAGATAGAATAATTCACTCGGCTGCTTTTCGCCGTTTAGAACACAAAACTCAGGTATTTGTGCGCCACGAGGGTGATCACTACCGTTCTCGTTTAACACATAGTCTTGAAGTTGCCCAAATCGCGAGGTCGATAAGCCGCGAATTAGGTTTAAACGAAGATTTGTCCGAAGCTCTGGCTCTTGCCCATGATCTTGGGCATACTCCTTTTGGGCATGCGGGCGAGGACGCATTAAATGAAGCGATGAAATTATTTGGTGGCTTTGACCACAATGCGCAAACCTTGCGTATCGTAACGTCGCTAGAACGTCGATATGGAAATTTTGACGGATTGAACCTTACTTGGGAAACTCTTGAGGGAATAGTTAAACATAATGGCCCGATATCCGATGCAGCGGCTCCTATACTTATGTATAACAGCACCCACGACCTCGAACTTATGACTTTTCCAGGACCAGAAGCGCAGGTTGCGGCTTTAGCGGACGATATTGCCTACAATAATCATGATATAGATGATGCTTTACGTGCAGGGTTTATTGATTTAGATGATCTCCTGGAGGTTCCGCTAGTGGGGCCCATGCTATCTGAGGTGCGTTCGTCTTTCCCTGGCATATCAAGCGTTCGCCAAGGGCACGAAACTAAGCGCAGGGTGATTACTCAGATGGTGTCGGACTTAGTTTCAGAAACACAGGTGCGTCTGCTTAATCTCGGGCCACGGAGTGCTCAAGAAATTCGAGAACAAGACTCGCCTGTAGTGTCATTTTCTGAAGGTATGATCAGGCACAACCATATATTAAAAAAGTTCTTGTTTGATAACATGTACCGTCACCATCGAGTAAATCGAATGGCTAGCAAGGCCCGACGAGTGGTAAAAAGCTTATTTACCCTATTCCTAGAGGAGCCAGAGTGTCTTCCTGCAGAATGGTATAGTCGCTGTGGTACTCCCGGGGATCCAGAGACAGCAAGGCTGGTTGCTGACTATGTAGCAGGTATGACAGACAGATACGCTTTGGACGAATACGCAAAATTATTTGATGTTAAAGTGCAGATTTAATGAATATTTTCAAAAAATTTGAGGATAATATTAACAATATCATTAAGCATTTGGTAGATCTAGGCAATATACCTGCAAATGCTAAATTCAACGGTATTTCCATTGAACCCCCCCGCGATCCCAAACATGGTGATCTTTCAACGAACGCTGCTTTGATAATTGGGCAACAGCTTAGATGTAATCCGCGCGATCTAGCTCAGGATTTTGTTCCTGAGATAAATAAATTAAATGGCGTAACTTCTGTTGAAGTAGCGGGGCCAGGATTCTTGAATATTCGATTCAGCCGAGAGTTTTGGCACAGTTTACTCCACAAAGTACTGCTCTCTGGGCCAGAATTCGGCCGAGGTACAAGTGGCGCAGGACAAAATATTGTTGTGGAGTTTGTTTCAGCTAATCCAACGGGTCCTTTACATGTTGGTCATGCGAGAGGTGCGGTGTTTGGTGATGCTTTAGCCCGGATACTCAGTTTTTCAGGTTTCAATGTTACCAGGGAATATTACTGGAATGATGCTGGTGCACAGGTCGAAAAGTTGGCGGATTCGGTTCATAGCAGGTATCTGAACTACTTAGCGGAGGAACCATTGTCGGTCGGGGAAAATGGCAATAGCCCATCTGTTGAGTATGGAGGCTCCTATGTAGATGACTTAGCGAAAAAACTTACAAGTGCACACGGACCTAGATGGTTAAAAGAGCCAAGAGAGTCTTGGCTGCCAGTATTCCGTGAAATTTGCATCAAGGCGATGAAAGATCTGATACGTGATGACCTTAGTCTGCTGGGAACTACTTTTGATAATGAGACGTCGGAGTTAGAGTTGATCGCACAAGGTAAAGTAGAATCTGCTATTGATGCTTTGAAATCCAAGAACTTGATTTATGAAGGAGTGCTGGAGCCACCCAAAGGAAAAAAAGAGGGCTGGGAAGAAAGACAGCAATTGTTGTTCAGGGCAACTGAATATGGAGATGAAGTTGATCGGGCCCTGCAAAAATTGGATGGCGCTTGGACTTATTTTGCTTCAGATATAGCTTATCACTTCGACAAATATAGCCGTGGTTACAAAAAAATGGTGAATGTTTGGGGAGCGGATCACGGTGGCTATGTAGACAGGGTGCAAGCAGCAGTTAAAGCTCTTACCGATGGAGTGGCGACTTTAGATGTTCGATTATGCCAAATGGTTCGATTATTTGATAATGGCAAACCCGTAAAAATGTCAAAACGTAGCGGGAATTTTATTACGCTAAGGCAGTTGATTGAGGCAATGGACGAAAAAGTGGGTGAGGGTCTTGGACAGGGTGTAGTCCGATTCATTATGTTAACGAGAAAAAATGATGCTCCATTAGATTTTGATTTTGCCAAGGCATCTGAGCAAACACGAGACAATCCAGTATTTTATGTACAATACGCCTATGCTCGGATTTGTTCAGTGTGGCGGAAGGTCGATGGAGATCCGACTCTAGATAGATTGGCCGATGGCGAAGATTTAGCAAGGCTTATACAACCAGAGGAGCTTGCACTGATGAAGCTTGTCGCTGATTGGCCAAGGCAAGTAGAAGCTGCGGCGATTGCCTGCGAGCCCCATAGAATTGTTTTTTATTTGAACGACTTGGCTTCAACTTTCCACTCCCTCTGGAATAAAGGTAATAACGACCCAGCATTCCGGTTTATTATAGAAGATGATGCGGGCCTGACTCGTGCCCGGTTGTCTCTTATTGAAGCTGTCCGAAACGTAATTGGTTCAGGTCTGAAAACATTGTTAGGTATCAATCCTCAGCATGAAATGCGTTAAATGCTTGCCTATCGAAGATTACAAATATGTTTAGCCCCAGGGATATTCTTTATAGCAACGTGTGTTTTTTCTTTGGTCTTGTTTCGTGCAACTGAGTTTGAGATGACGTCGCCCGGTTCCAAGAAACTTCCTGTCGTTGAGGCTCCTGTCGGGCCCTTGAGAGTTTTGCCAGATGCACCGGGTGGGTTAACAGTTCCTCACCAAGACAAGACCATTTATGACACATTCTCTAATGAGAGCAGGTCTTTGCGTGTGGAGAAATTGCTGCCGGGCTCTGAAACCCCAGTGTTACCTTCTGTAATACAAAACAAAAATATAGAAAATGCTGTATCCAGTGTAGATAAAACGCTCTCGGTTCTCTCGGAAGAATCTGCACCAAAGTCGGTGGGGGAAGACTCTGTAGTATCAGATGGAGCTATGCTAGAGAAGGGAGTTAGTACTCCGGAGGGGAATCAGGAAAATACAAGTAATGGGGAGGGGCCGATCGTTGAATTAGATTCTTCTTACTCTGTTCAGCTAGCGTCTTTTCGTTCTCTGGATGCTGCAGAAATTGCTTGGGAGAAAATCTATTCTAGGGCACCACGTTTACTGGAAGGGCTCACTCCGACCATTGTGCAAGCGAATTTAATAGACGGAGGTGGTACATTTTATCGCCTCCAAGCTGGGCCAATAACGGATAAAGATATCGCGGCGTCCTTATGTAAGGCGTTAGCTAGTCATAATTTGGATTGCCTAATTGTCAGACAATAATCAAACGCCCCGGCCTATAATTTTTGGATTCCAAGGATTGGAGCTATCGCCTGAGGAGAGATCGTTATTTGCTGATTCAAATCCGTTTGGATTTATTTTGTTTAAACGAAATATTTCAAATCCGGATCAGGTGAGATCCTTAATTGAGAGCCTAAGAATTTTGGTGGGTCGAAGAAATTTACCAGTATTTATCGACCAAGAGGGCGGACGGGTTGTGCGTTTAAAACCTCCACACTGGCGGTTTTTGCCGTCGGCCCAATATTTAGTAGCACGGTCGGGTGGGAACGTTGAAAAAGCATGCAGAGCAATTTTTCTTAATAGTAGGATCTTGGCCCATGAACTTTCGGAACTACTAATTACAGTGAATTGTATGCCAGTTCTTGATTTGCTCTTAGCTGGCAGTCACGAGGTTATAGGAGACCGTGCATACAGCGCAGAACCGGAACACGTCGGAGAATATGGAAGGGCAGCTTGTGATGGTTTATTGTCGGGTGGGGTTTTACCGGTTATTAAACATATTCCAGGACATGGCAGGGCAACCGCAGATAGTCACGAATCGCTGCCGTTTGTTAACGCTAGATTATCAGAGTTAGTAAAGGAAGATTTTGTTCCATTCAGGACATTGGCTCATATGCCTTATGCTATGACTGCACATATTGTTTTCTCGAATATTGACAGGGAGCGTCCGGTAACAATTTCGCCTTTATTGGTTTCAAAAATTATTAGAGAGCATATTGGTTTCAAAGGCTTGTTAATCACAGACGATATATGCATGTCGGCACTCGATGGTTCTATAGTTGAGAGGGCCCAGGCCTCGCTGTTTGCCGGTTGTGATCTAGTCCTGCACTGCAGTGGTATATTGTCAGAAATGCAAGACCTCACTCAGGAGATCCAAAGAATGGGTGAATCTAGTTGGGAAAAAGCCCAAGTTATGCAGGAGTTTTACAATAGGAAAATTTCAGAATTTGATTTGTCCAATGCCAGCAAGGAGCTAGCGGAATTACTGATTTAAGGTCCTTGAGATACAAGAGTGCTTTATGAGCGACGTCGTATATTTGATCTCAACGTGGTTATTTCCTGTTTTGATTGCGATTACGATGCATGAGGCGGCGCATGGGTATGTGGCCTGGCGATTGGGTGACCCTACAGCTAAAGCTGAAGGGCGTGTAAGCTTTAATCCTCTTAAACATATTGATCCGGTTGGGACGTTATTAATTCCTGGTCTCCTCATATTAATTCGTGCTCCATTTTTGTTTGGATTCGCAAAGCCTGTCCCTGTAAATTTTTTGAATTTACGTAATCCACGGAGAGACATGATTTTGGTTGCTCTGGCTGGTCCAGGGATAAATTTAGTATTAGCATTTGTTTCCGCGTTTTTAATTCATTTAGCGCTATTGGTTCCCGCCTTCTTTGAAGAATGGTTAGTAACGAATTTAGTTAATTCTATTTTTATAAATCTTGTACTTATGGTGTTTAATCTCATACCCATACCACCCTTGGATGGCGGACGCGTTGCGGTTGGATTGTTACCAAGGCCGTGGTCTGTTCAACTGGCGGGCGTGGAGCGTTTTGGCATTGCAGCTTTGATTGGATTGATTTTTGTCTTACCATTGTTATCAGAGAGGGTTGGAATTGAGCTAAATTTATTTGTTTGGTTAATCCTTGTGCCGGTAGAGATATTGTTTGACGTAATAAAGTATACAGTAGGCCTTAACTGAGATGCCTGAGAGACCGGGAGCTTTCGATGGGGACCAATTCGGTGCGGTTTTGATGGAACCACAGCAATTGGTTCTTGATCTGGACGGTTTTGAGGGTCCCATCGACTTGTTACTGGCTTTAGCGAGAGATCAAAAACTTGATCTAACTAAAATTTCGATTCTTGAGTTAGCGGACCAGTATCTTGCTTATATTGAGACAGCGCGCCAACTCCGCTTAGAACTAGCCTCAGACTACTTGGTTATGGCTGCGTGGTTGGCGTACCTCAAGTCGCGACTTTTGTTGCCGAAAACTCAGGATGATGAATTAGAGCCCGATCCCGAATTATTAGCTGAGACACTTGCACTTCAGTTGCGCCGTTTGGAAGCAATGCGTGAAGCGGCAAAGAGGCTTTTCGAGCGAGATTTGTTGGGCCGAGATGTATTTTTACGTGGAATATCGGAAGGCATTACCGTAATTAATCAACCGTTTTACAGGCCCAAACTTCAGGACATACTGCGTTCATATTCTGAGCAGTACCGTCGGAAAAATTTGAGTCAGATGACTATAGAGCCAAGCAGAGTATACAGCGTTGAAGTGGCGCTAAAACGACTTTCCTCTCTTTTGGGACAAAAATTAGATTGGACAATCCTACAAAGTTTTTTGCCCGATTCCCTTGCCGACGGTTTAGTAGCACGGTCAGCATTAGCTTCTACTTTTGCTGCTTCGCTTGAGTTGGCGCGCGAAGGAAAAATCGAAGTTCAGCAGTTGGATACCTTTGGACCGATCTATCTGCGTCCTAGAAATTCGGATATAGAGACATGAATGATCCTAATAAACAGTTACGTGCGCTTGAGGCGCTTTTATTTTCAGCAAAAGAGCCTTTAACGGAGCAGGCGATTTCGGAGCATATGCCTGCTATTGATAACCTCAACAGTTTACTGTTACGCCTTTCAGACGATTATTTAGAGCGTGGTGTTAATTTGGTGAATGTGGCGGGGGGATGGTTATTTAGGACTGCCCCTGACTTAGCAACTGTTTTGCGGCATGTTAGGGAGACAGAACGAAAACTATCGAGAGCCGCTATGGAGACATTAGCGATCATTGCTTTTCACCAGCCGGTCACAAGATTGGAAATTGAACAAATTCGTGGTGTTTTGGTGAGTAAAGGCACGCTAGATATACTATTCGATGCGGACTGGATTGCTCCCAAAGGGCGTAGAAAAACACCTGGCCGACCTGTTACGTGGGTTACAACTCCCGAATTTCTGAAGCACTTTGATCTTGCAAGCATTGATGATTTGCCGGGTATAGACGAACTAAGAGCTGCAGGGCTTCTTG
>CAZEWK010000066.1:0-5959 GCA_964515905.1 uncultured Rhodospirillaceae bacterium | reverse complement strand
TTTCTTGAAGGATGCGGGGGATCGTTATGAATTGGATGGGCCCCTGCCCTCGCTTGCGATCCCGACGACGTTACAGGAAAGTTTAATTGCGCGTCTGGATCGATTGAACACGGTGAAGCAGGTCGCTCAGATTGGTGCCTGTATTGGGAGGGAGTTTACCCACGAATTGGTGTCGACGGTATCTCCGTTATCGGATTCGGAGTTACAGGCTTCCTTCCAGCAATTGATTGAGGCACAGATTATTTTACCCCAAGGGGGGGCCTCACACGGATCGTACATATTCAAACACGCGTTACTGCAAGATGCCGCCTACGATAGTTTACTTCAGGGTCCCAGGCGCCAATTCCATGGTCGTATCGCCGATGGGCTTATCTCCAAATTTCCGGAGGTGGTGGCGAATACACCTGAACTTGTGGCTTCTCATCTGGCCAAGGCGGAACGGTTCTCCGAGGCCATCGATCATTGGAAGAGCGCCGGCCTTCGTGCAAAAGGTGCTTCCTCCAGTCAGGAAGCTGCCAGTCATTTTCAAATGGCCTTGAAGTATCTGGAGCAGGAAGATCCCTCTGTCACTCGGGACAAACACGAACTCGAACTGCAGGCGCCCCTTGCCCTCGTCATGACGGAACTCCATGGCTACGGATCTTCGGAAACGGGCGCGGTTTACGAACGAGCATTCTCACTTACACAAAACGTAGATTCGCCTCCAGAGCTCTTTCAGATCATGTACGGCCTTAGTATGAACCGAGGCTTAGGTGATAGGTTTCTCGAGGGTCTGTCTATTGCTAAAGAGTTGGCTACGTATTCAGACACGGCGAATGACAAGGCTGGATACATCATAGCACACCGATTTTATGCAACACTCCTACATGGTTTGCCAGACCACGAACAAGCCAAGCACCATATAGAAGGCTCTCTTTCAGCATATGCCAAGTTAAATTTTCAAAATTTTGTGGACCGCTATGGGCACGACCCCAAAGCAATTGGACTAAGTTTTCTCGCACAAATCCAAGTGCTTCGTGGTTTTCCCAATCAAGCTATTGAACACATTGGCGGAGCAGTTGCCCATGCGGAAACTTTAAATTTCCCATACGGCGTCGCACATGTTCATTGGCTTGCCGCGCAAACCTACCTTGATCTCAACAACCCCTGTGAAACAGAGAAGCATGCAAAAGCGATGCTTGAAATTGTGCTTGGGAAAAACTTTCCATTGTTGGACGCAATAGGTTTGATTTGTGCCGGATGGGCAGAACACCTTCAAGGACAGCCGGATTCCCTCTACACAATTGAACAAGGATTCAACCAACTTAGAACCTCGGGAACCAACGCTTATCACGAGGTTGCACTGGTGGGCGCCCATATTGATGCCCTTATGCTATCTCATCAACAAGACAAGGCTAAAGAGAGAGTACTATATGCCCTGGGAATCACGGAGAAACTTGGGTGTAAATGGAAGTTACCAGAATTGCTTCGGTTAAAAGCAGTTTGCATCCTTGGACAGGAGAAATTCGATACAAGTGAGGTGGAGGCTATTTTATTTGAATCGCTTAATTTAGCGAGGAAGCAAAAAGCTAAGCTCTGGGAACTTCGTACTGCGATCTCTCTTGCTCGTCTTTGGGGGGAAGGCCAAGAACGGCAAAAAGCCTATGATCTCCTCCTTCCAATCTATAATTGGTATACGGAGGGCTTCGGCACAGCTGATCTAAGAGATGCGAAAGGGCTGTTAGAACAATTGCAATAAAGCCACTCCGAAATGAAGTTAGACGTATGAAATTCAATCCTTCCTGCAAAACCTAGCACAAGGCTTAATCTCAACGGCAGCTTTGACTAATCAACAAGATACGATTCAACTTTTTACCCTCCTATTTAAGGGGTCGAAGAAGGGTTTGGTGCTGGCTTTTGCAGTAAAGAGACTGCCGCCGAGTTCGACTTTGTAGGAGGCCTCCTCCAGCCAAATATTATCGACATTTTTAGGTGTGCGAATGTATCCCATCCCCACCGACCGACCCAGTGTGTACCCAAAGGAACCGGATGTTGTCCTGCCGACCAGTTCCCCGTTCCTGAAAATTGGCTCGTCATAAAGCAAGTTTGGATCAGAGTCATCCATCAAGAAGTGCATAAGGCGCCGATTTAGCCCCGCCTTTTTTTGTGTTTCCAGAGCCTTCTTCCCAATGAAGTCGATGTTTTTATCAAGTGAGACCGCAAATCCCAGCCCTGCCTCCAATGGTGTGTCGGCTGGAGAAATATCGTGTCCCCAGTGGCGATACCCTTTTTCACTTCGTAACGAATCTAGTGCATGGTATCCCGCTAGACGAAGTCCGAACTTTTTTCCCTCGCTCATCAAAAGGTCGAATACGGGGCCAGTGAACTCCGTCGGTAGATAAAGTTCCCAACCCAGTTCGCCAACATAGGTTATACGGAGAGCGAACGCTTTAGCATATCCAATCTCGATTTCTTGACAGGTACCAAATGGGAAAAGGTCGTTTGAGAAATCCGCATTAGACAGGCTTTCCAACAACTGCCGTGAATTAGGTCCCATTACCGAGAGAACACCATAACCGGAGGTGACGTCTTCCATTGTGACAAGGGCATCATCATGCATATGACGGCGGATCCAACTGAAATCTCGAGCTTGCGACGCAGCGGATGTGATCACCAAGTATTTGTCCTCAGCAATTCGGGTGATGGTTAAGTCGGCTTCAATGCCGCCACGTGGATTAAGTAATTGGGTATAAACAACCTTGCCAACAGGAACAGCCATATTCGCTGCACAGATGTGTTGTAATTGGGATTCTGCGTCGCTCCCCTGAATGGCCAACTTACCAAACGAAGATAGGTCAAACATCCCGGCGGCTTCTCGGACGGCTTGATGTTCGCAACCCACAAAGTCAAACCAGTTTTGTCGGCCATAGGAGTATTTATAACCCGTGTCGACGCCCTTTGGCGCGTACCAGTTGGCCCGTTCCCATCCAGCGGTTTCTCCGAAACAGGCATTGTACTGCACTAGTCGGCTGTGGAGGGGTGTCTCTCGTGCGGGTCGCGCGGTCTCTACCTGACGATGTGGCCAATGCATGGCATAGAGAAGGCCCAGACTCTCTCTCGTCCGGTCATGTAGGTAACGCCGATTTATCTGAAAGCGCTGGAATCGTGCAATGTCAATTTCAGACAGATCCATATTGGCCTTTCCATCTACGATCCATTCCGCAAGCGCCCTACCAACCCCGGCGGAACTGAGAATCCCTTGTGAGTTGAAACCTGCAGCGACAAAGAAATTTTTAAGCTCTGGTGCTTCACCGACGATGAATCGGTTGTCTGGGGTAAAACTTTCTGGACCATTCATAAAATGACGTACTCCCAGATTCTCGAGCATTGGGATCATTTCCATCGCCCGACTCATCGGAAGTTCGAATTGATCCCAATCCTCTTGAAGTTCTCCAAACTCAAATTTCTCAGGCAAGTTACTCAAAGGTAGTGGCTTAGCATTTGGTTCGAAGGCTCCGACCAGAAGTTTGCGGGCATCCTCTTTGATGTAAACATAACCGTCCGCGTCACGAAGAACTGGCAGGTCGGATGGCACTTTGGGATCGGCTTCGGTGGTTGCATACATATGTTCGGCAGCGTAGAGCGGCACATTAACACCGGCCAATTGTCCGATGTTGCTCGCCCAGATGCCGGCACAATTGACCACAATTTCACAGGCTATGGTGCCACAGTCCGTTTCAACGGCCGTTATCGCTCCACGAGTGATTTGGAAGCCGGTAACGTTGACTCTCTCAATGATTCGAGCGCCTCCTAGTCGTACACCCTTAGCAAGTGCCATGGTCGTGTCCACTGGATTGGTTTGGCCATCTCCCGGGATAAAGCCCCCTCCCAGAACCTTATTTTGTTCCAGTAGAGGGTAAAGTGTCTTGGCCTCGCTTGGGGTTACCATACTTGCTTCCACACCGAAGACCTTGCCGAGAGATATCATGCGAGCGATTTCAATCAGTCGTTCAGGGGTCCGTGCTATTTGTAGCGAGCCGTTCTGTTTGAAGCCTGTGTCTTGTCCTACCTCGTCTTTTAGGGAGTCAAAAAGAAGAGGCCCGTACCGACAAAGTTCCGTCATCGTATGGGTCGAGCGTAGCTGTGTAACGAGACCAGCCGCGTGCCACGTCGTGCCGCAAGTTAGCTCGCCCCTCTCCAGGATCGTCACGTCCTTCCAACCTAATTTGGTAAGGTGATAGGCAATGGAACAACCAATTATGCCACCGCCTACAATGATGACACGGGATTGAGTGGGAAGGCGATCCTCCATGAAACATTTTTCCTCTCGGGAAGCTGATTAATTGACTTATATCGTAAACCGTTGTTTGCAGGGTAGGATTTCAACCTCCGAGCTTCAAAGTTTCTTGATCCCTGGCGGCGGTGCTTGGGCCCCTCCGCTTATTCACCGGTACATGGTTGATAATAGCCATTGAATAGCCATTGCAAGACAAGAATCGACAAAAAGAAAGGCCCCGATCAAACAGGACCCTTCCAAGACTATTTCATTTGCTTAGATCTACGAAGGTAAGTCCCCACGGCATTTGGTCCTGACTACAACTGGAACATCTGACATTCCCTCTAGCTTAGGCATATAGTTGAACCTATAGATGCACTCGTATTTCCGGTTTGCGTGCTTACCCGTACCCCCAGCACTCGTTAGACGACCCTGTCCCTGGGCAAAACCGTCGCCCACAGTCCGTTCCACCATTTCGTAAAATTTATCTCCATCAGCATCAATGAACTCACACGCGAGCTTTAGGGTCGTGCCAGCATCGGTTGCTTCGCCGCCACCGGCACAAGTCGAGACAGAGTCACCTTCTGCATCGCTGATAACAGTCCCGTAGTTTGTATAGGAGAATACTTTCACACCATCTACTGCAGAGATTGTATCAATTTGAGCGAAAATGCCCGACGTCCTTTCCCACTCCGCACAAATTGCTGAACTAGCCGTAAAAGCTACCAATGCAATTGTCGCAATAAGAATTTTTTGACCACTGATCATCGATTTACCCCTTCTATTCTCGTGTCTTATTAATTTAATGCCGCAAGAAATTACCAATAAAGCACCTTTCCCGCCAAGGATTCTCCTACACGCAATCAATTGCGGATGGTACAAAAGAGGCCCCAGACAATCAATCGCCACACCATATTAGCAAAACCCAGCCCAAGCCCTAATCTCAAAGACCATCCCATAAATCGGAATGTCCCGGCTCGTACTAGCTAATGGATTAGATGCCCGGGCCCCTTGGACCGTGGTGCATGATCCTTGCCCAGTAGACCCCTCACTTGTACATGGCTTTCGCGCAGTGGACTTTCCTATGACAAACCGTCCCATCAAACCAAAGACAAGATACTCTCGGTTCTTTGCCAGTGGGTTACAGATAGCTGGAAAATTCTTTGCTCTCGTGTACACTCCGCGTGGGAGGGTATAGATGTCGGATACACGTCGATGGCTAGAAGATCTGGGTCTAACGCAATATATCGATGTGTTCGAGGAGAACGAAATTGACTGGGAATTACTGCCTGATCTAACGAGCGAACTGCTCAAGGAGATGGATATTAACGCGGTTGGCGCGCGCATGAAAATTCTTAAGGCAGTCAAACTACTTAATGTTAAATCAGAAAAGGTGTCCATTCTAAAGCAGGGACCCGAAAAGACCGCCAGAATTAACACGCGAACATCGTCCGAAGTACTTCCAACTAGATCCACCCCTGCCACTGTTGCCCAAGCTGAGCGTCGTCAATTAACGGTGATGTTTTGTGATCTGGTGGGATCGACGGAACTCTCGACAAAGTTTGATCCGGAAGTGTTGCGAGAGATGATGGGTGCGTATCAGACGGCAGCCGGTGCGGTGATTGAATCCTACGACGGCCATGTAGCGCAGTATTTAGGCGATGGCCTGATGGTGTACTTTGGCTGGCCCCATGCCCATGAGGA
>CAZEWK010000065.1:0-10090 GCA_964515905.1 uncultured Rhodospirillaceae bacterium | reverse complement strand
ATAAATGGGAGGAAAAACGTTGAAAATTTTGAAAACTTTACTCATGGCCGCAACAGCCTCTATTTTCGCCATGGCCGCAAACGCCGCAGGCATACAGCTTGAACCCGTAGGTTCCTTTAATATTGAATTAACCACCGCTGGGACAACGGATAACCAGCGGATTACGGGAACTTTTATGGGTGGTACTATAACCCTGGGTGATGGCCAGGGTACTGTGCAAGCTTGCATAGAAGACGGCTATATTCGGGAAAAGGGAAATCTCGAGTTTGATTTACGCTGCCACGCAACTATGGATGATGGCGCTGTATTGCTAATCAGTTATCATGGAGTAATCGTGCCCAGTCCCACGTTTTGGGACATTCTGCTGGCGGGAGGTACAGTATCGCCTGGTGATGGGATGGAATATTGGGTAAGTGAAAAAAAGATGTCTACCACCAGCGAGAAATACGCTTGGGTAAACGACTATGTAATTATCGGCCATGGCCTGAAGATCAGGGGCCCATCCGAATCAGGGCCGGGTGAAGTCGCTTACGACCTCTATAGAGTTGCTTATTAGAACATTTTCAAGACAAACTGGTGACACATTCCTCACCAGTTTGTCTGTGTTCCTTTTTCCACTTACTTATTAAATAAATAAGATCATAGTACTAATTATTAGTGCACCCTCCTACAGAGTAAAATCCACACTTTGTGCCATCAATCCAAACCACACCACTTAAATGGGCACCATCGAAAGTAGCATCTGATACATTTGCGCCAAGCATTGTGGAACGCATTAGTCGGGCTCCAACAAAATTTACACCCTTTAAATTAGCGTTATCAAAATTGACTCGTCGTAAATCCGCATATGAGAGATCAGCCCCTTCCAAGTCAGCACCGGATTTGTCACAATCGTTCCAGTCAACACCACTTTTTGCGGCTTCGTCACAACCCGCATAAGCAGGAGTCGCTAGCGCAACTACCAAAATAACAAAAATCGTCTCGAAAGGTTTTTTGAGCTCCAACATTCTCATCCACCTTATTCGGACATAGGAAACAAAAATTAGCATAGATAGCCAAAATCACGCTTCGGTTACATCAAAATAACGAATACTGGGCTCGCCTTGTATCGCTTCCATCAAGTTTGCGATCATGCCAGTCTCTGTTCTCCAAGCCAGATATTTCTCATAATTTTCACGAGTTTCCCAACGTTCATAGAGCACGATAGTGTCCGGATCTTCCTGATTTTGAAGGGCTATAATATCGATGTTCCCATCGAAAGCCCTTGTCTCGGGGAAACTTTTGTTGAGATTTGTAGCGAGTTCGCTGCCTGTCCCTGGATTCGCTTTAATTTCTAAAATTACGATGACTATTAAACTCTCCAAAAGTTTAGTACAATATTTCGACTCATTCTACTGAAGCAAAATTTACGAGTCACGTCATTACAATAAGGTGATATAACTCTCAATTATTAACCAAAAATCAGATTACTATATAATCTACTACAATCCTTTAAGATACATCGCCCATAATGGCTTCCTCATTCTTCAAAAATAATCTCACCAGATATGGGATCTGTCATTCCCAACTCCGGAGATATTGGCTCAAGTAATGGTCGCACCGAGTCCCGAAATCTAATCAATATTGGTCTTACCGCCACCATATTTCTTTTTCTGTTGTGAATAGGAAAGAACGAACTTTTTACTTTATATTGAAAGAAAAATGTAATCATCAAGTTATGACTTACTAAGATATAAACTACTCCACAGAACACAGTTATTTTTGTCCTGGCGCAACACAGTTATACATGAATCCAGGATGGAGTTGCGCCCACGTTTCTAAAAAATCTATCTAAATTTTCTACGGATAACTCCAAGGTTCTATCATTAACAAGCGGATGTGCGTATATTTTGATGCAAGATTTTAATTTTATGTCCATAAACAACCTTACATTTTGCTTTACTCCATTGATCATTGCCAAAGGTGTTACCGCGCCCGGCCGCACACCTAAATTTTCCATCAACCTATCTGGTGAACCAAACGATAGGCGTCCCGAACCAAGGATTTCTCTCAAAATTTTCAAATCAACTGGACAATCCTGCTCCGTTATTAGCAAAAAATTGGTTTTCTTGTGATCACGCAGGTAAAGATTTTTGATATGTCCTCCACCTTCACTGTAATTCAAGAATTGGTCCTGAATACGTTTTGATTCCTCTACCGTAGCCAACGGTTCATGATTATGGCACACATAACCAATCCCCCAATCGTCTAATTGCTTTAAAAGCTGATCTGAAGTTATCGGGAGACTATCTTGAAAACCCGAGGATGCATCTACTTCTCTGTTGATTTTAATTTCCCTATAAAAATATTTTTGAGCTTCATAATTATTCCCTTGGTAACTCCATGAGTACGGTGACACCCATATCTATATATTTCTCTCTTAGTTTGTAATCATAACTCCTAAAACTAATTTTTGTTTCTGTTCCTTCAAGTTGTTCCAATGCATGTTTCACACAGTCATCGACCGTTTGGAAGGGATGCTTAGGACGCGCTTCAATATCATACATAAGATCGTTAGGACCCCAAGTTAGACAATCCACCCCTTCTATTGATAGTTGTTTAACGGAGGTGACCGCTCTGAGTGATTCCATTTGAATACAAAGAATTCCGGTCTGATTCCACCAATCACTATATTCAAGCCGTCCCGGTAGTCGCTCAATTTCATAGCGTTCAACACCGCCCCAGCTTCTTACCCCTTTTTGTGGATAATAAAAGTAGTTAACGGCTTCTCTAACCGTGTCAATATCTTCAACTTGAGGCACTTCTATACCTAGTGGCCCAAGATCCAATATATTGCCGATAAGATAAGTTTCCCTAGTATGCTTTATTCTAAATTGTGCAGGCACTCCTAATTTCTTTGCGTGCTGGCAGAAATTGACCAAAGTTTCTTCATTAAAAGCACAATGTTGGCTGTCAGTGGAAACAAACGCATAGTCATCTTTACTTATTATTTTCTCCATTTGATTAAGGGTTGCATTCAAAGGGACAGATACACCTATCAATATTTCCCCTGACCTAATTCTGTGCTTCAAATTCTCCTCAGTCATATGAATTTTCCCTCAATATGTTCACGCTAACGGGTTTTCCCGTATCCTGTCGTCGTTTACAATACAATATACAACCTAAAGTAGATCTATTTTAGAGGAATATTTATGTTGAGACTAAAAAATAAAGTAGCGTTCATTACCGGAGGTGGTGGCGGGATAGGACGTGCAACGGCAGAACGATTCACCGAAGAAGGGGCCAACGTTGTCATCGCAGAAATCGATCCCACTGTTGGTGAACCGGCAGCTGAATCGGCTCGAAAAAAAGGTGAAAATAGTGGCAGTGACTCATACTTTATCAAAACGGATGTAAGTGAGCCTGACAGTGTCAAAGAAGCGATAGCAGAAACTATTAGCAAATATGGGCGCCTTGATATCCTCCACAACAATGCCGGAGGATCCACTCTAGAAGACGGTCCCGTAACAGAAGCCCCCATCGACGAATTCTGGCGATGTATCAAACTTGATGTATTTGGCACCTTTTTGTGCTCGAAATACGCGATACCAGAAATCGCTAAATCCGGCGGAGGATCCGTTATCAACATGTCTTCTAATGTGGCCCTAATGGCTCTACCTGGCCGGGATTGTTATACGGCGGCAAAAGGCGCCATTGCCTCTATGACCCGATCTATGGCTGCTGAATACGCCCCTGATAAAATTAGAGTTAACGCTATTGCACCGTCAGTAACCCTATCAGATCGGGTAAAAAAATTATTAGAGGCAAGTCCCGAGATTGAAACAATATCTAAAACCCACTTACTTGGGTTAGGAGAACCAATCCATATTGCAGAACTAGCTGTTTATCTAGCAGGAGACGAATCCGCTATTACCACAGGCCAGGTTATACCAATAGATAGCGGAGTCACTATAGTCTGACACCAGTATTTTTATTAGAATCTTATTCTACAAAAACTACTCTAAAATTATTTTTGGGAACTAAATATGAAGAAGCGTTATCGATGGTTTAGTACTGTTGAGATGTAAGAAACAATATAGGAGCAAACAAGTGACATATAGAACTCAAACTCATTTGCTACGAAGAGGAGAAAATGGAACTCTAGCCAATAATGTCGACAAGGAACTTCAAAAGATACTGGATGAAGGAGCAAACTATGGTTGGAAACTCCATAGTATTTCCCACTCACTAGTTTCCCAAGCAAATATTTTTGAAGATGACACACATTGCGCTTTATTCAACTTGGTATGGGAAACTTCAAGTTAATGTTCAGAAAATATAGAGAAATACGATTTTGAAATCGAAACCACCACGCTACATCATTTGCCGATGCCAACCTTTGTTCCAACATACGGGGTTGGGTGCCACCCAACCCCTTCTTGTCTTTCAAATGTCACTGGATCTGTTATGAAACATCCAATGACAGGATTTTCAGTTACAACAATTATTAATTCATTAACCAATACTCTTAAGCAGTTTTTTTATTTCATTATCCGCGAACGTTATTACCTCTTGCGTAGTTAGGGCTGAAGCCAAAGATCCTGCAAAATGGCCCGTTTTTGTTTCTATAACTTTTAATTCCGCATTCGGCATTGCTGCCACCTCAGGAATATTATTTCGCGCAGGAAATGATAGATCAGTGGCACTTGGCATGACTAAAGCAGGACATTTTATATTAGCTAAAGCTGCTTTTGTATCACCATCAAATAGAGAATGCTTTCCAATATCACCATTTTGCCACGTATTAAGCATTCCTAATAAATCATTAGCATCAACACCACTAAAGAAATTTGTCAGGACTTCTAAGTAGGCCGCAGTATCCGCCAAACCCCCAAACATTTTTAGGTGAAGGTCTTCCTCGTATCCTTCTTTGTCAAACAATGTTGAAGTATAATTTAGAGAAAATGCTTTTAAACCAGTAGTTGGAGGGGAGGTGTAATCTCCGCCGTTATATGCCGCGTCTGCTTGCAAAGCTAACTTACAACCCTCAAGTGTAATCCAATTTTGGGTCGTTGTTTTTGCTGTACCGCAAAGCGGTACGACTCCACCAGTTTTATCTCCATGTATTGCGCCCCAGTGGAAGGCCTGTTGTCCCCCCATTGAAAAACCAATATACATTAACGGATTTTTTATTCCAAAATGATCTGATATCAACTGATATTGCGCATTAATATTATCGTAGTAAGTAATTTTTGGGAACCTTGGCCCATCTTGTGGTGAAGCCGTGTTACTTGGAGATGACGAATATCCACTGCAGAGCATATTGGGTGTGATTATGCAATATTTAGATGGATCTAGAGCTCTGTCTGTTCCGTAAGACATTTGGTTAAACAAATGGCTGCCTGCAAAACAAGTTGCATACACAATAGCATTGCTTTTCGCACTATTAAGTTTGCCATGTACATCAACAAGCAAGAAAGCATCTTTAAGTGTTTCACCACTTTGTAATTTGAAGTTACCTAAGGAATACTTGAATGTTTCATGTTCCCAAGGAAATTCCTCGTTAGCCAGTGCACTCCCTACCAGAAACGGATTTAAACTTGCTATACTAGCAAGAGATATGCCTTTTATACTGAAGTCTATAAAATCTCTTCTATCCACTTATTTTATCCTTCTTTTTAATTTTATGTATAATGGATTTAATCATGGGAATACTTCCAAATTACTTTCCGGTCAATTAACAATCGATACCCTTTTGCATACACCCATTTTCTCTTTCCTCCTCCCAGTGTCTGTTAGTGCACGTCATAGAGACCCAAATATTCCATTGGAACAAAGGGCAAAATTCCCGCCCCAATATTGTGGGGTTTTAATAAGGAAAACATCAGCACTGTCTATAACAATTAAAACTTGTTTGAGCTCGCTATTTCAACCCGTTTTCTGCCATGTAGAAAACTAGTTCAGCATATATTGGATCTTTAACTGGACGTTAATCGTAGATATAGAAATTAGGTCGGCCAACTTTATTAGCAATTTTTGGGAAAACGCGATTCGATCTCGTACAAGCTTATTTGGTATTATTATTTATCTAAACAATTTTTAGAAATACAAAAACTTTATACAGGTACAATTATGAAATATTTATTTTGCACAATTGTTTTGTTGTTAATGTCCGTAAACAATTTACATGCTGATGGTCATGAAAATAAAAAAGGGTATGTAATTGCGTTCTTAGATGTCCAAAATAAAGAAGTGATGGTGGAATACAAGAAGATGACTGGACCTATTATTAAGGAGTATGGCGGAACACTGCTAGCAGCGAGTGCTAATCCAGACATGAGGGAAGGATATATAGCCGGAGTAACAGCCATTATTGAATTTCCAAGTCTAGAAGATGCCAAGAAATGGTATGATTCTGAGGAGAATCAAAAAGCAAAATCAGTTAGAGATAAAGGCATAAAAACAGTTTTAATGATATTAGAAGGAAGGTAGATACCTATCTGTGGATGGTCCGTCCTCCAGCAATAATATCCGATTAGGCGAAATGAGGAGAAAGTAAAGTCTTAAGTGTACTGTCAGTATATTACTTTTTCTCCTAAGTTTTTTATCCCACTATCTAAAGAGTGGACCGTGTACCCACAATACAATCTATAAAAAGATGTATTTTTTCTAGATACCTTTTTTGCATTTATAGATTATTATTAGGTGCTGATTTTTAAAGGGGCGGTGAAGTAATGAAGAAAATGATTATCCTATCCTTGCTATTATGCGCGCTGGTGTTCTCCAAACAATCCGTTGCGCAAGAAATTATAGATACTGAATGGTCAGGAAATTTATTGACCATAACTTATTCCCCAGCAAAAGGGATTGTAAGTTGCACTGCTTATAATTCTGAGGGGGAGGGAATTAGTGGTGCGGTGGCGATGAGTGTCGGTGGATCAGCCATAGTAACAGTAGAAGTTTCCGACGAGTATGCTGGCAAAAAACTCCGACTTGAATGTACTTCACCCAACGCTGATTACTGAGGGCGGGGGGATATGTTTCATCGTCTAATCGACCTTCAGTCCGTTCTTGAAAGTACCTGTGAGTTCCTCATCCACAGTTCCGTCTGAGGTGTAGTGAACCCAAAGACCCTCTTTTAATCCATTGTTGTATTCACCTTTCTTATTTAATTGACCATTGTCGTAGTAATCCATCCAAAGATTCTCTCTCTCTCCATTTTTAAAATCACCTTTCATCTCTAACTGACCATTGTCGTAGTAAAAGGCCCAAGGACCCTGGTACTTTCCGTTCTTGAAGGTTCCTTTCATACTTAACTGACCATTGTCGTAGTACAGGATCCAAGGACCCTCAGTTTTTCCGCTCTTGAAGGCACCTTTACTCAATAATTGACCATTCTCGTGGTAACTGACCCAAGGACCTTCCATGACCCCGTTCTTGAAACTCCCCTGTTGAAGACCTGTTGCCTTCCCCGTGAACGGAAGATTGGAGACCTTCTCGTAAAAGATACCCTCCCGTTGGATTAAATCCTCCAGTGTGACTTCTTTACCCAATACGAGGGAGGGGAATAGGAAGATCAGTAAGAGTACGGAGGCAAGGATGTGGTTCATCACCTAATCGACCTTCACGCGGTTCTTGTAGGTTCCTGTGAATTCCTCATCCACAGTTCCATCTAGGTTATAAACCACCCAGGGACCCTCTCTCATTCCGTTCTTGCGATCACCCTCACTCCGCAACTGACCATTGCTCCAGTAGTCAACCCAACGACCCTCTTGTTTTCCGTTCATGAAGTCACCTTTCTTATTTAACTGACCATTGTCGTAGTAAGAGACGTAAGGACCCTCTGGAACTCCGTTCTTGTAGTTGTCTTTACTCCATAACTGACCATTGGAGTAGTACAAAATCCAGGCGCCTTCTCTCAAATTGTTCTTGTAGTTACCTTTGCTAAACAAGTGACCATTGTCCCAGTAATCGACCCAAGGACCATCTTTCTTCCCATTCTTGAAAGTCCCCTGTTTTATGCCTGTTGTCTTTCCTGTAAATGGAACATCGGTGAACTTATGGTAATAGATACCTTCTCGTTTAACCAAGTCGTCCCATGTAACCTCTTCACCGAGTGCGAGTGAGGGGAACAAAAGCACCAATAGGAGTAAGGGTGCGAGAATCTGTTTCATAGACAGTAATTTCTCATACCGCTAGAATTCTGTTTCACAATAACCAGTTAAAACTTTCCCAAATGGTGTTGCCACAAGTAATCGTTGTTTTAAATTACTACCTCAAAACCCTCAAATTCTGGATGCCCTAAATATACGTCACTA
Organism: uncultured Rhodospirillaceae bacterium; assembly: GCA_964515905.1. GTDB lineage: Bacteria > Pseudomonadota > Alphaproteobacteria > UBA7887 > UBA7887. The sequence goes on along the minus strand of CAZEWK010000065.1, from coordinate 1,793 downwards.
TGCTCACCCGCTCCCTTGTGCGCCTGACGGAATGCATCAGACTTGGTCCAATTTGAGAAATCGTCCTCTGAACTCCATGTACTGTGAGATGCGTAAAGGATATGGGTGTCCTCTTTTTTACCCTTTACTAAGTGAAATTCCTTAAAACCTGGCACATTCTCCAAATGGGTGTCGCGTTCCTTCCAAATTTTTTCAAAATCATCTTCCCGTCCTGGCACAATTTTAAATCGGTTCATCGCTATATACATCTTACATATTCCAAATTTATTAAATAAGCTTGCGTTACTCAACTGTGGTTGTTTATGTTGGAACAGTCCATATTGGTGATAGAGGTTCCTAAACCCCCAATTTTATTGTTTTTTTAGGTTTTCCAACACCTTTGACCAAACTTAAAACTTTACTCTTTTTCCTATATTTCCCAATGTCTAGTTGGAGTGTCTAACTCACCAAGTCATCAAATGTGACCTCTTCACTCAATGCGAATGAAGGGAACAGAAAGACCACTAGGAGTATGGGGGCGAGGATTCTGTTCATGGTCTAATCGACCTTCACATCGTGCTTGAAGGTTCCTGTGTGTTCCTCATTCACAGTTCCGTTTTTGTTGTATGAAACCCAAGGACCCTCTCTCTTCCAATCTTTGTACACTCCTTTGTACATTAACAGACCGTTGTCCCAGTACGAGATCCAAGGACCCTCTTTCTTTCCATCCTTGTAGGTTCCTTTCCTGCCTAACTGACCATTGTCGTGGTAAGTGACCCAATGACCTTCTCTCTTTCCATTCTTGTAGTCACCTTTGCCGAATAACTGCCTATTGTCGTGGTACCAGACCCGAGAACCTTCTTCTTTTCCGTTCTTGAATTGCCCTTGTAGAATCTGACCCGTGACCTTCCCTGTAAACGGAATATCAGTAAACTTTTTGTAATAGATTCCCTCTCGTTCCACCAAGTCATCCCAATCGACCACCTCTTCACCCAATGCGAGTGTGGGGAACAGAAAGACCAGTAGGAGTATGGGTGCGAGGATGTGTTTCATAGGACAAGTCTGACATGGATTACCTCAAGTGGATAGGTTTGGATGGGGTCTGTCTTGACATAATGTGTACTGGGTAGTACACAGTACTTATGAAGGGATATGGATCATACGTCAGAGCGCAACGCCAGCGTCTGTCTGAAGACAGTAAAGACTTTAGCGTGCGCAAGGTTGCGATGAAAATAGGCGTAGAACCGGCGTTTCTTAGCAAGGTGGAGAGAGAAATTGTTTCTCCCCCATCGGAAGGGAAGATTGTTGCTTTGGCGGAAGTGCTAGGGGAAGATCAGGATATCTTACTCGCAATGGCGGGCAAGGTTTCCTCCGATCTCTTGGCGATTATAAGGGGTCGTCCTGCTGTATTTGCAGAGTTGATCCGAAGACTGAAAACAGAACCTGACCATGCGGTACTGCGGATTGTCAGGGAAGTTCGAGACGGTGACTGGTAGAGGAAAAATAGAATGATTTACTTGGAACACGATGGTCTAGAAATTTGTTTCCCCGAAGTGCACAAGGATGCCTCCGTTTCCATCACTTTTCAACGCACATTACGTTTACCAGACGATGGTAAGACACATCATCTCCCACCGGGACTTGGTAGATTCCCTTTACGTCTTATCGAGGATTTTGACTTAAAAAAGCACAACCATCTCAAAAACCGAGGTGGAATTATAATGCCAATGTTTCAAGCGGACGCGCTTTGGATAAACTTTGACTCCATAGAATCTCTAATCAGTTATCCTATCGCTGTAAAAATCGGAACCGGT